>JAZBPL010000122.1:0-37257 GCA_036351635.1 Desulfotignum sp.
GCCGGACTCAGCAGCTTGTATGGCCAATTTTCTATGTACCTCCGGAGGCACCCGGACCATGAATTTTCCGCTAAAGTGTTTACTTGCAATTGGTTCGGGAATAGGCTCATCGGTTTTCCGATGAGATCTCGCAGGGGGAAGGAGCAAGGGAAAAGAGTGCTTTTGAATTACTTTACATCACCCTTGAATGGTGCTAAAAAGCCTGGTGATAAAAATAAGACAGACGAACCGGCAGTCAGCTGTCGGCATCTAAAAAACATACCAACCTGAGTGCGGACACAAAAAAACATGTCTTCATTTGCCATCGTCCTAATTCTCCTGTCCGCATTCATGCATGCCGGGTGGAATCTGCTTAGCAAAAGCCAGATACCGTCTTCATCGTTTTTTGGAGTCGCATGTCTGACAGGGGCAATATTGTTTTCACCGACTCTTATCCTGTATCAGGATCAGATGACAAGTATCCCTTTAAATATATGGGGGTTCCTGATACTGACGGGTTTTTTTCAGGCTTTGTACTATGCATCACTTGCCGGGGCCTATCGAAACGGCGATATATCTGTGGCCTATCCCATTTCAAGATCTGCTCCCATCATCGTTGTCACAGTCACAACACTGATTTTAGGACACGGGCATCAGGTGTCCAATATTTGTGTGGCAGGTATTTTGCTGGTTGTGGCCGGATGTTTTCTCATCCCTCTGGAACGATTCACTGATTTTCATTTTAAAAAGTATCTAAACCCCAACTGTGGATTGGCCTTACTGGCGGCCGCAGGCACATCTGGATACTCATTGATTGACGATGAGGCACTTCGGCAACTGAGGACCTTTTTTCAAACTTCCATGGGGAATACTGAAATATCAATATTATACATCTGCCTTGAAGCGGCTACGTCAGCGCTCTGGCTTTTTTTATTCGTTGTATTTAGAAGTCGGGGACGCCGAAATCTGATTCAGGTGGTGACTACCGGTATTGGCAAGGCCTGTCTTGCTGGGATAGGCATTCATCTGACCTATGTCATTATCCTGATCTCCCTGGCATTTGTTGACAACGTCACGTATGTGGTTGGGTTTAGGCAGCTGAGCATTCCATTGGGTGTAACATTAGGCATTGTAATCTTGAAAGAAAAGCCCTTTCTGCCCAAGATCACGGGAGTAGTGATCATGTTTACCGGGTTGATCATGATTGCTGTAGGATAGGGGAAGATAAATCAGGAACCATCGGTTGAAAGAAGTTTAAGATACGCAACAATTCATATTTTAATGTCGGCTTTTCAATCCCTGACTCAGCCATAATCTACAAATTGCTGGAAATAGTACAAGACAGTCTGCCCAAACCGCGGAAAAACTTGATTAATGCAGTCATTTGTGAAACTTATGACAGATAAAGACATTGATGTAATAAAAACAATCGCTGTTCTGTAAAGGATAGGCATATGGCAATGGCTGTTTCTGTGCTTGCTGCAGGGCTGATACTCCTTGTGTGGAGCGCGGATCGGTTTGTGGAAGGGGCTGCTGCCACTGCCCGGTATTTTAGCATGCCCCCGCTTCTCATCGGCATGGTGGTCGTGGGGTTCGGCACCTCGGCCCCGGAGATGGTGGTCTCTGCCCTGGCGGCATTACAGGGCAGTCCCGGAATCGCCCTGGGAAATGCCTATGGATCCAACATCGCCAATATTGCCCTGATTCTGGGGATTACCGCATTGATCAGCCCAATCATGGTGCATTCCGCGGTGCTGCGCAAGGAACTTCCGATACTGACGCTGGTTACGGCAGGTTCCGTGTTTCTGATGGCAGACCTTGTGCTTTCCTTTTCTGATGCTGTGATGCTGCTGGTATCGTTCGCCGGTCTGATGGGCTGGACCATCATGCAGGGGATCCGGCAGAAGGCCGATCCTCTGGCAGCCCAGGTGGAAACACAGGCAACAAATCGGGCCATGTCCCTCAGGCGGTCTGTTTTCTGGCTGGTTGCCGGGCTGATCCTGCTGATCGCAAGCTCCCGCATGCTGGTGTGGGGGGCGGTACAAATTGCGCGCTTCTTCCAGGTGAGCGACATGGTCATCGGCCTGACCATTGTGGCAATCGGAACATCCCTGCCGGAACTGGCCTCCTCTGTCATTGCGGCACGCAGGGGAGAACATGATATTGCCCTGGGCAACGTGCTGGGGTCCAATCTTTTCAACACCCTTGCCGTGGTAGGGATCGCAGGTACCATTCATCCATTTGGGGTGGAACCGGCCACCCTGTCACGGGACATGGTGGTGATGGGTGGGCTGACCCTGTCGCTCTTTGCCATCGGTTACGGATTTAGACGCAGACAGGGCCGGATAAACCGGTTTGAAGGGGGTGTGCTGCTGGCGGTGTATCTTGGGTACACCATCTATCTGCTCAGCACGGTGGTGGTTCCCCATCCATGATCCGCAACGCCTGCTATTTTTTTTAGCAAGCAGTTATCTGAATCAACGGTTACATCTTCAGGATCATGAACACATAGTCCCCGTCATTGAAATCAATGGTCAGGTTGGCGCCTCTGCCTTCGGCATACCGGATCCAGAAGGGCCGGTCAGATACGCCGCATTCGTAGTCGGGGTAGGATTCGCCGGTTTTGTTGTTTTTCCATGACAGGATCATGGGGGCATTGCATTTTTTAAAAGCCATGTCTTTGGCCATCTGTTTGGCGGTAGAAAAATCAAAGCCATCGTCTGTGACGTTCAGGTGGATGGTTTCCGGGGTCTGGTTTTCCGGGTTTATATGGATCTGGGCCATGTAGGCCTCCTGTCAGTTGGGGTTTTTGGGGCAGCGGGGTGGTTACCGCCATTGCCCCTTTGAAAAAAATATAATACAACATGACAGAATTTCCATGAAATATTTACAGCAGGGGAGGCAGGATGATTGATTTTCAGGGCCGGGCAGCAGTGGTGACCGGGGCCGGGGCCGGCATTGGCCGGGCCTATGCCCTGGAACTGGGCCGTCGGGGAGCTGCAGTCGTGGTCAACGATATCGGCCGGACAGAAGACGGGCAGTTCTGTGCCGATGCGGTGGTGGATGAGATCCGGGCCGCCGGGGGACAGGCTGCAGCAAGTCACGCATCCGTGGCAACCATGACGGGCGGACAAAAGATTGTGCAGAAAGCTGTGGACCGGTTCGGCCGGCTGGACATCCTTATTAACAATGCCGGGATTCTGCGGGACCGGACCTTCATGAAAATGACGGAACAAGAGTGGGATGCGGTGATCAATGTCCATCTGAAAGGCGCTTTCTGCGTGACCCAGCCGGCGGTGCGGCAGATGAAGCAACAGCAGTACGGCCGGGTGGTTTTCACCGCCTCCACATCAGGCATGTACGGCAATTTCGGCCAGTCCAATTACGGGGCTGCCAAGATGGGAATCATCGGGCTGATGCACACCCTGAAGCTGGAGGTATCACGGTACGGCATCCAGTTGAACACGGTGGCACCCAACGCGGATACCGGCATGACAGCCGGGGTGTTTCCCGATGATGTGGCCCGCAGGATCCGGCCGCAGTTCAATGTCCCCCTGGTGGTGTACCTGTGTTCAGATCAGAACCCGGTATCCGGCATGGTGTTTGCCATGAGTGCGGGCTGGTTTGCCCGCTCTGCCATGGTGTCGGGCAAAGGGGTATGCATCGGCGATACCGAAAGATCCATTGCGGCCGAGGAGATCCAGGAGCGGTTCGATGAAATTTGCGCCATTGACCGGGTGAGAGAATTTGGCACCTGCGGAAAGATTTATCAGTTAGGCCGCCCTCTGACCGGGCGGTGAACCCTGGGGGCATAATAGAGGCATCGCACAGAACGCCGATAGAAAACAACAGTACCGGATCATTCTGCCGGCATCCCTCCTGGACGGTTGATAAAGACTAAGGACAGGCGGTTGCCGTCAAGGCATTGTTTCACACAAGGGATATAAATTAATTCAACAATGCGGTTATTCCTGTGTTTTTATGTGCAACAGGCCGTTTGATATGGGTCTTTTTCCCCTGTTCCATGCCCTGGTCGAAAGCATTTTTATCCATTCGGTAGGATGACCGGTCTTTTCTCAACCGGGGAAACAACCGTGATACTTCACCGTTGTTTTCAGCATGGCATTTGACACGCAGCGCTCTGACTGCAGCAACCGGCAGGGAGGTATCTGCGGTGATGCCGGCATCATGATGTTCTTTGAACATCATCTCGTGGTTGGATCGGATGCCCTGCATGAATCCGGAATCAAACGCTACCTTTCCCGTCCGCTGGCCGGCATGTTTTTTTTGGAAATGCTTCCACAACGCTTTGGATGTATTCAAAAGAAACCAAAAAACATATTCAGCGACCACCAGTGCTTCTTTTTTGCCTGTCAGGACCCCGGCCTTATATTCTTCATCAGTTTCGGCATCATAGATGGTGGCGGTCACACAATTTACAAAATAAAATTCTTCCAGAAAAACCAGGATCAGCTTTTCAATGGTTTCCATGCGTTTTTTCCCGGTCCGGAGATACACATATTTGATATCTGAAGCATCGGTTTCATCTCTGGCAATCAGTTCCAGGTTGTATTTGTTCAGCAGATAGTTGGCTTTCCTGGATGCTGCCCGGGCTTCGGATGCAACGCTTGACTGCCCCAGTGCCAGCAGTTTTTCCACCCGCCGCAACATGGTTTGCGCCTTTTCCGGCAAGGTACCCGTAAAGGCAGCCAGATGTTCCTTTTCAGGGCTGCCGCTTCCTGCAAAACACGGGTGTACCCCCATTTTTTCACAGGCGGTTTTGAAAGCGTTTCCATGACAGTCTGCATTGTCAAAGTATGTACTCACATATTGGTGGGCCATTTCATGTTTGAATATTTCCAGAACGGTCTCCCAGGGATTGTTTTCTATCAAATATCTGGAAATGGAAATGGTGCGGCTGGCCGGGGCCCAGTATCCCAATCGGTTTTTGCCGGCAGCGATGCTGATTACCGGCGTGGGCAGTGATACACTTTGCTGGTAACATATCCTGCGGTGTTCCTTGAGCAGTTGTCTCGCCCAGCGGATTTGTATATCTTTTGTGTTGTTTTGCATGCATCTACTCTGGGGTTTGGGGGTTTTGGGGCTGCGGTATGGTTACCGCCATTGCCACTTTGGAAGAAATATAATACAACATGACAGAATTTCCATGAAATATTTACAGCAGGGGAGGCAGGATGATTGATTTTCAGGGCCGGGCAGCAGTGGTCACCGGGGCCGGTATCGGCCGGATCTGCTGGTGTGTTTTGTTCTGGTTTCTAATTACCGCCTGCTTTCCCCCGGGCAGGGCGGCCGGACAGACAGATCTTGTGGAAAAAGACAGGGATCTTTCTGCGTTGATTCACCAGGTCAAAACCGGTGTGGTGGCCATCGGCACCTACTACTTCAATGATAAGCCGGCTGTAAGGTTTTCAGGCACCGGGTTTGTCACAGGAGACGGGACAAGAATCATCACCAGCAAACATGTGATTGACGGCATCAGGGAAAACGACAGGCTTTTTCATCTGCGGATATTTCATGAAACCCTGCCTGACAGAGGCATCAAGGCCACAGTACTTGCAGAAGACGGATTTCATGACCTGAGCGTTTTGCAGATTAAAGGAAACAGACTGCCGGCCCTTTTGCTGGCCGAAAATGCCACAGTAAAGGAGGGCCATGCCATCGCTTTCACAGGGTATCCCATCGGGTTTATTCTGGGGCTGAATCCCACCACCCATACCGGCATCGTCTCGGCCATAGCCCCCATGATTCTGCCAAGTCCCAGTGCAACGATTATTGACGGGGAGATCATCCGGCACCTGAAGACCCCGTTTGATATTTATCAGCTTGATGCGGTGGCCTATCCGGGAAACAGCGGCAGTCCGGTGTACAGAATCGCCACAGGTCAGGTGGTGGGGGTAATAAATATGGTGTTTGTCAAAGGCAAAAAAGAACATGTATTAAAAGATCCCACCGGCATTACCTATGCCATCCCTGTCACCCATGTTCATGCATTGGAAAAGACCCTGGATGCAGGTGGATCCGACTGATTTTTCAAAGAATGACGGTTTCAGATTTCTGGCCGCAGTACCCGGATACGTCAAAGGTGCGCTCGGAAAACCGCACTTGACCGTTTTTCCCCATGAGGATCACCGAAGATGAACGGGTGCCGTAGGTCTTGGAACGGATAAAAACAGATGACAGCAGCCGCTCCCACGCCGGGCCGATGCCGGTATCCGGCAGCAGCGCCTCCGGTGCCGGCTGTTGGTCCGCAAGGAGGGTGAAAATCGCCTCTTCATCCACCAGATCCTGTTCCATGAGAGATGTGAGCCCTTTTCTGGTTTTTTTCACCTTGGGCCAGTCAGTGTCCAGCAGGTGGTTGCTCAGGCCGTACACCCCGGCACAAAGGCGCTGGATACGGTCCTGGTAATTGGCATAGTAAAAGAGACCGGCGCCGTCCTTTACCATCAGATTGAAACCATTGTATGCTTCAGCAGATTCCCGGACCTGCGCAAGATATGTTCGTGCAGAAGTGTCTGAACACAGAAAATCACCCACAAGTGCCCCCCTGGACGGGGCATTTTGCTTTGTCCGGGAAGGATCGCGAAAATTGGTGATGGCGGCAAATCGCCCGGTATCTGTGATGCCCATCCATGTACCGCCGGCCTGCAGGTCCTGTCCGGCAAGCACATGGGGATGGCCTTTCCACCAGCCCAGGGGTGCTGTGGGCCGGTCAAAGAATTCATCCCGGTTGGCACCGATAATCAGGGGATATGCAGGATGGATGTTGTATGCAAAAACAATCAGGCACATGGGTATGTTTTACAAATTCTCCAGCCGGTACTGGTTTCTTCCCCCCTGTTTGGCCCGGTAGAGCAGCTGGTCTGCCTTGTTCAGAAACCAGGTGCCGGGAATGGCGTGGTTCGGCGTAGCTGAGATACCGCCGATGCTCACGGTCAAAAACGGGGACACCCTGGAATCCTGGTTGGAAATTTTCAGTTCCTGAATCCGGGTCAGCATGATTCGGGCCAGCTGTTCTGCACCGGCACTGCCTGTACCTGGAAGTACAATAGCAAACTCTTCTCCCCCGTAACGGCCCACAAAATCACCGGGTCTGCCCAGCAGGCTTTCAATGGTTTTAGCCACGGTTTTCAGGCAGTCATCTCCCTGGAGATGGCCGTACCGGTCATTAAAGGGTTTGAAAAAGTCGATGTCCAGCATCATCAGGGTCAGCACCTGGCCGGTTCTTTCACACCGTTTCCACTCATTTTCCAGAACCGTGTCAAATTTTCTCCGGTTGGGAATACCGGTAAGCCCGTCCAGATAGGATATGGTTTCCAGTTTTTTATTGGCGGTTGTCAATTCCTTGTTCAGTGCGGCAAGCCGTGTATTATACCGGGAAACAGATATATGGCGGTATACGGCAAAAAAACCGACGACCCCCATGACCAGCAGGATTTTCCATAACAGGCTGTAGTCAAATCCCTGCTCATATTTCAGGGTCATCCAGGTTTGAAAAATGTGTTTTTTTTCTGCATCAGTCAGGGATTGGATGGCTTTTTCAAAAATGCCGTGCAGCAGGGGATCGTTACTGGAAATACCGGTCCGGAAACTGATCTGGTGGGGCAGTTCTCCTGATATTTTCAGGTCCACCATTTCCTTTTCCTGGATATGAAAACCGATTTTCGGGGCCGTATCCACCAGGGCGAAAAAAGATCCGTTCTGAACGGCGGCAAGCCCTTTTTCAACTGTATCAACAGCGATGAAATTGATTTCAGGGTACCGGGTCGTCATATCATGGAAAAATGGGGCAGTTCTGCTGATGCCTATGGGTTTTTCCGCAATGGTTTCAATGGTATCTATATACAGGGCTTTGCTGTCTGTGGCAATGACAAGGGGATATGCCGTATAGGGTGTGGTGGGGGTTATCAGGCCTGCATCCATATTTTTTTGGGTCACCATGGAAACAATATCGCAGGCACCTGTTTTGATATGTGTGGCAGCATCATCGGTAGAAACGGTTTTAACAGCCTGAACAGGCACCCCGATTTTTCTGCCCATAAGGTCATAGAAATCGGCAAGAATTCCCTGATAGTTTCCATTTGCATCTATGCCCTCAAAAGGGTGAAAATCTGCCTGCACGCACATGGATATGTGGGTTTTCCCGGCCAGATAGGTTTTTTCCTCCCGGGTCAGCGTGATCATGTCACCGGTCTGTTCCATGCTGCCGATCCACTTGTTCACAATGGCATCATACTGGCGGGAGTCAACCTGTTCCATGGCTTTGTCAAGGATGGCTGCCAGCATGGTCCAGTCCTTTCTGACAGCCATGTAAAGGGGCAGATCCCTGTGCAGTGTGATTTCAGCAGCCACATGTACATTGTTGAGAAATTGTTTTTTGATGATGTAGTTGATGATACCCAGAGATCCGATAAATCCGTCTGCTTTTCCCAGGGAAACCTGCTTTAATCCCTCGGCGGGATTTTTTACCAGTATGTACTCATAACCGGGGTATTGTTCCATGACAATTTGCGTCAGGGTGTATCCTGCAGGCACGGCAATTTTTTTATTTTTCATGTCAGCCAGGGAATCAACCCTGGGCATGTTTTTTCTGGTGACAAGGACGTTGATCAGCTGGATATAGGGACTGGTAAAAGATAAAAATGTTTCTCTGTCCGCACTTTTCCATAACCCCGGAAACAGATCGATCTCTTTTTTGCGGCCTTTTTCCAGAAGCTCCGACCAGGTGTACCCATTGATGAACTCCAGTTCAACACCGATGATATTTGCAAGCAGTGTGATATAATCAATGGCAAAACCGGCCGGCTCTCCATTTTGTATAAAATCAAACGGGGGCCAGTCCAGCTCATTTGCCACCCGGATTTTGGGGTGGGTTTCAAGAAAGGTTCTCTCTTGACGGGTAAGTTGCAGTTTAGGAACAAAAGGGGCCGTGCTTTCCCCCAGCCATTTGTGCTCAAGGGCAGCAATATCACCGGGGGTGATTGTCAAAAGGGCTTTTTCAAACATCTGGTGCAGGATGGGCCAGTCATTTCGTACCATGATGTGCAAGGCCTTCTGGTCGTTGTTGTCATACTGGCTGAACCAGCCGGATACTTTCAGCCCGGCCATGAAATTTTTTTTGATCAGGTATTGTGCAACCGCTGACAGTTCAATGGCGGCATCTGCTTTTCCATCGGATACCGCAGCAAATGCCTCCTCTATATTTTTAACTGTCAGGAGATTGATGTCCGGATGGTTGTCAGTCAGGTATGTTTCGTATGCCCATCCCTTGGGAACGGCAATGATTTTGCCGGAAAGATCGGCAATGTCCAGGATGCCGGGTGCATGGGCCGGCACAACAAATACGGTTTTATCCTTATAGTAAGGCCGGGTAAACAGGCCGAACTGCCGGCGTTCCTGGTTCATATAAGCGGATTGCAGCACATCCAGCTCTCTGTTTTTGAACATTTTGAGCAGTTCATTCCACCGGTATCCGTTTATGTATTCAAAAGTTATTCCAAGCCGGGATGACAGCATATCCATCAGGTCAATGCTGAGTCCAAAGGGTTGGTCCCCCACGGCAAAATCAAAGGGAGGCCAATCCATTTCATTGCTCACCCGGATGACTGGGTGGTCTGCAACAAATGCTTTTTCCTGTTCAGTGAGTTTTAAAAAAGGCCTGGTATCTGCATAGCCTGCAGGCAGATATCCGCACAGAATAAAAATAATCAGCGCAGCTATGGAAAGATGCAGACAATGTTTTTGGGGTTCCGGCATGAAAAACTGTCCACTCCAGTGAGGTTGTATTACATTTAAGGTGCAGCATACCATAAAGATGCGTGGGAGCAAACAACCAGATGCATCTTTATCCCATTAAACCCGGCAGCCATAATGCCAGGGCCGGCCATGTGATGATCATGGCCATGGCCACCATGTCACATCCGATAAACGGCAGGGCGGCATAACAGATATCTTTTATGCTGATATCATCGTCTGCCACCCCTTTCATGACAAACAGCATCATTCCGAAGGGCGGGGTTGTCATACCCATTTCAAAGTTTATGAGCATGATGATGCCGAACCAGACCGGATCAAATCCCAGCATATGGACAATGGGCATGAATATGGGAAGGCAGATCATCATAATGGAGATGGTTTCCATGAACATTCCCAGGATAAAGACAGATCCCTGCATACCGATCAGGATAAGCAGCGGGTGCACGTTGAGTCCCTCAATGACCGCAAGCAGCCCCTGGGTTGCCCCTGTAAAGGCAAGGATGCTGCTGAATGTCTTGGAAGCGGCAATAATCATGAATACCATGATGGTTATTTCCAAGGTTCCTTTCATGGATGCCATGAGCATTTTCCAGTGCAGCCGGCCATAGCACAACGTAACAACCAGGGTGGCCATGACCCCGGAAGCAGCTGCTTCTGTGGGGGTGGCAACACCCATAAGCATCAATCCCAGGACCATGAAAATGATAAATACCAAAGGAAAGGCATATTTTATCGTACCCAGGATTTTGTCTTTCAAGCGGGTTTTTGACACTTCATACCTGGGAGCAAGGGATGGGTTCAACCAGCAGCGGACAATGATATAGGCGGTATAAAGGGTGCCCATGAGCAGGCCGGGAATGGCCCCGGCCACCAGCAGTTTTCCCACAGAAATATGGGCAATGCTGGCCAGGACAACCACTAAAGAGGAGGGGGGAATCAGCATGGCAAGTCCGCCCACACCGATGATGGGTCCGACAGCCATGGGTGTTTTATATCCGCGTGCCTTCATTTCAGGAAGCAGGGTTGTCCCAAGCATGGCGGTATTGGCAATGCTTGAGCCGCTCAAGGCGGAAAAAATGGTGCCCCCGGCAGCGGCAAGAAGGCTTAACCGCCCGGGCAGTCTGCCCAGCCATTTATCAATAACATCAATGGTGTTGTTGGCCAGTTTTGACTGGAACATGAGTTCACCCATGAGGATAAAAAGGGGAATCGGTGCCAGCGTGAATGTGGAAAGAGACGAAAAAATCTGGAGGGTAACCTGCTGCAGCCCCCCTGTGCCCATAAAAAAGATAATGCCCAGAAGATCAATGGCCAGAAAGGAAAAAGCGATGGGAAATCCCAGAAGCAGAAGAAAAATCAGGCCAAACACAAAAAAGGAGAGAACAAGATACCATTCCATGCCTGCTACGACCCCTGGTCCATGGAAAAATCATTTTCAGGGGTCCTGCGCAGGCGGTCGGCTGTGGTGAAAAACTGCCGTGCAAACTGTAAAACAAGGGCAAAAAACCCAATGGGTATGACCATAAGAATGATATATTTGGGTACATCAACCGCCTGCACATCCACAACCCCTCTTTGGAACTGTTCTATGGTTACCCGGGTGCCGTACCAGAGAAAGACCAGACACAGCAGCATGCCCAGCAGGCTGTGGAACAGCCGGAACCAGGATTGTTTCTTCGGGGACAACCGCCCTGTAACAAGATCAATAGACACATGTTTGTCTCTTTTGAGCACCCAGGCGGTACCCAGAAAGGTGATCCACAAAAGGGCGTATTCATTGCACTGCAATACCCACAAAGGCGAGGAAAGACCTGTTATCCGTGAAAAGATGGTGTAGCTGATGGAGAAGGTCACAAAAAGAAGAAGCACCCCTGCAAAAAATGCCATGATCCCCAGCAATTTGTCGATCGCTTTATTCAAGAATGTCTCTCCATCTCAGAATACAAATTATTGTGACACCATTTCTTTGAGCCTGGGCCCGTTTTCAGGCGCTTTTTGTATGACAATATCCCATAATTGCTCATATGCAGCGTCTTCAAATTTCTTTGCTTCATCCGGCGGCAGGTCGATAAAGGTGATGCCCTGTTCCTTAAACGCTGCAAACTCTTTTTCCACATGGGCCTTTCCCCGGTCAACCGCATAGTGCTCGGCCTGCTCATGGGTCTGGATCAAAAGGGTTTGCAGATGGGCAGGCAGCTGGTCCCATTTGGATTTATTCACAAGCACAACATTCACTGCCATGTAAAAATTCGTGGTAACGATATATTGGGTAACCTCATGCCATCCCCAGTCCCTGATAAGGCCGGCCGGCCAGATAAAGCCGTCAGCCAGGCCCCGCTCCAGGGCCGTATACACATCCGGGGGCGGGATGACAAGCGGCTGGGCCCCCAGTGCCTTGAGAAAATTTATATGGGTGGGTGAGCACCGGATCTTGAGACCGGAAAGATCCGCACTGCTGATGGGTTTGTTCAGATACAGGGTAAATGGTATCCCGGATCCCATACGTCCCAGGTAAAAACTGTTCAGTTTTGATGCATGGCCTGTGTTCAGCAGATCATTTACCCCCTTGGCCCGTTCTTCCCAGGGTTTTATCTTTGTCAGACTCAAGGCATTAACTTCCGGCAGGACCGATGTATAGTAGCCGTCTGTTGTGAAAACCATATCAACCAGGCCATTCCGCAGGGCTTCCGCCTGTTCACGATTGGGGATCACTTCAGGGCCGCCCATGTATTGGATGTCAAGCGCACCGGGATATTGTTCTGCAATATTTTTTTCCACCATATCCAGAAAAGCCATGAAATTTTGCACTTCAAATACGGTTTTGGGCCAGGCGCTTACCGCTCTGAGTTTTATTGTTTTGGCGGCGGCCTCCCCGGCCCCGGTAAAAATGGATAAAAGAACCGCACACAGGCACACAATTACAAATTGTTTTGATCTGACAGATTTTTGCATGCTATCTCCTTTTGATTATATCATTTTGTTGTTGTTAACTGAGAACAGCAGGATACTGATTCCCGACATGGGCTAAAAAGTGATTACGGTAAATCCCTTTGCCAGAAATCCTCCCATGGCAGGGTGACCGGCCATATCCCCGATCAGGGGGATGCCTTCTTTTTCCACGGCTTCGGTGGCCTTGAGTTTGGCGCTGCAGGCTTTGCAGGCCCCGTGGATGATCCCGAGAGATTTGGCTTTTTGAAAGGGTTTGGATAAAAAATGGTCCGGCTTCGCCATTTTTTCCACCAGGGTGACGGCATCGCCTTCCAGCACAATCAGGCCCTGCTTTCCCTTTTCATGCAGGTCGATCCCGTTGAGCAGCACATGAATAAAGCACATGGGATCTCCCCTGAACGCAAAAAGTACAACATCCTTGCCTTGAACAGGCAGTGTTTCCTGGGACATGCAAGATCTCCTTTGATATGGGTGAACGTTATTTCGAAGCTATCTGGACTGTGGTTCTTTCCCAGAAAGCATGGAATCCGGCATTTTTACCGCAATGACCTGGCCGGTGGCGCAGATTTTGCCGTTGGCCGTCACCTTTTCATCCACCACCACTTTTTTCGGGGTGATCTGGGATACTGTGGCCCGGATTTCCAGGGGAACACCCAAAGGGGTGGGGGCCAGAAAATCCACCTTTAAAGAAGCGGTGACAAACCGCAGGGCAGGTTCGCTGTCCATTGCCCGCCCTTGTTCTCTGTAAGTGGCGGCCGCTGCCGTGCCAGTGCCGTGGCAGTCGATAAGAGAGGCGATCAGTCCGCCGTATACAAATCCGGGAATGGCTATGTGATAGGGTTCCGGTTGAAAAACAGCCACACTATCTTCGCCATCCCAATAGCTTTTAATCTGATGACCGTGTTCGTTTTTGCGGCCGCAGCCGTAGCAGTGACTGAATTCTTCTGAATAATACTCCTGGAATGCTTTTTCTGTCATGGGTTTTGCTCCTTGCAATCTATGGGTTGTGACCTGATCGGTCGCTGCAGTATGGGACGGGGTTTGTTTTACGTTCAGGCGCCACGATTCTCTGTGTTATACTTGGCTGCTGCTGACAATCTGTATGCCGGCATCCTGCATCTTTTTCCGGGCTTCTTTCCCCCCTTCCGGGGTAACCGGCAGGGTGACGTCGGCAATAAGCTTTACCGTAAATCCATTTTTGCGGGCATCCAGGGCGGTTGCCAGCACACACACGTCCTCGGCAAGCCCGCCGATGAACACCCGGGTGATACCATCGGCGCGCAGCCTTACATCAAGACCGGTCTGGTCAAAGGCGGAGTGCTGGTCCTGGTCAAAGCGTACCCCCTTGGTTACGATGACCGCGGTATCCGGCAATGCAAGGTCCGGGTGGAACCTTGCACCGTCGCTGTCCTGGATACAGTGGGGGGGCCAGGGCCCGCCGCTTTTTGCAAAACTCATATGCCCTGCCGGATGCCAGTCCCGGGATGCAAACACCGGCACGCCGGCGGCGGCAGCATCGGCAATCCAGCGGTTCAGAACAGGAATGATTGTATCTGCATTATTAATGGGCAAAGCCCCGCCCGGGCAGAAATCATTTTGTACATCCACCACGATCAGGGCATCGCCCGGCTGAAATGTCTGTGTCATAAGTGCCTCCAGAAAATATGTCTATTTTAAGAATATACCATAAACTGTAATGGGATGGGCATAAATTATTTTATTTTCTGAAAGGCTGTTTTCATACCAGGCCATACCGTTCCAGAGCGGAAGACACAATGCAGTGGAGCAGTTCCTGATAGTCCCGGTCCGGTCCTTTGCCGGTGGCGTGGTAAAGGGAAAAGAGCTGGGGGCTCCAGCTTTTCACCGGCTTGAGTCCGGGGATGCCGTTGGCTTCGATGATTTTCAGATCCCCTTGTGCATCCATTCGCATGTCCACCCGCACATGGTCCAGGCAGTGTAAGGCCTCCACAGCGCTTTGGCACAGGGCGACCGCCTGGTCCGCCATTATTCCGGCCCGCTTGATCCGGGTTACACCCACGCCCCGCAGATCGCTGCGCAGAATGGGGTATTTGCCAAAAAGCTGCGGGTCCACCACCACCCGGCCGGGCAGAAATTTCTGTGATCTGCCGTTGCCCAGCATGAGCACGGTGTACTCATCGCCGGGAAGGTATTCTTCCACCAGGGCGGGCTGGTCAAAATTATCGTGGATAAAGGCTGTCTGCCGGGCCAGCGCTTCCGGGGTATGGACCACGGAATCATCACTGATGCCCACGGAACGGGACTCACAACTGGGTTTGACAAATGCTGGGAACCTGATGTCCGGCAAAGCCTGTCCCGGAAAAATCTCGATATGAAACGGCACCCGGATGCCCTGTGCTGCCAGCATGTCATGGGTGGCGGTCTTGTTGATGAGACGTTTCATGGTGGCGCTGTCCGGACCGATGTAGGGAATGGCATGGGCATCAAAATAATCAGCCAGCCACTGGCCGGTGCCCGTGCCGATGATATCGCTTTTGTCCGAGATATGGTAAAGGGCGCTCCAGACCATGTCAAACCCGCCGGTTCCCATGGCGGCAAAAAATTCTTCCATGGTTGACACAAACGCGATGCGGCTGTCAAGACCGCTGTCTTTTATGGCCCGGCACATGCTTTTTGTCACCCCGGAATCGCCCCAGCCCTGGGCATCGCCTGCCGGACCGGTGAGCAGCAGAATGGTTTTCATGAAAACAGTCTCCTTGTTACTGAATTTTGAACAAATCAGGATTGAAATGGTAGTTGGCCAATGCCTGTGCCACCCGGGGAGAATGGGGGGCAAACAGGGTTTCATAGGCAATGATCCGCTGTTTATCCCATGGCACACGGGACATGATCCGGATATCCATGTCTGTTGGGGGGCAGGCCTTCCCTTCGGACATACGGAACCGGTCCATATCGTCTTGGGATACCCTCTGTATCGCCTGAAAAAGCACCTGGTCTGCCAGGGCCTGATTGGGATTCAGGATCAGGGGGGGGCGGCCGGTACGTCGTGCAATGGCAGCGGAAAACAGATCCCGGCAATACCCGAAATGGGTGCAGCACAGGCCAGCGGCCGGCTGACGGAATTGCCCGGCCCCGGCCGCAATGGCCTGGTCCACATTGTCCTGGATCATTGCGGGCAGGTCCGGGTCAAAAGGGTTTCTTTCAATTTTGCCGGCCAGGTCGACACACCCCTGGTTGATGATACGGTCCGGGGTGATGCCTTTGTGGATAAGCCCCTGTGCATGTATCCGGGAGCCGGCCGTGGTGGGGGTGCCGAACAGAATCACACCGGTTTCAGGGTCCCGGGCCAGGGCTGCGGCAATCATGTCCACCCCCTGGCCGATGATGTCATGCACCGGCAAGGCGGTGGTGTCGGAAAAACCTGTGTAAGGATAGATCACGGACAGGGTGTTGCAGGCAATGACCAGGGCATCCGGACCCAGCCGGGCCATGGCGGCAAGGGCGTTGTTAAACACCCGGGCTTTGTGCGCCATGTCCGGGTAATGGTTGTATCCCCTGTCTTTTTCAGGCCAGGCATTGAAATACACCAGGTTCACCCCGGACCAGGGGCAGGCCCGGGCCAGGCGGTTTACAATGGCGGCAAACACTGACAATCCCCCCAGGCCTGAATCGGTAACCACAATGGTTGCTGTGTCCGATACCTGTAGTTTCATTTGCCGGTTTTCCGGGTCATCCATTCACGGATGAGGGCTTTTGCCCTGGAGGAAACGTCATCCAGGCGGTTTGCCATGATCCGGGTCATGGTGTCTGTGAGCAGTGCTTTGTGCTGCAGGGTGGTGAGGCGGTTTCTGAACATG
Organism: Desulfotignum sp.; assembly: GCA_036351635.1. Classification (GTDB taxonomy): domain Bacteria; phylum Desulfobacterota; class Desulfobacteria; order Desulfobacterales; family Desulfobacteraceae; genus Desulfotignum. Next base: position 16,539 of record JAZBPL010000122.1, read on the forward strand.
GCAGCCCCTTTGGGGGGATCTATTTTGAGTGTGTCGAAAATGGCTGTTAGTTCCGGTTCCAGCATATGGGCGGCATAATACTGGATCAGGGCATGCCAGGCCTGTTTTCGGCCACCGGGGGTGCTGATCTGTCTGGACACCTGTCTGAAGGCGGTGAAAAAACAGCGTTTTTCCTTTGGGGTCAGGCTTCTTATCCCCTGGTCATGGATCTGATAAGGCACCATCTCAAGGCCTGCCATGCCCTGGGCGTCCAGTTCGGCAAACAGGACAAACCCCAGTTTGCGGAACAAAAGGTCTGTGGGCTGGAAAAATATAAAATTGCCCAGGCTGTAAAACAAGGGGGTGTTTTTGTGGATCTGGAGTCCCTGGGGCACATGGGGGTGGTGTCCCACCACCAGGTCGGCCCCGGCTGCTGCCAGGTTCTGGAACGTAGCTGTCACATAGGGGGGCGGAAACGGCATGTATTCTATGCCGCAGTGGGCGATCACCACAACCAGGTCCACGGTGCTGCGCAGGTTTTGTATCTGTGTTTCCACCAGGGCCGGTTTCCATCCCATGACACCGGGGGCCCGGGGGGTGGCACAGGTGAGGTCTTCCCCCTCGCTGAAGTTGACAATACCGATCTTCAGGCTGTTTTTTTCCAGAACCAGGGGGGTGGCGGCTACGGCCAGGTTCCGCCCGGCACCGGTCCACCGGATCCCTTGGTGTGCAAGGGTTTCCAGGGTCTGGTTGAACCCCGGCAACCCGCAGTCCCAGATATGGTTGTTGGCCAGGGTGACCGCATCCACGGACAATACGCCCAGGGCTGCGGCATGGCCGGGGTCTGCCCGGAAGGCAGCCCCGCTTTTCACCGCCAGGGTGCCGGTGCGGGCCAGGGGGGCTTCCAGGTTGAAGATCTTCAGGTCGGCGGCGTTGATGCGGTCGAACAGATCGCCGTAAACAGCTGCCGGATTCTGTGCCATGACGGGTGCAAAATTCCGGATGGGTGCCCAGTCCCCGGCAATGCACACCCTTACACGGTGATGGGTCCGCCCGGAATCCCAGATACCTTTGTCCCAGTTGAAATCAGGTGTCATGCGTGCGATGCCCTTTTTGAACGTTCCCTGTCATTTTCAGGGATGTTTCCGTGATGTGGTCGTTTCCATGAAGTCGTCATTTCCTGGGCCAGGGGCATGCCGGGGGACGTCAATGGGTTGTTTGCGGTAAAATACAGGCAGGCGGCTGGTGAGACCGGCCACCACCTCGTAATTGATGGTGCCGGTGAGATCTGCCAGCTCATCTGCTGATACGGTTTCATTCCCCCGGGTTCCCATCACCACCACTTCGTCGCCGACAGCGGCATCCGGGATATGTCCCACATCGATCATGGTAAAATCCATGCACACCCGGCCGGCCACCCGGGCCCGCTGCCCTCTCACCAGCATGTGGGCTTTTGCGGAAAGCAGCCGGGAGTAGCCGTCCGCATATCCCACCGGGACAGTGGCAATGGCGGTGGGCCGGTCCGTGACATGGGTGCTGCCATAGGATACGGCAAACCCTTTGGGCACCTGTTTCACCTGGGTGATGGTGGATATAATGGACAAGGCCGGAGTAAGATCTGTGCAGTTGACACCCGGGCCCGGGCACAGCCCGTACAGGGCGATGCCGGGCCGGACCATGGTGAAATGGCTCCGGGGCAGTGTCAGGGTGGCGGCGCTGTTGGCGGCATGGATGACTTTCGGCAGCAGGTTGTCGGCATCCAGCCGGTCCAGGACCTTTGTGAACAGGGCCAGCTGCTGTTTTGCATGGGTTAAATCCACAGCATCGGCATTGGCAAAATGGGTGTATATCCCTTCAATGGCCAGGTTGTTCATCTGCATCATGGAAGTAAGGTCTGCCAGGGTTTTGGACATGTCCAGGCCCGGGCACAGCCCCAGCCGTCCCATGCCGGTGTCGATCTTGATGTGGGCAGTGACTGATGTGCGGGCAGCCCCGGCTGCGTCATTGAGGGCCTTTGCAGCATCAAGGCCGGTGAGGGTGACCCGGATCTCCAGCCCGGCGGCCTGCACGGCCCGGTCCGGCAGGGTGTTGCCGAATACCAGGATAGGGGCCTGGATGCCGGCTTCCCGCAGCTGAACTGCTTCAGACATGCGGGCCACCCCCAGAAAATCCGCCCCGCTGGACAGAACGGTCTGCGCCGCATGAACCGCCCCGTGTCCGTAGGCGTTGGCCTTGACCACGGCCATAAGAGAGGTGTCCGAAGCGCAGGCCTGGTGCAGCACCCGGGTGTTGCGGGCAATGGCATCCAGATCCACCGCGATGCGGGTTCCAGGCACCCGTGCAAACAGGGCGCGTTTCAGGGGCATGGCCGGGCTGTTCAGGGAACCTGTCCGGCACAGGGGATGGCTATAGAACAATGTCATCCAGGATCCGTTCTTTGATATGGCCCAGGACCGGGGTGACAAACGCCTTCATGGAAACCCCCATTTTGACCTTGCCGTCCAGGGTGCGCACAGACAGGGTTTGGTTCTCTTTTTCCTTTTCGCCGATGGTGATGATCAGGGGCACATAATTGACCTGGGCTTCCCTGATTTTCTTTTTTAATGTTTCATTGCGGTGGTCCACTTCGCACCGGATACCCTGGTTGTCCAGCTGCTGTTTCACCGTGTCTGCATGGCCGGCCAGGTCCTGGGTTATGGGCAGGATCACCGCCTGCACCGGTGCCAGCCACAGCGGAAATTTGCCGGCAAAATGTTCCACCAGGATGCCGAAGAACCGCTCCATGGAGCCATAGATAACCCGGTGGATCATGATGGGCCGGTGCTTTTCATTGTCTTTGCCCTTGTAGGTCAAATCAAAGCGTTCCGGCAGGGCCATGTCCAGCTGCACCGTGCCGCACTGCCAGGTCCTTCCCAGGGCATCCTTGATATGGATGTCGATCTTGGGACCGTAAAAAGCGCCGTCTCCTTCATTGATGATGTATTCCTGGCCGTACTGCTTCAGGGCCTTTTCCAGGCCACTTGTGGCTTCTTCCCACTGGGCATCCGTGCCGATGGATTTTTCCGGGCGGGTGGACAGTTCCAGGTGAAAGGTCAGGCCGAACTGCTGATAGATTTTTTCTGAAAGATGCAGCACGCCTAAGACTTCTGTCTCGATCTGGTCCGGTGTCATGAAAATATGGGCGTCATCCTGGTGAAAGGAGCGGACCCGGAACAAGCCGGACAGGGCGCCGGACAGCTCATGGCGGTGGACCAGGCCCACCTCCCCGGCCCGCAGGGGCAGGTCCCGGTAGGAGCAGGACCGGGTCTTGTACAGGATCATGCCGCCGGGGCAGTTCATGGGTTTGATGGCGTATTCCTCATCATCAATGACCGAGGTGTACATGTTTTCTCTGTAATTATCCCAGTGCCCGCTTTTTTCCCACAGTTTGCGGTTGAGCAGAACCGGGGTTTTGGTTTCCACATATCCGGCTGCCCGGTGGGTCTGGCGCCAGTAATCCAGCAGGGCATTCCACATGTCCATGCCTTTGGCATGAAAAAAGGCCATGCCAGGGGCTTCATCATGAAAGGAGAACAGATCCAGCCGGGTGCCCAGCTTGCGGTGGTCCCTTTTTTTGGCTTCTTCAATGAGATGCAGGTACTGGTTGAGTTTCTTTTTGTCAAAAAATGCGGTGCCGTAAAGGCGCTGGAGCTGCTCCCTGGACTGGTCCGCCCGCCAGTAAGCACCTGATATTTTCATGAGCTTGATGCCTTTGATCATGCCGGTGTGGGGGATGTGGGGGCCCCGGCACAGGTCTATGAATTTCCCGTTTTTGTAAAGGGAGATCTCCTGGTCGGAAAGTTCATTGATCAGTTCCAGTTTAAAAGGGTTGTCTTTGAAAATTTCCAGTGCCTCTTCTCTGGACACCACCCGGCGTTCAAAAGTGGTTTTGGCCTTGATGATTTTCTGCATCTCTGATTCGATTTTTCCTAAGTCATCTTCGGAAACAGGGGGCATGTCTATGTCATAATAAAACCCCTCTGCCACCACTGGGCCGATGGTCAGTCTGGCATCGGGAAACAGGTTCAGAACCGCTTCCGCCATGACATGGGCCGCAGAATGGCGCAGCACCTCCAGGGCCTGGTCATCGTTAACGGTAATGAAATTGATTCGGACATCTGTTTTGAGGGGACGGCTTAAATCCAGGAGCTGTTCATCGATTTTCATGGCCACGCAGTTTCTGGCAAACCCTTTGGAAATGCTTTCTGCGACATCCATGCCTGTGGGAAATTCTTCAAACTGCTTTATACTGTCATCTGGAAATGTTATGGTTACCATCTTGTTTTCCATTGTATTTAATAGGTTTTAGATATAAAAATAAAGATTTTAAATAAAGAACTGCCAACAATCAAGGGAAAAGATGCTGCAATTTACCTTTATCGAGTCTGACGCGGATCTGGTGGAAGCCTGTGCCCGGATTTGCAAACACACTATTATCGGGGTGGATCTGGAGGCTGACTCCATGCATTCCTTTAAGGAAAAGATCTGCCTGATCCAGATCGCAACCAGTGATGAGGCCTTTCTGGTGGATCCGTTTACCATTGACAACTTTTCCCCTTTTGTGCAGGTGCTGGAAAATCCCGATATCATAAAGGTATTCCACGGGGCGGATTTTGATGTCAGAAGCCTTGACCGGGAAATGGGCGCCAGGATCGAAAATCTGTTTGACACGGAAATCGCCTGCCGGTTTCTCAATGTCCGGGAGCGGGGCCTGGCAGCCCTGCTCAAAGACCATTTTGATGTGTATGTGGACAAAAAATTCCAGAAACAGGACTGGTCCAAGCGCCCCCTGAAGTCAGACATGGTTGCCTATTCCGTGGGGGATGTGGCCTATCTCATCACCCTGCACAGCAGGCTGGTCGACAGCCTTGCTGCCATGGACCGCCTGCACTGGGCAAAAGAGGAGTGTGAGGCCCAGGCTTTGGTGCGGTATGAAGACAACCATGCACCGCCGTTTTTTAAAAAATTCAAAGGCGCAGGCAAGCTGGACAACCGGAGCCTGGCTGTACTGGAAAATCTGCTGAAAGTGCGCATGGACATGGCTGAGAAAAAAGATGTGCCCCTCTTTAAAATCATGTCCAACCAGTCAATGCTTTCCATGGCAACTACCCGGCCCGCATCTGTACAGGAAATGGTGGCAAAAAAAATGCTGAGCAAACGCCAGGCACAGATGTACGGGGAATTGTGTCAAAAGGCCATTGGTGCGGCCATGGCCCTTCCCCACCGGGAACTGCCGGCCTATCCCAGAACAGTGATGCCCAGAAAAACCCCGGCAGTCATGGACCGCATCAAAGCCCTGAAAAAACTGCGGGAAAAGAAAAGTGTTTCCTTGGGCATGGAACCGGGATTTCTTTTCAACAACAGCACCATTACGGACCTGGCATTGGAAAAACCCGCCACCATGACAGAACTGGCTGCCATGGGTGCCTTGCGCAACTGGCAGAAGGATGCCCTGGGGGAAGCCATTGTCGAAACCCTGGCGCGGTGCGGTTAGCGGTTAGCTGTTAGCTGGCGGCTGGAAACAGACAGCAGGCAGTTAAGAAGGATGGGTGATTGTTTACCGGAACCCGATACCCGGCGGTTTTCTTATGGAACAACAATAAAAAGCCTTTCAGGGATTGCCATTAAGAGACCGGTAACTGACGCGCTGAAATTATGGAAAAATATAAAAGGCTGCTGCATATGACACAGATCGCATTTTCAAAAATGGAAGGGCTGGGCAATGATTTTATTGTCATGGATGACCGGGATGGATCCATTGCAAGGTGCATGCCGTATCCCATGCTTGCCGGAAAACTGTGCGACCGGCATTTTGGTATCGGCGGGGATGGTATTATCCTGGTCCGCAATTCCAAGGATCATGATATTCGGTTTGTGATTTACAATTCAGACGGGTCTGAGGCCGGCATGTGCGGCAACGGCATGCGCTGTTTTGCCAGATATCTCTATGAAAAAAAGATAGTTGTCCAAAAACAGGTCCGCGTGGAGACGGCTGCAGGCACGGTTGTCCCGCGGGTGGAAGTAGATGCGGACGACCGGGTGATCTCCGTGATGGTGGATATGGGGGTGCCGGTTCTGGCATGCAGAAAGATTCCCTTTGTCAGTGATGCAGACACCGCTGTTGAAGAGGTCATAGACATGGGTGATGGACAAACGGTGACCGCCACGGTGGTGCACGTGGGAAATCCCCATGCCGTGGTATTTGTGGAGAACCTGTCTGAAGTGGATGTCAAAAAACAGGGCAGGTCCCTGGAGATCCATCCCCGGTTTCCGGAAAAGACCAATGTGGAGTTCATCCAGGTGCTGGATGACCAGACACTGCAGATGAAGGTGTGGGAGCGGGGCGCAGGCACCACCCTTGCCTGTGGTACCGGTGCCTGTGCGGCGCTTACGGCGGCCCATCTCACCGGCAGAACAAAAAATCAGGTCACCGTCCGTCTGGATGGCGGGGTTCTGTCAATTTTCTGGGACAAAAAAACCGGTCACCTGTTTAAAACCGGTCCGGCCCGCCTGGTGTTTGAAGGCGTTATCCAGTTATAAACAAGGACATGTCTGCCAGACAGGCAGGCTGTGCGGCATATGAGCGGAGAGGAGATGAAAGCAGATGGATATGGGGTTGTTTCTCCTGAGCTGGACACCTGTGATACTGTTAACGGTTCTGGCTGTGGTTTTGGGACGGTCCGCCCTGGAACTGTCCTTCTGGGGATTTGTCTGGGCCCTGGTGCTGGCAAAAGGGGTTTTTGTTACACCCCTGTCCGTGGGCATGCTGTCTGCCCTGGATGGGGTGCTGACCACCCTGCCGCTGATGCTGGTGATCCTGGGCGGTATTCTGTTTTCCGCGCTGCTGTCGGCTGCCGGTTCCCTGGAGCGGATCATGGCATGGTTCAAGCTGGGCGCCGGTGACGGCCTGGGTCGGAACCTGCTCATCACCTTTGGGGTGGGTAATTTCATGGAAGGCACCGGGGTGATTGCTGAACCGGTGGTGGCCCCCATGCTGCGGGAAGCCGGGGTCTCTGCCACCGGGGCTGCCGCTTTGTCCATTATCGGGTATGCCGGGCTCATGTCCCTGGAAATGGCCGGCATCGTCATCACGGTACTGTCTTTGGTCACCGGCCTTCCTTTAAGAGAACTGGGGCTGGCAGCTGCCTGGATCTCCATTCCCGCAGTGCTGGTCATGGCCCTGTCTGCCCCGCTGTTTTTTGGAAACGGCCTGGACGGCCGTCGTGGCTTCATACCTGCCCTGGGTGTGGGCCTGCTGCTGGGTTTTTCAGGCCTGGCCATTGTCTGGATGGGGGCACTGCCTGTTTCCGGGGCGTTGGCAGGGGTTCTGGTGATCGTGGTGCTGGTGGCTGGGGGCCCCGGCCGTATGGTCATGCCCCCGGGCATCCTCAAAGACCTGGCACCGTTTGTCTGCCTGGTGATCTGCCTGTTTTCAGTGAATGTCTTTCCGCTTTTAAAGGAGTGGACCTTTGAGCGGATTATTTTCCAGGTCCGTCTGGTCCCGATTCACACCGTCACGTTCCGGCCGCTGTTTTCCGCCTATGTGTATCTTTTTTTGGCGTTTTTTCTCACCGCTGCCCTGCACAGAATTTCCGGAACCCGTCTGCAGCAGGTGGTCTTCCAGAGCCTGGGCAGAAGCTGGCCTGCTTTTGCTGCCATGGCCCTTTTCGGTGCCATGGGACAGGTGATTTCCTATACCGGTTATGCACCCGGGTTTGTCGATCTGGACACGGCCCGCAATATTCCCTGGATCATTTCCCAGGGCCTGGTGCAGTTCACCGGTGGATTTTATCCTGTTTTTGTGCCGCTGCTGGGCTGGGTGGGCACTTTTCTGACCGGGTACGGAGTGGCCTCACTGATGCTGTTCGGCCAGCTGCAGGTCCAGGCCGCCGGCATGCTGGGTACTTCTGCGGTCTGGCTGGCCGGGGCCCTGGCTGTGGGGTGTTCTCTGGGCTCCATTTCATCGCCTTTCAAGGTGGCCCTGGCCACCGCCATGGTGGGGGCCGTGGGCAGGGAAGGAACCATCCTCCGCTACACCATCCCCCTTGGTATCATCGCCTGTCTGGTGGTGGGGGCAGTGGTGTGGATGGCGGCCTGAGAAAAGTGTTATGAGACAGCCTTGGCAAACGCCCGGGGCATCCGGGTGACTTTGTTTTCACGGTAATTGAAAAACACGATGCCGGTTTTGGCCTCAAGGATCAGGGTATTGTTCCTGGCATGGGTCATCCGGTAGAATATGTCACACCCGTATTTGTTGAACTCTCCTGCAGCAATTTCACATGTGAGCCTGTCCCGGTGCCGGGCCTGGGCTTTGTAGGTTACCGCGAGGTCTGCGATGAGGATGGCACAACCTTCAATATCGGCTTCTGTGTACCCAAGGTGGTGAAGAAAGCGGACCCGGGCTTCATGCATCAGGGAGATAAAGGTATCGTGCCCGACATGGTTGGCATAATTGATATCCTGGATCCGGACACGCAGCTCGGTTGCATAGGCATAGGTATCAGGCATGGTAAATGAAATTATGGCCATGGTTTTTGTTCCTCTGCAGAAGGTTGTTGGTGAAAAAAGGGGCAGGGTGCCTGGGGGTTCCGGTCCGTTGCCATCTCAGGGACCGGGTGGGATGGCGGCGGCATTTTGACCGGCGATCCGGCCGAACACGATACATTCGGTAAGGGCACATCCCCCCAGACGGCCGGCGCCGTGGATGCCGCCCGTGACTTCGCCGGCGGCAAAAAGACCGGAAATGGGGTGGTGAGAGAGGGCCATCACCCGGGCATGGGTGTCGATGTGCAGCCCCCCCGGGGTGTAGTGGACCTTGGGCCAGAGCCGGACGGCATAAAAAGGCGGCGTATCCAGGGGGAAGGTGTTTTTTTTCGGCCGTTTGCCGAACCGGTCGGGTTGGGGTTGCGCCGTCCACTGATTGTAATCCGTCACAGTCTGCTCCAGGCTTCCGGCAGGCATGTTGCAAGCAGCACCCAGACCGGAAAGGGTGTCAAACCGCCGGACTTTGCCGGTTTTCAGGCAGGATGCTAGGCTGTCCGCCTCCTTTCGGGCGCCTTTGTCATCCACGATGCCGATGCAGGCATGGCCGGTTTTCAGGATGGCATCGCTTCTCTGCCTGCGGTCGGCCCATTCATTGACAATGCGGGAGCCGAAGGCCGGATCCACCAGGATGCCGGCGGGAAACACACTGTATGAGGCAAACCTGGCCCCTTTGCCGTATCCGGTCTCATCGGCGCATCCCCATGGGCCCAGCTGTATCCAGGACAGGTGGAGGGGCATGGCATGGATTCTCAAGGCCGCAGTCAACCCTTCGGCTGTGGCGCCTTTGTGGTTGGTGGAGCCGATGGTGTCATCCAGGCAGGGGGCCTGGCAGGAGCGGAAATCAACATCACTGCCGAAACCGCCTGTGGCCAGCACCACGGCCCGGTCTGCACGCATATATCTGATGCGGCCGGCGCTGATATCTGTTTTAGGGCCCGGTGGACCGGCAGATGCCGATGTTTTGCAGGACAGGCATACGCCGGTGACCCTTCCGCTGTCCCCGGTTACCAGATGCTCCAGGGTCTGGCGGGTGTGTATGGGAATCCCCAGCTGATGGCATCTGGTTGTAAGGGCCTTGATGATGTCATGACCTGCGTTGTGTTCAATGGTGACTGTCCGGGGCACGGAATGCCCGCCGAACTGGTCCAGGCGGCCGGCATACCGCACCCCCAGAGACCAGGTCCAGTCAATGGCTTCTGCTGCATGCCGGGCAAACACCATCACCAGGTCCGGGTGATTGAGCCCCAGGCCTGCCTGCAGCATGTCGTCGTGGAACAGCTGGGGGGAATCCACCACCCCCAGGCGTTTCTGCATGAAATTGTCCGGTGCGGACAGTCCGCCGTCGCTGATGCGGGTGTTGCCGCCTGTGACCGGCATTTTTTCAAACACCATGACAGAGGCCCCGGCCAGCCTGGCCTCTATGGCAGCGGACAGTCCGGCGGCACCGCTGCCGATAACCACCACATCGGTGTGATCCACCCATGAAGGGGGCATGGGGTCTTTGGGATCATGGTTCGGGCTGTTTTGCATTTCATTCCAATCAGGTGACGGTTGTGTCATACATGCCAGGGTGACAAATGGATGATCCTGTTACAATACCAAAGATTCTGATGCCAGGGCTGCAACGGTTTCCACTTTCATGTCCAGCGCAAAATGGGTGGACAGTTCTCCCAGCTGGCGGTGGCAGGACAGGCAGGCTGTGGCCAGGTGTTTGAGGCCGGTGGCCCGCATCTGGTCTGCCTTGGGTTTGCCGGTGATCATCCGTTTTTTGGTGGTGGTGGAATCCTGGAGAATGCCGCCGCCCCCGCCGCAGCACACCCCGTCCTCCCGGTTGGGAACCAGCTCTTTTACGCCGTGGCAGCACATGGCCAGCAGCTGCCGGGGGGGATCGTATCCGCCGGATTTTCTGGCCACATTGCACGGGTCATGGTAGGCGATTTCATAGGGGTGGACATCCGGGTCAAACGTGAGAATCCCTTTTTGTGCATAGGAAAGGCACAGCTCAGGGATGCTGACCACGTTGAATTTTGGTTCTCTGCCCAGCAGTTCGGCGGCCCGGCACTTGAGCACATGATAGCCGTGACCGCATTCACTTAAGACCAGGGTTTCGATGCCCAGGGCCTCGGCCGGCTCCACCACCATCCGGACCATCTCTTTTGCCACGTCATCTTTGCCCACAAAATATCCCCAGTTGGTAACATCGGTGTGGTGGGAAGACAGTGTCCAGGTTTCGCCCATGGCGTAAAACAGCTTTGCCATGGCTGTCAGGTGCATCAGGTTGATGCCCAGCTCCCGGGGATTGGGCAGGTACAGAAATTTGCACCCGGGCTGGTCATGAAGAATCTGAGCGTCAGGGTTTTCCATGTCATCGGAAAATTCTTCTGACATCCATTCCACGGTTTCCACAAACTCTTCTGTGGTCAGGCCGTTGACATCTCCCAGTTCCAGCCGGGTTGTGATGCCTTTTTTGATATCACCTGGAATCTGGCCGTCAGCAGCGGCCAGGCCCCTGGCCCGGGTAACCACCAGGTCCATGGTGATGCCCATGGGGCAGTCCTGGGTGCACCGGTTGCAGATCAGGCAGTCCCAGAGCATGTTGCTGTCCACAAGGGACTGTTCCAGTCCCAGGGCTGCCATGCGTACCATCTGCCGGGGCATGGGCCCACCGGGGCCGTCAAACCAGGTGCACCGGGAATTGCAGGCCCCGCAGGTCAGGCATTCATCTGTATTGTCTCCCCTGGTCATTTTGTTGAGCAGCCGGGCCAGGTCTGTATCTTTGTTCGGGGTTTCGGTATTCATCATCAATGTCCTTCATGAAATATGTGCATCTGAAATGATGCGGGCAAATGTCTGTGTTTCATTGGCTGCCACCGGGTGCCAGGAGACCTTGTCCGGTGTGATGCCGGGCATGGCCAGCACCTGCGCCACTTCCCGTTGTGCAGTGGTGCTGCCGTCCATGGACAGGCAGTTGTCTTCATGGCAGCCGGCAATAATGACCTTTTGTGCCCCGTTTATCAGGGATTTGAGTACCAGGTTGGTACTGGCGCGGCAGGCACAGGGAACCGGGATCAGCTGGATGTGGTCCCCCAGATCCAGAGGGCCGGCTGCCAGGGCTGCTGAACGGCGACAGGCCAGAACGACCACCCGGTCCTTCTGAACCTGGTCTGCCACCTGGTTTGTGGAAAAGGTTTCAGATGTGATGGCAAAGGCCGGGCAGTTGGCCACACACAGGTGACAGCCGAAACAGGCGTCTGCCACAATTTCCGGGCGGGCCTTGTCATTGAGGAGAATGGCATGGTGGGGGCAGATGCGCAGGCAGGTGAGACACCTGGCGCATTTTTTCTGGCTTACCTCCACCCCGTGATCCGGGGCAGGGCCGGAAAAATCCAGGTCTGCCATAATGGCGTTCAGTTCTGTTGCAAGATCGGTGTCATCCACCTCGTCATGGCAGGTGCCGGCAAAATAGATCCCTTTTCTGGGGCTTTTGGTCAGCCGGTGCCGGACATTGGGGGACTGGAGAAACCCTTCTGTGTCCTGTTTCTGCTTCAAAAGACCGGCAATCTGTCCAAAATCGGTGCCCGGCACCGGAGCAGACGGAATGACCAGGGTATTACAGGACACTGTGACGGGAATGCCGGGCAGGGTCGCTTCATCAAGGATCAGGCAAAATCCGGTGTCTGTTTTTTGGATCTGGATATCTGCCGGGGTGTTGACCCGCAGAAACCGTACCCCTGCCTTGCGGGCCCGGTCATACAATTGCTGGCCTGCGGCCCCGTGCACCAGCATTTTGTTCATGACCACCGTGACCTGTCTGCCGGCATGTTGGGCAGCCATGGCAGATGTCAGGGCCAGGCGTGCCCCTGTTTTAAATTCCGGGCCGGTGTAATCCAGCAGGATGGCACTGGCATCCGGCAGCTGGTCCGCCGGGATTTTGGCAAAATCCTCCAGGGTAATGGCCTTGGCCAAACGTTCTTGTCCGGCCACTGTTTTGTATTCCGGTTCAGGCGCGGCAATGATGGCCCGGCAGGTCATGGATTTGCGCCTGCCTGCCTGCTCATACCAGACCGTGAAGCAGCCGGCAGCCCCGTCCACGCCCAGGATTCTGTCCGGGTCCAGAAGATTCACCCCAGCAGGGGCGGTGCCCTGCCCGAAGCAGAAGGCTTTGTGGCCGTTATCCGCAAGGGTTTGTGCGATTGTTGCGGCCTGTGGTCCGTCCCCCCATACCAGGACATCAGGGGAGTCAGCAGGCACCTGTTTCAATTCCGCAAGAACCCTGGCTGCGGCAATCCGGCCTTCCTGCCTGGATCCCAGGATGTCTTTGGGTCCGGCAGCGCACCCGGCCGCATGGATGCCGTCAGGTAAAACCGCATCCTGTGTGTTGAAAAATCCCCAGAGGTTGGGGGTGATACCCAGCCGGGATGTGAGATGTGCCAGTTCCGGGGAAGGTGCCATGCCCACGGACAGCACCACCAGGTCAAAAGACCGGGCAACCCTGGACCGGGTGCCCGGATCCTCGGTGACCATCCGCATCTTGCCCGTTTCCCTGTCTTCCAGTATTTCCGCCGGCACCCCCTGGACCATGTCGATTCCGGCAGACAGATCAGCTGCCAGGCACCTTGTTTCCTTGCCTATGGTCTGCAGGTCCATGTGAAACAACGTGATGGCGGCATCCGGCAGGAGATGCAGCAGTTTCCGGGTATGGCGCAAAGAAATTTTACAGCAGACCTGGGAGCAGAAATCGCGCTGCAGCTGCCGGTTTCTGGAGCCTACGCACTGGATGAAGGCGATCTTTGGGGCAGGGGTGTTTCCCAGAAAATCGGTAAGGGTATCTGCTTTGAGCATCTGGTTCAGCTGTGCTGTGGTGATGATTCTGTCATGTTCTGTGAAATGAAGGCCCGGCAGCAGGGAGGGGGCAGGATCAAACGGCGAAAACCCGGTGGCCATGATGATCCTGGCGGCCGGGATTGTCTCTCCTGAGGTCAGACGGATGTCAAATCCCTGCCCGGTTTTTTCAAGGGTATCCAGGGTGGTATTCAGGTGTACAGAAATGTTCGGGTGAAGGGCTGTCTGGTGTGCCATGTCCTGGGCCAGGCAGGCCCCGCAGTGCCGGCAGACATCAGTGGCCATGCAGGCCCAGGATGCGGCATGGCCGCCCAGTCGGTCTGCGGTTTCAACAAGGTGGACTGTTACATCCCGGTCCCCCAGTGTTTTGGCGGCTGCCATGCCGGCAACCCCGCCCCCCAGGACCAGGACGCTGTCAAAAGAAGGTGTCATATATGCCTCCAAAGAGTCATCTGGAAAATGTAACCGTTTTTTAAACAGCAGTCTTACCACATTCCCGGGTGAAAAAAAACGGTTTTAAAAGCTGCTAATCAACCAGTTCAAAGCGGTCATGTTTTGCGGCTTTTTTGTCAAAGGTGAGAATGGCGCTGCATTTGCTTGTTTTTGCCGGCCCTGTCAGCAACCCATCTTTTCACCGGGAATATTTTATAAAACCCAAGGGTCATTTGACCGGCCTCCGTCTCGGCATTGCCCTGATCTTTTCAGGGGCTGTGCTTTTAAAAACAGATTGGATATGATATCCAGTGAAACATGAACACCTGGATGACAAAAAACAGGATCCGGATTCACCGGATCATATGTCTGTATGCCAATGTGTATGTGATTACCGGCCATGGACACTGTTTTCTGGTGGATACCGGCCCTGGGGCATTCCAGAGGTTTCTGGCAAGACAGTTGCGCAGGATGGGCATCACGCGCATCCACGGGGTGATCCTCACCCATTCCCATTATGACCATGCCGGCAATGCCGCTTTTTTGCAGAAAAAATTTAAAAGCCGGATCATGGTGCACCCGGCAGAGGCGGAATATCTCAAAAAAGGGCTGTCTTCTGTGCCCGGGGGCATCACCGCTTTTGCACGGATCCTGGAGCGGCTGGCCTCCGGTATTGAACCAAAAATGCTGGAATTTCCCCCGTGCGCACCTGATGCACTGCCGGTTTCAGAACGCCAAAAACCGTTTTTTGACATGCCTGTCACTGTCATGGCAACCCCGGGGCATTCTCCCGGCTCGGTGAGTGTGGTGGTGGACCGGGAAATCGCTCTGACAGGGGACTGCATGTTCGGTGTGATCCCCAAAAAAATCCTGCCCCCCTTTGGGGATGATGTCGGGCAGATGGTTCATTCCTGGAAACAGCTTCTGGCCACTGGGTGTCACACCTTTCTTCCCGGCCATGGTTTCGGGGTGTCCAGGCCGACAGTTGAGAAAAATATTACGGCCCTGAGTCCCTGACAGCACCAGGGTGAACACATGATCAGGTTCAGGGTGGATAAGGCCAGTGACGGCTCAGGCTGGTTTGTTTTCCGGCACGATCCAATCTTTTTTGCGATATGCCTGGTCCTGGCTTTTTGCAATCAGTGCTTTTGTGTCTTCATTGGTCACCGTGATGTCATACACAGAGGTGCGGCGGCCTTTGTGGACTTCCCGGGCTTCAGCCACCAGGCGGTCACCGGGAAAACTGGGCTTTAAAAAACAGATGCTCACGTTCAGGGCCACCGCCACCCTTCCGTGGGAATTGCAGGCAGCTGCAAACGCCATGTCACTGATGGAAAATATCACCCCGCCGTGGGCGGTGCCGTGGAAATTGGTCATGGCATCGGTGATGGTCAAAGAGACCCGGCTGTGCCCCGGGGCAGGGATTTCCACCCTGGCGCCAAGGTGATTGGCAAAGGCATCCTTTTGAATGCAGGACAAAATTTTGGGGTCGCAAATGCTATTGCTCATGGCCTGTATCCTGTTTTTGCACGTTTGCATGATCGTTTTTATATGAAAGCCGTCAGCCATCAGTACTCAGCTGACAGCTTTCATTCTTTGTTGTGCCCGCCAGGGCATGGATGTTATTGGGATTTCATTCATTGTTCCCTGGCAGGTTTTTTCAAAAAAAATGAAAACACCATCCCGCAAAGGGAGATGGCACCGGCCACCAGAAATGGGGTGGTCAGAGACCGGGTGGTATCAGCCAGATATCCCCCCAGGGCCGGGCCGATGGACTGGCCGATGCCGAAAAAAAGGGTGATGAATCCCAGGGCTGCCGGGGCAAATCTGGGTCCGGCAAAATCCCCGGCAGCCGCCGCCATGATGGTGGGGATGCTCCAGGCGGTAAGACCGAACAATATGGCTGAGATATAAAATCCGGTTTCCACTTTGACCAGGGCATACACCAGATAGGATGTTCCCAGAACTAGGTAGGCCAGAGCCGCGCCCTTGCCTCTTCCGATTCTGTCTGAAATGCTGCCCCAGATTACGCCGCAGAAGATGCTCAATCCCCCGACCATGGCCCATAACCCGCCGGCCCAGGCCTGGGAATATCCCATTTCATTCACCAGGTAGGCGGCAAAAAACACCATGTAAATAATATAGGACATGCCGTAAAAAAAATACACCACCCCGAGAAACCACAGGGACTTCATCTTATAGACACTGCCCCAGTCCAGGGAAGACACCTTGGCTGCCGGTTTTGTGCTGTCCGGGTTTTCTTTTTGCCCCACCGGCAAAAGGCCTTTGTCAGCAGGCTGGTTGCGCAGAAATACCCCCACCAGCACCGCCACCGCAAGCACCAGTGTGCCCAGGATATACCAGGAATACCGCCACCCGTCCGCGTTATAGGATTTCAGGATAAAGGGTACGATCAGGCCGGACAGGAAGGTGCCCAGACCGATGCCCCCGGATACGATGCCGGTGGCAAATCCGCGTTTTTTTATGGCAAACCAGGCCGATCCCAGGGCCATGGCAGGCACATAGGCGGCCCCGTTGCCAAGACCTGTGAAAAGCCGCATGGCAAAGGCAAATCCGAAAGACTGGGCAAGTCCCGTGAGGATCATGGTTACACCCATGAGGGCCAGGGCTGCCGTGATAACTGCCCTGGTCCCGAACCTTGCCGCCAGAAATCCGCCGATAATGGCCATGGACAGGTACCCGATGAAATTGCCCGTGCCCAGAAGGCCCAGCTGTGTGTAGTCAAAGGAAAGCCCGTCTTTCATGGCCGGCAGCAGAAGGGTATAGGCCATCCTGCCGAACCCGTGGGCTGCCACAGTTGTCATCAATCCCATGAAAATGACGATCCATCCATAGTGCAGTTTTTTTTCCATGGGGATCTCCTTTTTGCATCAGGGTAAGTCAAATGATACGTTTTTCAACCAGACTGTCAGACATATTCCCTACCATTCTTGTGCCTGCATATGCAATTGTTTTTCCATCCTGCTGCCCGGTAAAAAATATCCCCTGTCGGGGAAGTGGCATCTGCAGGCGGCGGGTATCAAAAAGCTGAACAGATGTGGTTACATGCGATGGTCCTGATTTTCAGCCCCTGTGGGGTTGATTTTCTATGGTGAACGATATATTGCTTGGGCCGGTTCTGCGAATGTGCAGGCCATTTTACATAAGGAAAATGCCATGTCCTATATTCTTCTGTATCTTGCCCTGGGGTCTGTGGCAGGGGTTCTGGCCGGTCTGCTGGGGATCGGCGGTGGGCTTGTGATTGTGCCCATGCTGACCTTTGTTTTTACAGGCCAGGGCGTTGCCCATGCACATATTCTGCACCTGGCTCTGGGAACCTCTCTGGCCAGTATTCTTTTCACCTCCATTTCCAGTCTCAGGTCCCACCATAAACGCGGTGCTGTCATCTGGCCGGTGGTTGTCAAGATTACGCCGGGTATACTTTTCGGCACGTTTCTGGGCACCTGGATCGCTGCAGGGCTGTCCACCAGTTTTTTAAAAGGGTTTTTCGGGGTGTTTTTGTTTTATGTGGCCACACAGATGCTGCTGGGCATGAAACCCGCCCCTGCCCGGGAAATTCCCGGTACTGCTGGTATATTCAGTGCCGGCAGCATCATAGGTGTCTTTTCCAGCCTTGTGGGTATCGGGGGCGGCACCCTGTCTGTGCCGTTTCTCATGTGGTGCAACACCGTGGTGCACAAAGCCATAGGCACGTCAGCCGCCATTGGTTTTCCCATTGCCGTGGCCGGAACACTGGGGTATATACTCAACGGCCTTGGTTCTGAGGGGCTGCCCCCGTGGAGCCTGGGGTTTGTGCATTTGGGGGCACTGGCCGGCATTGCCGCAGCCAGTGTATGTACCGCCCCTTTAGGGGTCAGGCTTGCCCATGCACTGCCTGTGGACAGGTTGAAAAAAATATTTGCCCTGCTGCTTTATCTGGTCGGGGGTCGGATGGTATTTTCCATATTCTAGTATCCGGCTGCCAGTGCACAGACAAGGATCATAAGGGTTATCACCAGGGCTACAGGTTCCCTTAAGGGGTGGCGGCAGGTGGAAACCAGGGGAAAAAATAACACACCAGCGGAAAGTCCGCAGAAAAATCCGAATATATGGGCCCAGACATCGGTGTTTTCGCCATGGCTCAAGAATGCCATCAGGGTGGCACCGGCAATGAGCGGGAGGATCCGGTCCCGTTTGCGCAGGGGGCCTTTTAG
Organism: Desulfotignum sp.; assembly: GCA_036351635.1. Lineage (GTDB taxonomy): Bacteria > Desulfobacterota > Desulfobacteria > Desulfobacterales > Desulfobacteraceae > Desulfotignum. Next base: position 34,589 of record JAZBPL010000122.1, read on the forward strand.
CATCATCTGAAAGGCAGACAGCCCGCCGGCAGCAGCCATCACAGCGGTGGAAGCCCCGATGGACAAAAGGGCATTGCCATGGAAACCTGCGTTGATCAAGTTTCCGCAGGTGCCGGTAAACAAGAGGAAAAAAGGCCCGGTGCCGTATCCGGACAAACGGATCACAGGTCCGGCGAACAGAAGGATTCCGGCCAGATTGCCTAAAAGATGGGCGGTGTCTGAATGCAGAAACAGGGCGGTGACGGCCCGGAAGGTTTCCCCCTGGCGGATGAACATGGAGGAGGCACCATAGGAAAGGATATGGTGCCACCGGGCGCCGCTCATGTCAATGCCCATGTGGATGGCTGCCAGCAGACCCATGATGACAAATGCGGCCGGGGTCGTAAAGCCGGAAGGCCCGGCCGGAAGAACAGGCAGCGGGTGGTGGCCGGTACGGTTTTCTCTGAAATAGGCGGCCACATGGGATCTGGCTGCTGCCGCCTGTTCCGGGGAGGTAAAAATGTCTATTCCCCGGGTGCTGAAGGATTTTTGGGCAAAAATATTCTGGGAAGCCAGTATGAGCAGAATCAGATCGGCGGATTCACCGGACCGGCCCGCAAAAATGCGTTTCAATTTATCCTGGTTTTGTGGTACATGCGTATGCATGGGCAACAGTCTATCTTAAGTTCAGGAGAAATAAAAGCATGCAGATCATTCGATTCAGAACGCCGGACAACCAATTGTGTCTGGGTGCAGGCTATGACGGCACCACCGCATCTGTCCTGGAAGGAGATCTGTTTTCCGGGGTAAAAGACACCGGCAGGCGGGTGGATGTGGCAAAAATAGCGGTGCCGGTAAGGCCTGCCGCCATTTTCTGCATCGGCCTCAATTACCGGGGCCATGCAGAAGAAACCGGCATGGACATCCCCCGGTATCCGGTGGTATTCATGAAAAATCCCGGGGCGGTAATCCCGCACAACAGTGATATTGTGATTCCTGTTTCCTGTCTGGAAAGACCGGAGGTGGATTATGAAGCAGAACTGGGGGTGGTGATCGGACGTCCTGCCAAACATGTGTCCGAGGCCGAGGCCCTGGACTATGTGCTGGGGTATACCTGTGCCAATGATGTGTCAGCCCGTCGGTGGCAGAAGCATGCCGGCGGGGGGCAGTGGGTTCGGGGAAAAAGTTTTGACACCTTCTGTCCTTTGGGGCCGGTCCTGGTGACACCTGATGAGATACCTGATCCCCAGAACCTGGCCATTGAAAGTGTGCTCAACGGGCAGACCATGCAGACGAGCAATACCAGGGATATGATTTTTTCCGTTGCCGCACTGATCGCCTTTTTGTCCCAGTCCACCACGCTGGCCCCGGGCACCCTGATTCTCACCGGTACCCCTGAAGGCGTGGGGTTTGCCAGAAAACCGCCTGTGTATCTGCTGCCCGGGGACCATCTGCAAACCCGGATCCAGAATATCGGTACCCTGGAAAACCGGGTGGCGGCTGAAGAAACAGATGGAAAATAATAATGCCCTGGAACCCGGATGTACCGGATGCCAGGGCATTGTCAGACAGGTTACAGGTTTTAAAAGTCTTCTGATTTCCGGTCTTTGGGCAGTGCTGCCGGATGCCAAGGCCGGGCTGGGTGTTTTACTACTGGTTCATCATACCCTGGCCACCGCCATGCCGCCGGCCCTGGTTCTGGTCATAATAGCCTTTGCCGGAAAAGCCTCTCGGGCAGTTTCCTTTGTTATAGCCTTTGTGGTATCCTTTGCCCATGCCCATGCCCTGTCCGAACCGGAGTTCAGGGGCCACTTTTTTGGCTGACAGCATGAAATCAATCCTGTTTTCCTGGAGCTGTTTCATAAGATCGGCAGCTTCGTCTGACAGCCGGGTCAACTCAGCCCGGTCCGGGGTGGAGGTTTCCATGAGCATGCGGAGCTCATTGTGTTTCTGCATCAAAGATGTCCGCAGCTCATAGGTGTCGTCAATAAATGTCTGGCGCAGGGCTGCCAGTTCATCCTGCTGGGCCCTGGACAGATCGTTGTAGGCATTCCGGTCAATGCCGGGACAGTTTGTGCCTGCACCGTAACCGGCCAGGCTTGTTCCCGGTCCCCAGGAAAAAGCCTGGGTGGCCATAAATGTGATGCCGATGAGTGCGGTGATGAGAATAATTGTCTTTTTCATGATGGTTTCTCCTTTGCTGTACATTTTTGGTTGTGTCAGATATTTCACATGTGTTGTGCTGATATCTGTGTTGTCTGGTAATAGTATAGAGCAAGGGGCGTGCCAGGGCATGGATGAAATTATATCTCATTGAAATTGCAGGAAAATTTTATTTTTCTGCAATTTCAGCTTCAGGTAGCCTGCCTGCGGTATTGTATCTTTTCTACCCGGTTCAGGTATCCATCCGGGTATTTTTTATACACCTGTGTGCCTTTTGGATGGCATCCGGTTTTTCTTAAGGCTGTTTTTGCCATGCGTAGCCCGTATCAGTAATCCTTCCCTGGCTGCACCCTTTGCCCGGCCCGGGATGCTGCAGCGCTGCTGACAATGATATGTATATAGCAGAGTATTGGTTGCATCCGGCATGGTCTTTGCTATACAATTACAATTATGAAAAATTTTTTACCCGGATCATTTTCCACCCTGGTCTCCCCCATCATGCTGGTGGGGGTGCTTCTGGTGCTGAC
>JAZBPL010000123.1:0-5825 GCA_036351635.1 Desulfotignum sp.
GATGACCCGGTGGGTGCCATATCTGTTCACGGCGTGTGCGGTGCCTGGGGCACTCTGGCAGCCGGGTTGTTCAACATCGGCGGTACGAGCCTGGCGATCATGGGGGTACAGGTTATCGGCATTGCCGCCTGTTTTTTATGGACCTTTCCTGCTGCCTGGGCCATGTTCAAACTCATTGATGTATCCATCGGCCTGCGGGTTTCCAAAGAAGAGGAACTGGAAGGACTGGATGCTGTGGAACACGGCGGCAACGCCTATCCTGATTTTACCACCATCAACCACGGCAGCACGGGATACGCCGGCGGTTCCGGCGGAAAAGAACGGCCTGAAGAAGCCATGGTTTATGCATCAAAAGGACTGGCCAGCCAGTCCTGACAAACACCTGTGCTTCAGCATGACAAACGCCTGTCGTCTGTACCAGGCGGCAGGCGTTTTATGCCGGCACAGCAATACCCCGGTAGGTGAAGCTGGTGATTTTCACGGCGTTCTGGTACCGGGCGCTCATTGCCTGGATAACAAATCCATTGTGTGTGATTAAATCAGAAATAGGTCTGTTTAAACTGCATCCCCCGCTGATCCGGTTCCACACCGGGTTGAAACGCTCCTGCCATTGTCGGATACCCGGATCAGGGGCCAGTCCGTGCTCACAGAAAAGCAGTCTGCCGCCGGGTTTTAATACCCGGCGCATCTGGCCCAGGGCTTGGTGAATATCAGGAATGGTGCACAGGGTATAGGTCACCAGCACCGTGTCCATGGAATTGGTTTCCAAGGGAATCTCTTCTCCCGGCAGGCCGATGAACCCAACAGGAAAAGGCAGGCAGGCTGCATTTTTTTCAGCCATTTTCCGTAACGCATCTGAAGGTTCCAGCCCATAGAGGTGCTCCACTTGTGACGGGTCATAAAACGGCAGGTTCAAGCCGGAGCCCATGCCGATTTCCAGAATCCTTCCCCTGGCCAGTGGCACCACCTTTTTCCGCTGGGAGTCAAAATTTTTCCGGGCACATACCCAGTGTGTCAGCCTTGGCAGTATATGGGTGTTGTAAAGTTTCATGGGGTATGTCTATGCCAGTCGTGAGCCGTCTGGGACCTTGCCGTCGGGAACAGCCAGCACCACAGCGCCGTCTTCCCGGTGGAATCCGGTAACCAGGCATTCTGACATGACAGGCCCGATTTGTTTGGGAGGAAAATTGACCACTGCCACCACCTGTTTACCCAGCAGAGAGGTGGTATCGTAAAGGTCAGTAATCTGTGCACTGGATTTTCTGATACCCAGTTCATCTCCAAAATCCACCTGCAGCTTGAATGCCGGCTTTCTGGCTTCAGGAAACGCTTCCACCGCAATGATGGTTCCCACCCGGAGTTCAATTTTTTGAAAATCTTTCCAGTCAATGGTATTCATGTGTAACGCCTTTCCCGGGAATGTGGCTGTATCAAGTGAATATTTATCCCATGCCGTCTTCCAGCGGTGGGCGGGTTAAAATCCGGCCGGTTCGGATGCGGGGGTTTTGGCGGCTGTTGCTTCTTCTTCGGTTTCCAGCCGGGGATCCATGTGCATGGCCACCGCGGAAGTGGTTTCCATGATGACAAAATCCACCTGGTCTGCCGCCGGAACAACCCGGACCGATTCTTTGCGGCGCAGCAGCAGGGTTACGACGGCATACAGACTGCTGATGCTGATCAGATAAAAATACAGCCCGTAGGGGGTGTTGGAAACAGCCATGACAAAAGAGGACAGCATGGGCCCGAACATGGCGCCGATACCATAGCATAAAAGCAGAACAGAACTGACCTTGACCACATCCTGGGCATCGAAGATATCATGGGCTCTTGCCACGGCCACTGGATAAATGGCAAAAAATATCCCGCCGAACATGACGGTGGTTATCAAGAGCATTGTAAAAGAATACCGGGCCGACACCAGGATTGCGATGGAAATCATAACCAAAAGAATGCCCAGGCCCGGCAGTACCAGGGAGCGGTCAAGCCGGTCCGACACCATACCCACAGGCCACTGGAGCACCAGTCCGCCAAAAACCGTCAGGGTCATGAACCAGGAAATCTGGGCCACACTCAAATGGATCTGGTGGGCAAACACCGGGCCCATGGCGTAAAACGCGCTGTGTAGCATGCCCGAGGCAAAACATCCCAGGATCCCGATGGGCGCTTTTTCAAATATGGTTCTCATGGCGATATGTTCTATTTTTGGCAGCTTTGGACGGATGGTATGGGTCACGGCCACCGGAATGGTGCTCAAAACAACAAACACCCCTGCCACCAGAAACAATGTCTGGCTGTGGACATCCCCGACGTTCAGCAATTGCTGCCCCACGGTGCTGCCCATATAGGTCACGATCATGTAAATGGAAAAAATACGTCCCCGGACGGCTGGTTCTGCGCATTCATTGAGCCAGCTTTCAATGACCATGAACAACCCCATATTGGATATGCCGGCAGCAAACCGCAATCCTGCCCACAGTATCGGGGAGGTATAAAACCCATGAATCATCACCACGGCCGTTGTGACGGCGGCAAAAACAGAAAATGCGCGGATATGCCCCACACTCCGGATGATCTTTCTGCACCAGGTAGTGCCGGCAACCAGTCCCACAAAATAGGCACTTAGCACCATACCCGTTACCTGGGTGGAAACCCCTTCAATGGACAATCTGAATCCCAGGTAGGTATTGAGAAGCCCCAGCCCCATCATCAGCAGGGCCACGGCAGAATACAGTGCAATAAACGGTTTTATATTGGCAAGCATGGCCATTGTCTCCTTATGGACGACGTGTGTTCAAAAACAAAAGCCAAAAATTTTAAACCAGATCATCGCCTTATGTCAATCTTTATTTTACCTGAGAGCCCTTCTGTTGAAGAAGTGATTCAGATCACCCTGTTTTGCCCTTGTGCTCTTTTACGAGCCGGTCACGTTCTTCTTTTAATGTTGCTGACAACCCGATTTTATAGATATGCGGGTTTTCAAATCTCTTGTATTCCCGGGGCAGTTTATTCAGCTGCCTTCGGCTGAAATCGGCAATCTCCTCCAGTTTTTTCGGCGCAGTCAGACGCTTTCCTTTTTCAACAATTTTTTCCAGAAGCGGCTCTTTTGAAAACCCACCCAGGGGTAGCGATTTATGTAAATCAATGGGATGATGCATGGTATCAAAATGTGTTTCATCTGTCAGGGCAACTGCTTCGCCGCCATAGAATAATCCGTCGGGATGCAGCAGTCTGTATACCTGTTTTTTGCCCGGAAGGTTTATTTTTTCGATACTTTCAGACAGTTTCAGGCGTGGCTCCTTGTTTGCATATGCCAGTTTGTAAACCCCGTCAAGGGCTCCATCCGGCTGGCCGGTTACCAGGTTGGTACCTACGCCGAATAAGTCAATAGGGGCATTTTGATTCAGCAGACTTTCGATCACTTTTTCATCCAGCTGATTGGAAGCAGCAATCTTGACATAATCCAGTCCGGCATCATCCAGCATTTTGCGCGACTCTCTGGCCAGCCATGCAAGGTCTCCACTGTCCAGCCGGATACCTTTCAACCGGTTCCCGGTTTTCTCCATCTCTTTGCCCACTATTATTGCATTGGGCACACCGCTTTTCAATGTGTTGTAGGTATCCACAAGCAATACACAGTCATGGGGCCGCACCTTGGCAAAGTCGCGGAATGCCCGGATTTCAGTATCATATCTTTGGATGAAAGAATGGGCCATTGTTCCGGAGACCGGTATGCCGTAATCGCGGCCTGCACGCACATTGCTGGTGGCATCAAATCCGCCGATGAAGGCTGCCCTTGCAGCGGAATATCCGCCTGTGCCCGGTGCCCGCCGCAATCCAAAATCCACAAGTTTACGGTCCCTGGCCGCAAGGCGCATGCGGCTTGCTTTGGTGGCAATCAAAGACTGATAGTTCAAGATATTCAAAAGAAGGGTTTCAATCAGCTGGGTTTCTATGATCGGGGCTTCCACAGTTAAAACCGGTCGGTTGGGAAACATCAGGTCACCCTCTTTGGAAGCATATATATTGCCCCGGAAACGAAAACCTTTCAGATAATCCAGAAACGCCTGATCCATTCCCTGGCTTTGCAGAAATTTCAGATCTTTTTCATCAAACACTAAGGTTTCAAGGGTTTTCAGAAAATCTTCAAGACCGGCAAATATGGCATATCCTCCTTCAAAGGGGAGTTTTCTGAAAAAATAATCAAATATGGCTGTCTCATTCTGTAAGCCTTTGTGGAAATATACCTGGGACATGGTAATTTGATAGAGGTCCGTGTATGTTGCAGTGTAGTCAAACATGAAAAATCTCATTTTTTAATTGGTTGCGGGTAAAAAAAAATCATTATGTTTCCGGAAAAATCAAATCCAGCCTGATTCTGCTCCCCCTGCCGGCATAGCCAGCTTAAAGGACTGCCTGTCTTGTGTCCGGCAGCTGGTTTGTTTCAGGGGCTTCCCAGACGGTCACAAACGCCCACTGCCAGCGCATAAATAATATCTGATGCCAGATGGCGGTCGATGGTTTTGTCAAACAGCAGTTTTACCTCAGTGGGAAATTCATCATCTCCCTGCCAGTATAGCACCGCCACCGGTATCCGGGGGGTGATGGGCAATAAAAAGGCGGCATCCGCCAGATTCAGCACCAAGCCCCCATATTGCTTACACCGTTTTTTGAAACCGGCTATATCCCCGTCAAACCGGGAGGAAATCATGTGTGCCGGAATCTGATGGGGTCCTCTGAAAAAGGTGGCACCCCCTGGAATATCTTTTTCTGAAATCCACTGGCCGGCCGGCTGAATTTTCTGGGCACCCAGCAGGTAATGTACCACAAACAGGTCAAAATAGGGGTGAAGCGGATCATGATCCGGGCACACACAAGTGATTTCTGTTGTCTGCGGGTTCACCACATAAGGTCTCCCCCATGTGGCGAGCGTATAGGCTGATGCTGCTTTGTCATATGAGCACAATGCCCGGCTGCAGACATCGACCGGGTCCTGTTGACCCAACCGTATGAAAAAAATTTTATCCACCAGTTCCGTCATCTGTTTCTCCTTACACAGGAATCAGCTTCCGCAGGAGCCTTGCATACGTCGGAGCATTTCAGCAGGGGTATCTGCCCGCAGTATCACCTCCTGGTGGGAGCCCTTCAGAAATCCTTCCTGCTGTGCCTTGTCCAGAAGGGCATCCAGGGGAGCAAAATAATTGTTTACATTCAGGAGTCCGAACGGTTTGGAATGGAATCCCAAAAGAGACAGGGTATATATTTCAAAAAATTCCTCAAACGTGCCGATCCCCCCCGGCAGAGCCACAAATCCGTCGGCCAGTGCCACCATCAGCATCTTTCTTTCATGCATGGTGGGGACCACATGCAGCTGTGTCAGTCCGGGATGGAAAATTTCCTTGTTCCGGAGCGCCTGTACCGTCACACCGACCACCCGGCCGCCCGCATTCAGCGCACTGTCTGCCAGAATTTTCATAAGGCCGGTGTTGGACCCGCCATATACGCATGTAAGGCCGTGTGCAGCCAGTTTTCTTCCCATCTCTCCGGCTGCCCTGGCATACACAGGGTCAGCGCCGGGATTGGAACCTAAAAAAATACAGATTGCATCCATGATTGTTTCAGCTATCTCCAGTTTTCCAGAAAAGCCGCAGGCATTTTTCAATGCTTGTGGCGCTTTACAATTTCAAAAGAATAATACCGTTTTGTTTTTTGGCAATTGCCTCTGCCGGTTTGATTTGACATTTAAATGGCGTCATGTTTTTATAAGTGGCATGCACCATTAAATCAAAACAGCTGAATCATTCAGAAACTGTGCCTGCGGTTATTAC
>JAZBPL010000124.1:0-45161 GCA_036351635.1 Desulfotignum sp.
CTGTTATCCCGGGTTTTTCGATTCCTACCAATCCAAAATTCTTAGTAGACCACAATGATGGTATCATTGTGACTCCAAGTCCTTGGCAGTAAGGGTGCTCACTTCTTTTTCCAGTCCATTGGCTACCCACCATTCGAGAGTGAGCTATAGTATTTGTAGTCTCAATATTATTGTCATCAAGACTTGTTACAAAAGTTGTTACAACTCTCAAGCTGAATTTCCGTTCTTCCTATCTGCCGCCTGTCAACATTTATGGAAAAAGCCGGAAACCCCGGTGTGAGATGATTCGGCACTGTCACAAGATTTTTCCTGATGATGGCCCGCAGTATCAGCGAGGGGGCAGTATGAGCGCCTGAAGCCAGTCCACGGTGTCCGGCCAGAGGTTTTTTCTGCCCGAAGCCCTGAAGAAACCGAAATGGCCGATGCCCTTTGGATGAAGATCTTTTCCCCGGAGATATCTAACCTGGACATCAGCGCTTTTCAGGGCGGATTGCAGCCGCTGAATGGACTTTTCAGGGGCATAGGTGTCATCATCAAATCCCATTAGGAGAATGGGTATTGCCAGTATTTCAAACAGCCGGGTGTCCAGTCTGAATTTTTCAGCCGTCACGTAGTCAGGATCTCTGGCCCATTCTGCCCAGGTGGTGACCAGACCGGCAGGCAGGTTCTCTTTGGATAATCCCAGAAACCGTGAAGGGAACTTTTTCCTGCCGGCCCCCAGCACAGGGACCAGAATATGTAAGAAAAAAAACACCAGCAGTTTTCGCGGAAAAGGCCACCGCCGCCACCAGGGAAAAGATGCCCCCACCAGGACAGCGCCCTTGAGATTGACTGCGTTCCGGGCCAGGCAGAACAACTGGCCGCCCACACTGTGTCCCATCAGAAAAATATTCTGAGCCCCGGGCAGAGACTCAGCATAGTGGATGACGGCGTCGATATCCTGTCTTCCCCAGTCCGCCAGCAAGAGCGGTCCTGAAAAAGCCCCCGGTTTTGAGCCGCCCGTGCCCCTGTAATCAAAAGTGATGACGGTGAAGTGCCTTTCACACAGATATTGTGCAAATGTGTGATAAAACCGCCTTTCCACACCAAGGGCGCTGCAGATGATCACCACGCCTTTGGCCTTATCAGGGTCCGGTTCAAAAACAGTGCTGTCAAGCAGATACCCATCCGTGCAGTGTATTTTTATGGTTTTGCCTGTCATCTTAAGATTTCCGGTCAACCTGGCGTTTCACCAGGGAATAAATATGAATTGTGTCAAACAGCTGAATGTGCTGCCCTTCTTTTATGCCGCCTTTAAACTGCTGCAGTTTTGCAAGAATTCTGGCCGGGGCCGTCTCATCGGCCGGGGCCTGGCCAAAAGGATACTGATAAAGCTCTGAAAGATCTTCAAATTCAGCAGGGACCGCAAACACCTTGTGGCGGATCAGGTCAAACCGGCTGTGGCGGATGGCCCGGGCAGCAGATGTCAGGGCCTCGGTTTCATCATCGAACAGATGGAAGAACTGCTGGAATTCACCGTCTGCGGACGGTTCCAGAATGATCACCCGGCCGGCTGGGTTCAAGACCCGGTGGGCTTCCAGCAAGGCCTGCCGGCTGTTCTGGTGATGCAGGGAGAGGATGAAGATCACCAGATCAAATGCGTCGTCTGCACAGGGAAGGTTCTCCCCTGTACCCATCAGAAAATCTGCCTTGCCTGAAAGCTGCCGGGCGGAAGCAATGGCCTCTTTGTCCGGATCCATGGCAATATAGCGCCGGGTTTTGCAGGCCAGTTTGACTGACAGGCTGCCGTCACCGCACCCGATCTCCAGAACATTCCTGTCTTCAAGGGCGGCCAGATGCTGAATCATGGCCAGCTGCAGATCGTCTTTATCATATATCATGGGCAGGTTCCTGTGTCAGATCAGGCCGGTGGAAAAAGCGATCATGAACTGGCCGGCATAATACAGGGGCAGACCCGCGGCCCGGTTGACAAAGGCTTTTGTGACAAACCGCTGGCGGGCCACGAAGATGTCGGAAACATAAAACAGCAGGGCCCCGCCAAAGACCAGGGTCCGGGCGCCGGGATCCAGGCCGGGGTTGTTCATGAGTGCAGCGGCGGAGATGACCATGGCCGTGATGATCACGATATAGGCGATCACGGGAATGCGCATGTCCCCCAGATGGGGCCGCAGCCACAGATACACGGCAAAGCTCAGGCCCACACAGATGAGGGCCGCCGTCCATACCACAGGGCCAATGACACCAAAGGCAGCAAATGCGGCCACATACATGACATGGCCGGCCAGAAATGCGGCCAGCCCGGCCGTGAACACCTTTCTGCTGGAAAAAAAGATCAGGCAGACATCCCCGATCAGGCACAGGCTCAGGCCGGACAGGACAAGGGGATAATAAAAGGCATCTGTGTGGGGCATGATCATTGCGGTGACAATGAACAGCAGGGATAAAAACGGCTTGGTCAGAAACTCACCCAAAACAGATTCCTGTTTTGATGCATACAGCAGCCCTGCCAGAAGCAGGGGTGCGGCAAGGAAAATCAGATATATCATGTGACACCTCTTTGGGGCAGGATCAGGCAAACCATACAAACACCGGCACTGCAGTGCCCGGAAAAAAAGCAGCGGCAGAAAAAAACCATGGTTTTCCTGCCGCTGCGGGAGGGTGACGCAAAAAAAAAGAAAACTTCTGACCCTTAGCGGTTTTTCCATTCAGGTCTGCGTTTTTCTTCGAAACTGGCAATGCCTTCCAGGGTGTCTTCGGTTTTCATAAGGGTTTTGAGAAAATAGTTGGATACCAGGTCAATGCCCTGAAAAAAGCTGGTGCCGATGTGGCGTTTTACGGCCCGTTTGTTGAGTCGGATGATCAAAGGAGATGCCATGCAGATATCCTTGACATAGGTTTCCACAGCTTCGGTGAATTCATCTTCATCTGCCACCTGGCTGACAAAGCCCAGTTTGCGGGCTTCCTTGGCCTTGTATGTTTTGCCGGTGGTGACGATCTCGATGGCCTTGGCAGGGCCCACCAGTTCGGGCAGGCGCAGGGCTGCATATGGCGGGAAAAACCCCAGTTTGATTTCGGGTTGGCCGAATTTGGCTTTTTTGCTGGCAATGATGATATCACAGGCAATGGCCAGTTCCATGCCCCCGCCCAGGCAGGCACCTTTGACCGCAGCGATCACCGGTATATCGATGGTGTTGATGATCTCAAAGATCCGGTTGAACACGGCCACCATTTCATCCACCTGGTCGGGTTTGTGGTCCCCGACTTCCACGCCGGCGCAGAAGCTGGGGCCTTCCCCGGTTATCACCAGGCATTTGAGGGTCTCGTCTGCGGCAACGGCTTCCAGCTCCGCGTTCAGATCCTTCATCATGGGAATATTGAGGACATTGTGTTTGGGCCGGTTCAGGGTGATCCGGGCCACCTGGTCGTCTTTCTGGACAATTAAAAACTCAGATCCTGACATGGGTGCCTCCTGTTAATTGTTTTCGGTTCGTTGATACGGCAGTCTGCACTGTCTGTGCTGTTGCAAAACATTGCTGGTACCTGTGGTGCTGCCGTGCCGGACCGGGTCAAAATATCATACCCCGGACCGGCACGGCATGTCCATACCCTGCTCTGAAGATTATCCCCGGATGATCCTGGGGGTGATCAGATGGTGCTGGGGACAGATGGATTTGGGATTCTGGTAGGCGGAACCGGCAAAGGCCTTGAGATAGTTTCGCAGTTCCTTCATCTTGACCACCTCGTCCACCATGCCGTGTTTGGCGCAGTAGGCCGGCCTGGAATTGTCGTGGTATTCTTTGGCCAGGGTGTTCATCTTCTCGATGACCGGCTCCAGGGGACGGCCGGCATCTTTTTCCTTGACCAGGCGCCGGGAATAACTGGCAGCGGCCGCGGTTTCCCCGTGCATCACATAGATCTCGGTGGTGGCCACACCCAGGGTAAAGGTGTTGTGCCGGTTGGCAGTGGGTCCGCCCATGACATAGTGGGCTGCAGCCGTGCCTTTGCGCAGGGTGATCAGTATCATGGGGATGTCTGTCTGCTGGATGGAGTAGATCAGGGACTGGCCCAGCCCCAGGAGTTCGGCTTTTTCCGCGATATCCCCCACGTCAATGCCGGAGGTGTCCTGGAACCAGATCAAAGGGATCCGGTCCCTGCCGCACAGGGTGACAAATTCATTCATCTTGATCAGGCCCTGGCGGTACAGCTTGCCGCCGATACCCGGGTAATCCGCATATTCGGGATAGCCTTCCCCCAGCCAGCCCTGGTTGTTGCCGATGATCCCCATGAGGTATCCGTCTATCTTTACCAGACCGGTGTAGATCTCCGGGCCGTATTCGGGTTTGTATTCCATGTGCTCGCTGCCGTCCACAAGGCGGGAGATCACCTGGCGGAAATCATAGATCTGCTTCTGGTTGTAGGGAATCAGGCGGGCCACATCTTCGGCTGCAAATGCCGGTTCCTTGGGTTCTGCCACCCGGAAGAACTTGGGGTTGTAGGCAGGCATATCTTTCATGTAATCCTTGAGCCCGTCCAGCACCCCTTTTTCCTCTTCATACACATACCGGAAAAACCCGGTGTGGTCATGGTGGACCTCCACAGATCCCGGGGGTTTGGCTTTGTACTGCTTGGCGGCGGAAATCAGCTGCTCTGCGCCTTCCACATCAAAATGGCCTTTGGGGGACATGCCGCTGAGGATACCGCCGCCGCCCACGGCAATGTTGCAGTTCTTGTGGGCGAACAGGATGGTGGGACTGATGCCCTGGTATCCGCCGCCGGCCGGGTTGGTGCCGTAGATGCCTGCCAGGACGGGAATGCCCATCTGTTCCAGTTCTGCATGGCGGTAGAAGGTGGTGCCCGATCCCCGGCGGTTGGCATAGAATTTTTCCTGTTCCGTCAGCTTGACCCCGGAACAGTTCACCAGCCAGACCAGGGGGATGTTCAACCGCTTGGAAATATTGGTGGCCCGGAAAATATTTTCCGGCTGGCCGGGCAGCCAGGCTCCGGCCATGACCTTGTTGTCAAACCCGATGACAACCGCCCATTTACCGGAAATTTTTGCCAGGCCGTCAATGACATTGGTGGTGCCTTCCTCATTGTCTTCCGGGTTGAAAAGGGTGTGCAGCGGGTGCCAGGTGCCGGGATCAATGAGGTATTCCAGGCGCTGCCACACGGTCATGCTGCCCCTGGCATTGATTTTTTCCTCCGGCATGCCCGCGTTTTTCACCTTTTCCACTTCTGCATCAATGCCTTTTTCCACTTCTGCAATCTGCTGGAGGTTTTTTTCCGAACTCAGCATCTGTCCCTTGTTGAGTTCCTTGCCGAATGGTTCCATTTTTTCAAAATATTGCCGCATAAAAGACTCCTGAAGAAAAAGTATTATAAGATCTGTCCGGCATCTTCTTTCCAAAGCGCTGAATCAACCGGAAAATATACGCACTTGACTTTAATTTTTCCTTTAAGTATAGGGTTAGACTGTCCTTTTTAAAAAAAGGGGTATTTTCCCAGACAATCTGGTCACTGATATTGTGAACAATTTTAACAAAAAAAACAAAGGAGAAATGGATGAGCACTGAAATTTTAGCCCCCATGCCCGGTACCATCATCGATGTCATGGTTTCCCCCGGAGATGCGGTTGTGGAAGGCCAGGAACTGGTGATTTTAGAGGCCATGAAAATGGAAAACCCCATCGTTGCAACGGCTGACGGCACTGTCAAGGAAGTGGCCGTGAACGTGGATGACAAGGTGGCCACCAGCCAGGTCATGGTGATCATCGAATAATTTTTCAGGGCAAAGTGCCGTGTTTTTTCCTGTGTGCACTTTGCCCTTTTTTGTTTCTTTCCCTTGTGTTTTTCCATCCTGCTTTTCCGCAAATTCAGCATATAACTGTTTGAAAATTATAGCTTTTTATCAAAAAAGCTTGTTCCGCATTATAAAACACTGTTTTATCTTGTATAAGATAGAAAGAAAGCATCCCCTTTGTCAAGCTATTTTTTAATCACATTTTTAATCACATTTTTTCTTGACAAACCCACCTTTTTTTTGGTTAGCTAAACCGTTATATGAAACAACGTTTTAATGGATAAAACAAAACAGCGAGCATACCCGCACCCGTGAGTGAGAAAACAGCACCCGCAAAAACCGCCGGCAGCAGCAAACGCAATGCCATTGAAAAGGCCATGGAAATCCTGCTCAAATTCCAGGATGTCAAGGCCAGCTGGGGCATTCGGGAACTTTCCACAGAACTGGGATTTTCCCCGGCCACGGTGCAGCGGATATTGTCTGTTCTCAAGTCCTACGGGTTTGTGCGCCAGGATGAACAGACCCGGCAGTATTTTGTGGGCAATATTTTTTACCGGTTCCTGGAAAACCTGAACCACACCAACAACCTCACCGGCATCGGCCGGCAGTTCATGGAAGCGGTTGCACAAAAAACCGGTGAAACCGTGTACCTGAACGTCATCCAGGGGAACCTGCGTATCTGCATTGACACCATTGAATCCCCGAAAGCCCTCAAGGCCGGCATGCCCATCGGCAACCAGTCCCCTTTGTATGCCGGGGCCTCGGCCAAATGTCTGCTGGCATTTTCCAGTGCCGCATTCCAGAAGGAATATTTTGCCGCTGTCGCCCCCAGGCCGCTGACCGAAGCAACCATTGTGGACCCCGATGCCCTGGCTGCCGAGCTGGTAAAAATTCAGGCCCGGGGATATGCCGTGAGCCTGGGGGAACGTACCCCCGGCCTGGGCTCTGTGAGCGCACCGGTGTTTGACTACAGGGGGAAGATCCTGGCCAGCCTGAGCCTGGCCGTACCGGAAATCCGGACCCGGGACAAGGCGCATTTTTCCCGCTGTATCACCATATTGACGGATGCGGCCCGGGCGTTTTCCCTGGCCATGGGCCAGTCTGTCACCCAGTTTCATACCACCCATCACCAATTAACCGTTTAATGTATTTTTTTTAAGGAGAAATCATGGATTTTACACTGCCCAAAGACCTTCAGATGATTCAAAAAGAGATCCGCAATTTTGCCAAAAAACAGATCGAGCCCTATGCAGATGAATGGGATGAGAAACACTACCTGCCTATAGAAGAAGCCATGCGGCCCCTGGGAAGGGACCTGGGATGTTTCGGCACCGTGATTCCCGAAGAATACGGTGGAGAAGGCATGGAAAACGGGTTCCTGGCCGCCATGATAATCACCGAGGAACTGGCCCGGGTGTCCTCTTCTCTGCGGGTGCAGGTGAACATGCAGATGCTGGGCTGCGGCTACACCATCTACAAATACGGCAACGAGGAAGTGCGCAAAAAATATGTGGAAAAACTGTGCACCGCGGAATACATCGGCGGGTTCGGTATCACCGAGCCGGATGCGGGCTCCGATGTCATGGCCATGGCCTCCACGGCAGAAGACAAAGGGGACCACTGGCTGATAAACGGGTCCAAAACCTGGATCTCCAATGCCCATGTGGCCGACTGCCTGCTCTATTATGCCTATACGGACAAGGCCGCCGGTTCCAAGGGCCTGTCCGCCTTTGTCATCGAGCCCAAAAATTTTGACGGCATCAAAACCTCTTCCCTGGAAAAACTGGGATCCCACTCCTCTCCCACCGGTGAACTGTTCCTGGACAATGTCAAAGTCCCCAAGGAAAACCTGCTGGGCAAAACCGGTGACGGTGCCAAGATCGTGTTCTCCTCTTTGAACCAGACCCGGCTGTCTGCCGCTGCCGGCGGTGTCGGCCTGGCCCAGGCCTGCCTGGATGCAGCCACCAAATACTGCAACGACAGAAAACAGTTCGGCAAGAAAATCGGTGAATTCCAGATGAACCAGGACATGATCGCCCAGATGACCGCGGAAATCGAAGCCGCCCGCCTGGTGGTGTACAAGGCGGCTGTTGCCAAGGACAATGGAAAGCTCAACAACGGCCTGGATGTGGCCATGGCCAAATACCTGGCCGGTGAGGTCGCCACCAAGGCCTCCAACTATGCCATGCGGATCATGGGTGCCTACGGCTACTCCACAGAATACCCGGTGGCCCGGTACTACAGGGATGCGCCCACCTACTCCATGGTGGAAGGCTCCGCCAACATCTGCAAGTGGATCATCGCCCTGGACCAGCTGGGAATCCGTAAAGCCAACCGGTAAAGGAGGGCCCCATGGACCCGAAAGATATTGCAAAAAAGACCGGGGAGACGGCCAGGCTGTACTTTTCCACGGTCAAGGATGAAGACAAGCCCTACAACCTGTGGCGGTTCTTTGACAAGGGCCTGGCCAAAGACATGTCGTTGTACATCACCGGCCAGATGTATGCCAGAGAAAAAATCCCCCACAAAACCCGGCAGCTCATCACGGTGGCGTCGCTGACCGTGCTGTCCAAACCTGAAGAACTCGCCCTGCACATCCATGCAGCCCTGAATGTGGGATGCACAAAAGAGGAGATTGCAGAGGTAATTTTCCAGACCAGTATCTACGGAGGCGTACCCGCAGCCAACACGGCGCTTGCCACCCTGAAAAAGGTGCTGGAGGAACGGGATGGGCAGGAATAGCCCGTTTTAGACCACAACATAAAAAACAAACCAGCCCGTTTTACCTTGCATTGGCAAAACGGGCTGGTTTTAGCTTTTAGCTGTTAGTTTTAGTTGGACCGGATACGTGCCGGATCATGACAGCTGCCGCAACGGCGCAGACAATCAGACAGATTCCCACTGCATAGAACGCCCAGGCAATACTGAACAAATCCACGAGAGCACCCACACCCATGGCCCCGATAAACACGCCCAGGTTCATGGCCATATTGAACACCCCCATCATTGATCCCTGCCCGAATTTCTTCCCCTCTTTTGCTGCCAAAGCCCCCATGGCCGGCCAGGAAATGGCCTCCCCCAGACCGATCACTGCAAACAAAAGCAGCAGAGGAACAAAACCTGTGGCAAAGGGGACACAAAAGATAGTGACACCGATCAAGAGGGTTCCGGCCAGCAAAAGCCTGTTTTGATTCCGTGTGTCGGCAAGTTTTCCGAAAGGAACCTGGAGTATTGCGTTGACCAGCGTACGGCAGGCGATTACCGTGCCGATTTCAGAACCGCTGGCTCCCATCTGCCGGGTCATCAAAAGCGGCAGAAAGGCAAAGGTGGGCACCATAATGATCATGGTGGCCATGCGTGCCAGTAAAATGCCCATCACCCTGCGGCTGTGCAGCATAAGCCGGAACACTTCAAAAATCCGGACCGGCCTTTCAGTGACACTGGAAGGGTCCCGTCCGGGAAGAATCCCAATCACAAGGGCTGCAGAGATAAAGCTGAGCACAGCCATGGCATAAAACCCCGCGTTTTTTCCCAGCAGATCCAGAAAAAAACCGCCAAGCACCGGTCCGGCACCGATGCCGGCAAAAATGGCAATATTGAACCAGCCCATGTATTTGCCCACAGTGTCTTCAGCTGATGCTTCGATGATGTAGGCCATGGCCATGGGAAAAATCAATGCTGATCCGGCCCCGTGAAAAAAGCGGATCAGAACCAGTTGTCCCACGGAGCTGACAATCGTATAAATATAGCCTGTCAACCCGAAAATGATGAGCCCGACAGTCAGAAACCCTTTTTTGCCATGGCGGTCGGAAAGGCTGCCCACAAAAGGCTGCAGCAGCCCGCCGCTGACCGCATATGCGGCCATGATGACCCCTAGGGCAAAGCCGGTGGCCCCGAGTTCTTCCGCATATATGGGCAAAATGGGTGCTATTATGCCCATTCCCACAAAAACGATGAATATGGCCGATAATATGGTGAGTAGAATGGATTTCTGCATGGCTTATTGTAGCAACAGCCGCCCGTTTAGTCTACAGGGATGACAGGCATGCTGTCTAAACCGCCCTGTGGCAAGGGATGTCATACTGACATTTTCCAGTCAGATGTCCTTTTTTCCCGGCATGCCGTCAGGTTTTTTCTGCACCGCCGCCTTTGCTGCTGGTGGCCCCGATATATATGGCGCACAGGGCCAGGGCCACCCCGGCCCAGGCCATGGGGGATGTTTCCCGGTTGAAGAACAGCACATCCCACACAAAGGACAGGGAGGGCTGGAGCAGCAGGAGCAGCCCGGCAATGGCAGCCGGTATTCTGGGCATGGAATGGCCGATGAGAAGCCATCCCAGGGTCTGGCTCATGAGGGCCAGGCCACCCAGAGCCGCCAGTGACTGTGTGTCCGGAATGACAAATGATTCACCGGTACGCACCATTTCCAGGGCAAGAAACACAGCCGTGGCAAACGACACCACCATGAGGTTGTAGACCACAGGCGGAGATTCTGCATGGGACTGCATTTTTCTGAACACCATCAAAAAACCGGTGTAAAACACGGCGGTGGCAAGGCCGTAATAAATACCCACCCGAAAATCCGGGGACAACGCCCCCCAGGGGGTGCCCACAATCATGAAAAGACCTGCCATTGCCGGGGGCACGGAAAGAACAAGCCGGAATCTGGGCTTTTCCCCATACAACACAAATGCCACCACCGGCACCATGAACACTTCAAAATTTCCCAGAATGGTGGCCAGGCCCGGTCCCACATATTGGATGCTGCGGTGCCAGGCATAAAGATCCAGGGCAAAAAAGATGCCGGTTACCAGGGCCAGGCCCAGGAATCCCCATCCATACCACCTGAACTCCCTGCGGACCAGCAGGATAGCAAGCAGGAAGCATCCGCCGAAAAACACCCGGTAAAACCCGGAAACCGTGGGATTCACATGGGCCAGTTTAACAAACACTGCGGAAAAACTGATCATCATGGCGCCAAGTGTTGTTCTCAACAATGCCTGGTGTGCGTCTGCAGAATAACGGAATGACATGGTTTTTACATACGTCCTTTATTGTCTTTGGTTGTATTGTAACGCCTGGGTATTATCCGCCAAAGGGCATTGCCAGAAAGGTGTTCCAGATGCCGTCAGGGCACCTGTGGTCAAGGATGCGCACCTGCCTGTTTTCCAGATCTTTTTTTACCTTCCGGGCCTGGGAAGACAAAAGCCCGGACAGGATAAGGTATTTTTTTGCCATCAGGGCCGGATGGGCAATCAGGTGCTGCATGATATCATAGTGGATATTGGCCACCACCAGATCACAGGCCAGGTCCATCATGGTTTCACCTCTTGCCTGGAATGCCAGGACCCTTTTCTCACACCGGTTGCGCACAATGTTTTTTCGGGCGGTCTGAACAGCCAGAAGGTTGAAATCACAGGCCAGCACACGGCGGCAGCCCATGGCGGCAGCCCCCAGGGCCAAAAGGCCGGTACCGGTGCCGATATCCAACACGGTCTGTATCTTTTCTGCGGCACACACCTGATGAACCAGTTCCAGACAGTCATGGGTGGTCTGGTGCCGGCCTGTGCCGAACACCACCCCGGGATCCAGGATGATATGGTGCCTGTCCGGATCACCTGAACCCTTTTCCCAGGGGGGACGCACATAAAATCCTGCCACGCCGTAGGACACAATGCGCTCCCCGTGCCACTGGTCCACCGTCATCTCATACACATCCACAAGCCTGGCATCTGGATGGCGGACCGCCATCTGTTTTGCAAAAAACGGCACAGGCGCACAAAAAAAAACAAAAGAGGTATCTGACTCCTGCCAGTTTCCCAGAAACCGCGGGTCAGCGGTCACAGCAGTGTCCAGTTCAATTATGCCCTCAAAATAGTAGATGACCAGGTTCTGGTAGGGGTTTTTCATGTGCCTGCCAGTCTTTGTGGTAAAATAAAATTTGACAATGCCAAAAATTTGCAAAATAATCCTTCCCACGGGAAAATTCAAGAAAGTTATTTTAACAAAGACCTGGACACAAATGAAATTTCAAAAGATTACTGCTGCTTTTACCGCTGATAATCCAACCCTGGCTGAAGAATGTATCTGTGATGTGTTTTTTTCCTTGGGCCTTACAGGGGTGGAATGCAGCGTTCCTCTGGATGAGCCGGATCAAGGTTTCGGCACACACACCCTTGCGCTGCCTTCTGAAAATGCTGTTGTGGGGTATATGGCCGAAACACAGCTCTCAGATGCGCTGCTGAATAACCTCCGGCACAGGTTCCAGGACCTGAAACACGCGGGCATAGAGGTTGCGCTCCGGTTTGACACGGTGGATGACCAGCAGTGGGCAGAGGCATGGAAGCAGCACTTCCATGTGGTGCGCATCACAGACCGCATCGTGGTGAAGCCGACCTGGAAGCCCTTTGAACCGGATCCTGACGACATCGTAATCCACCTGGACCCGGGCATGGCCTTCGGCACCGGCACCCATCCTTCCACCTGCATGTGCATCCGGCAGATCGAAAAAAATCTTGTGCCCGGACAACGCTTTCTGGATGTGGGGTGCGGTTCCGGCATTCTCATGATCGCGGCGGCAAAGCTCGGGGCAGCAACGCTCACAGGCATTGATACCGACCAGACAGCCGTGGACATCACCAGAGAAAACCTTGAAAAAAACCATATCCCGCAGGAACGCTGTTTTCTGTTTACCGGCACCCTGGACCAGGCTCCTTCGGTCCGTTATGACCTGATTGCCGCCAACATCATTGCCCAGACCATTGCAGCCATTATGAAGGACATCAAAAAATGTATGGCCCCCCATGCACGTGCCATACTGTCGGGCATTATCCAGGAACGGCTGCCGGAGGTGACAGATGCCCTTTTCTGCCACGGCCTGGAAATCATGCACCAGGATGCAAGCGATGAGTGGGTGACCCTTACGGTGCTCCACAAAAAATGACATACCGGTTCTGACAGACCGGAATCCCTGGACAGATGCCCCCAAAACACCCAGAATGAACCCGGCCAAGACACAATGAAACAACATGCTGCCCTGACCATAGATCAGACCGACAAAACCCTGGTGTTTTCCTTTTCCGGAAATCTGGATGCCAAAGGAATAGCCGGTGTATGGAAAACCGCCTGCACCCGGATGCGAAAAGCTTCCGGACCTGCCCTGGCCATCGATCTTTCCGGCATCAGTTATTTTGACACGGCAGGGGCTGCCTTCATCGCCCACCTGGAACAGATGGCCAGAGACCGCAAATGGGAAAAAACCGATATCACAGGGCTTGATCCCGCCGCTTTTGCCCTGGTGGAGCGGATACGGCAGACAGAATCCGAAACATCCGGGGAGGCCGCCGCCCCTGCGGGTGCCCTGCGCACTTTTGTTGAAAACAAAGGCAGGTCCCTCAATGATTTTCTGAATGATGCCCATACATTTATCGCTTTTGCAGGCGAAATTTTCTGGGCATTTTTATCCAGCCTGGTGCACCCGGGCCGGGTCAGATGGGCAGAAACCCTGCGGGTGGCGGAGCGGGCCGGGGCAGATGCCCTGCCCATTGTGGCCCTTATCAGCTTTATTGTAGGCCTGGTCATGGCGTTCCAGTCCGCCATTCCCATGAAGATGTTCGGGGCGGAAATTTACGTGGCCAACCTCATCGGCATGGCCATGGTGCGGGAACTGGGGCCGCTGATGACCGCCATTGTTCTGGCAGGCCGCTCTGCATCCGCCTTTGCCGCGGAAATCGGCACCATGAAGATCAATGAGGAGATAGACGCCCTCACTGTCATGGGGCTGGACCCGGTGCGCTTTCTTATCCTGCCCCGGGTGATGGCCTCTACTTTGATGACCCCGCTGCTCACGGTGTTTGCCATCCTGGTGGGTATTCTTGGGGGCGCTATCGTACTCCTTTCTTTGGGCCATCCGTTTGCGGCCTATTACAACCAGGTGGCGGGGTTTGTTTCCTGGGGGGATTTTGTCGGCGGCATCATCAAATGTTTTGTGTTCGGGGTGCTGATTGCCGCCACCGGCTGCATCCGGGGATACCAGACAAGCCAGGGTCCGTCTGCAGTGGGGGAGGCCGCCACCCGGGCGGTGGTGTCTTCCATTGTTCTCATTGCTGTTTTTGACGGTATATTTTCAATCCTTTACTATGCGTTGGACGTGTGAAAAAAACCATCATACAAGTGGAAAACCTGTATGCCGGGTACCATTACCAGGCCATCATGGAAGATTTGACCTTTGACATCCAGAAAGGGGAGATCTTTGTGATACTCGGGGGATCCGGCTGCGGCAAGAGCACGGTACTCAAGCATATGATCGGACTTCTGCCACCCATTTCCGGCCGGGTGCTGATCAACGGACAGGACATGGTCGCAGCCACAGGAAAAAAAAGACACCAGATGCTCCGGCAGATCGGCGTGGCATTTCAAAACAGTGCCCTGTTCGGCTCCATGACGGTGCTGGAAAATATCATGCTGCCGTTAAAAGAATTCACCCGTCTGCCAAAGGATGCCCTCTTCACCATTGCCCGGGCCAAGCTCAGGCTGGTGGACCTTGCCGGCCGGGGCCATCTGCTGCCGGGTGAACTGAGCGGGGGCATGAAAAAGCGGGCTGCCATTGCCCGGGCCATGGCTTTGGATCCTGCCATTGTTTTTCTGGATGAACCCTCAGCAGGACTGGATCCTCTGACCTCTGCCGAACTGGACCTGCTCATCATGGACCTGGCCCGTACCCTGGGCATCACCTTTGTGATCGTCACCCATGAACTGGAAAGCATTCTTGCCATAGCAGATGCTGTCATCATGCTGGAAAAGGACTTCAAAGGAATCATAGCCAGAGGCAACCCAAAAGATCTGAAGGATGATCCTTCCAATGCCTATGCATATCAATTTTTCAACCGGAAACCCAAAAGAGATAAAAAACCATGACACAAAATGCAAATTATTTTAAACTCGGCCTGTTTGTGATTCTCGCCTTTTGCATTGCAGTTGGTTTTCTCATTGTTTTCGGGGCAGGTGAGTTTTTAAAAAAAGAGATCCTGGCAGAGACCTGTTTTGATGAATCGGTCCAGGGCCTGGATGTGGGATCCGAGGTCAAGTACAAGGGGGTGCGCATCGGCACGGTTAAAACCATTACCACACCGGCCAGGGTGTATGGCACACCATCCAACTATGTGCTGGTGGTTTTTTCCCTGGATGAGGGTGTTTTTGCAGAATCAGGGGGGACAGATCCGGAACAGGCGGTGACCGATGTCATCCAGAACGGGCTCAAGGTGTATCTGAGTTTCAAGGGACTGACCGGGGCCGCCTATCTGGAAACCGATTATTTTCCTGACACCATATCCGGCCTGGACATCACGTGGGAACCCCGGCACCTGTATGTGCCTTCCCGGAAAAGCAGCATAAAGCGCCTGGGGGATGCCGTGAACCTGATTCTGGAAAACCTGTCCCAGATCAACATTCTCGGAATGACCGCCAATCTCGAGGCGCTGCTGGAGGCCCTGAACACAAAAACCGCTGAATTCGATCTGGCAGGCATCTCAGAGCAGACATCAGCCATGCTGGAAGAGTTCCGCCGGACAAACCAGCAGTTGTCCGACACCATGGGGTCCCCCGGTTTCCGTCAGATGATCCAGGATGCCCAGGGATCTTTTGCAGGCATCAGGGCCATGGTGGACAAAGCCGGAAAGCCGGTCAGCCGGACCCTGGCGGATCTGGAGCACACCGCAGCCAGTGCCAGGACCCTGACCAGCAGACTGGAAGCGCGGACAGATAAAAAACTCTCTCAGGTGTCAGAACAGGTCGACACCCTGCTGCAAAGCCTTAACAGCACCGTCAAAATGCTGGAAACCCTTGTATGGCTCAATACCGATACCATCAACCGGACCATTGACAACTTTGAACATACCTCGGAAAATCTCAAGCAGTTGAGCCTGGAAATCAGGCAGTATCCCGGGCGCCTGCTGCTGGAACGGCCCCCCAAAAGACTGGATAAAGGCAGATTCGGGGAGGGACAATGATGCACCGAAATGTTTGCAGGGAGGTATCACCATCAGGCGCATCACGATGCACCCCCGCGGTGAAAATGAACCGAGCCGGCATTCCCGGCATTGTCCTCGCCGGGCTCATGGTTCTGACAATCCTGTGCCTGGCAGGCTGTACCGGCATTATCAAAGATTTTCCGGAGCCAAACCAGTTTGCCATTGCCCCGCCCCGGATCCCGGGAGAAGCCGGCTCCCATGACACTGGAAAAGGGGTTCTGATACGCCAGTTTGACATATCCCCTGAATTTGAAAGCAGTTTTTTTATTTACAAAGTGTCTGACAACCGCTTCACAGGTGATTATTACAACAAATTCATGGTATCACCGGCCCGGATGATCACAGATGCGGTAAAAGAGGCGATATACAGTTCCGTTTTTTTCCGGCCGGCACCGGCCAGTGCACCGTCCGCCATAAATTACCGGCTGTGGGGAAAAATTATTTCCCTGTATGCAGATGCCCGGGATCCAAAAAATCCCCGGGCTGTCATGGCCGTACGCCTGACCCTGGAGCAGCAGACCGGCACCGGCTTTGTCCCGAAAATCAACCAGGTCTATGCGGTTTCGCAGTCCACGGCCCCGGCCCGGCCCGCAGCTCTTGTGCAGGCATGGAACCGCTGCCTGGAGCAGATTCTGACAGATTTTTTCAGGGATGTGGAGACCCTGGAATAAACAGCATTTCCCGGACGCAACCCATTAGCGGTGAGGCGCACCGGCTAGGCAGGAAATGTAAAACCCCCGGGACCAACCTTCCAGGCGCCATCTTCCTTCACCGCTGTGACCGTGGTCTCAAATTCATGTTCTTCCAGCAGCCCGAACACATATCCCACAATGCGGTACAAAGGATTGATACTGCGGATCATGACCGCTCTGAATGCAATGACAGCGGTATCTTCCGCTTCTGATACCACCCGGGTTTTCATGAGAATGGGCCGCATTTTAAGATAATCGATACCAACCCCCCGGCTGGCAGCCTCCTGTTCTTTTACCCGGAAATACAGATCCACCCGGTTGACCGTATTCTCATTGTAAAGGGCATCCCGGCTCATGTAGTCAGCCATTGTTTCATCCAGCATAAAATACGCCCCGGCAAATGCCTTTACCACGCTTTCAGGGGTATGGCCCTCCTCAGCCAGGGCAGATGAAGCATGGATGCACAGGCCCGTTATCAGGGCGGTCAGCCAAAATATTACTCTGGAGCGTTTCTTCATGGATTTTTCTCCCTTATTTTGCGATTGTTGTGTTGTACAGCATAATGTGGTTTTCTAATAGCAAAGAAAATTTTATTGTTCAATATATTTCAGGTGTGAATTTACAAATACTGTCATCCTAAGCATCCCCTGGCAGAAAATTAAAACTTGATTTGAAAACCCACCCGTGGTATGGATGCAGCGGACATTACATATCACATACTATGTGATATACAAGTCCCGTGTCCGGGGTAACACAAGTGGAGGATGGGGTAAGATGCTGCGCGTGACCAATGTCACCAAAAAATTCGGAGAGCTGACCGCTGTCAACAATCTCAGCTTTGAAGTCTGCCAGGGTCAGATTTTCGGCATTGCCGGTCCCAACGGGGCAGGAAAGTCAACCGTGTACAACCTTATCACAGGGCTGTATAATTTTAAAGGAACAATTTCCTTTAAAGACCAGGATATTTCCGGCCTGCCCCCCCACCGCATTGCCAGACTGGGCATTGCCAGAACCTTTCAGATCCCCCAGACCTTTCCCAGCCTCACCGTGGCCAAATCCATTGAAGTGGGCAGCTATTTCGGCAGCACCAAAGGATTTGACAAAGATCACGTGGACCAGGTACTCGCCTTTGTGAACCTGGCAGAAAAACGCGATGCCCCCACCGGCAGCCTGAACCTGCTGCACAAAAAAATGCTCATGATCGGCGCTGCCCTGGCCACCCGGCCTGAGATCCTCATGCTGGACGAACCCATGGCCGGGTCCAATGCCAAGGAGATCATCCAGCTCATGGGCCTGATCCGGCGCATCAACCAGGACTTAGGCATAACCATCATTCTCATTGAACATTTCATGAAGGTGCTCACGGAACTGACCCAGACACTGCTGATCCTTGAAACCGGCACAAAAATCTGCTGCGGAGATCCGAAAAAGGTCACCTCCGATCCCCGGGTCATCGAATGCTATCTGGGGGACTGTAATGATTAAACTTGCGGATGTAAATGCCTATTACCAGGATTTTCATGTACTTAAAAACGTGTCCCTTGTCGTAAAAAAAGGACAGATCGTGGTCATGCTGGGCCCCAACGGACACGGCAAAAGCACGGTGCTCAAATCCATCTGCGGACTGGTAAAAAAGGTCAGCGGACTGATCCGGTTTGAAGGCGAAAACATCACCGGGTTAGGATCTGAAAAGCTGGTGGACATGGGGATCACGTATATTGCGGAAAACCGCGAATTGTTTCCCCAGATGAGCGTGCTGGAAAACCTCAAGCTCGGTGCCTATTCCCGGTCTGCCCGGGCCTTTGAAAAAGACAATTTAGAGCGGGTGTTTGACCTGTTTCCCCGGCTGCGGGACCGGCGGTCCCAGCTGGCCGCCACCATGAGCGGCGGGGAAGCCAGGATGCTGGCCATTGCCAGGGGATTGATGTCCAATGCACGGTTTCTGGCCATAGACGAACCCTCCCTGGGACTCCAGCCCAACCTGAGAGACGAGGTGGCAAGGATCATCAAACAGATCAACGGCCAGGGGATCACGCTGCTGGTGGTGGAGCAGAACATTCCCCAGATCACTGAACTGGCTGACAAATTCTATGTGCTGGAAGAAGGCGGCATCAGCTTTGAAGGCTCAAAAGAGGATGCCCTGGGCAATGACCATTTAAAAGAAATTTTCCTGGGCATGTAGGAGGAACCCCCATGGTCATCGAAATTGCAGATGTCATTATCAGCGGCCTGATCAACGGGTCTGTCTATGCCCTCATGGCCGTGGGTCTGACCCTGATTTACGGGGTGTCCAAAGCATTCAATTTTGCCTATGGCTCTTTTTACAGCCTGGGCGGATACATCGCGTTTCTTTTGTTCGGCCTTTCCTTTATCAACAACTATTTTGTGGTGTTTCTGCTGGCTGCCCCCGTTCTGCTGGTCTTTGGATTTTTTGTGGAAAAAGCCCTGGTGGCCCCTTTGCGCAAAAGAGATGACTGGGAAATCAAGGTGATGATGATCACCCTGGGCCTGGCCCTGTTCCTGGACAACTCTTTTCAGGTGATATTCGGGGCCCGCATGAAATCGCTGCCCCCGTTTCTGGAAGGCCGGTTTGAGGTGGGGGAATTTCTTCTCTCCCACCAGGATGTGGGGATTTTTATTCTCTCCATCGGCGGCATCCTGATGTTCCGCTGGTTTCTCAACAACACCCGTACCGGCATGTCGGTGCGGGCCGTGGCCCAGAACCCGGCCGGAGCCCAGATCGTGGGCATCCCCAAAGAGTTTGTCTTTGCCGCCACCTTTGCCATTTCCACGGTCATGGTGGGCATGGGCGGCATTCTGCTGGCCCAGAAATATTTCATCACCCCCATGGGCGGCTGGGATATCCTGGTCAAGGCATGGGTGATCACGGCCTTCGGCGGCATGGGCTCCATCAGGGGCGGACTCTATGCCGCATTTATCGTGGGCATGCTCGAGGCGTTTGTGGGATGGTATTTCGGCATGACCTGGACGCTGATTGTTTTGTTTGCCGTATTGTTGACCACCCTGGCGGTCCGTCCCCAGGGGCTTCTGGGAAAATGGGGATAAATTAATGGATCACAGGCGCATTACATTTCTGCTGGCACTTATCTGGGCAATTGTGGCTGTTCTGCCCCTGTTTTTCGGGGGCACCAATTTTATCATGCACATTCTGATCATGTGCCTGATCTGGTCGGTGGTGGCCTCGTGCTGGGATTTGATCATGGGATTTGCCGGCATTTTTTCCTTCGGCCAGGTGGCCTTTTTTGTCATGGGGGCCTATGCCTCGGCCATTATTTCCGCACAGTTCGGCATCCCGCCCATTTTTGCGGTGTTCATTGCCGGCGGCATCACCGCAGGCATCGGCATCCTGGTGGGCCTGCCCTGCCTCAAACTCAAGGGGGCCTATATCGCCCTTGTCACCTTTGCCGTGCACATGATCCTGGAACCGGTCCTCAAAGGGGACATCGGCCGGGCCATCGGCACAGGGGGCTCCAGGGGACTTTTAACCATAGAACCCATGAATATTTTCGGATACACCTTTACCACGGCCAGTCCGGTGCCCTATTTTTATCTTTTTTTCCTGGTGGCGGTGGTATGTTCAGTCATCATTCTTCTGGTGATCCGATCCCACTGGGGCACGGCTTTCCTGGCATTGAAGGACTCCCAGGAGTTTGCCACCTGCCTGGGGGTGTCAGCCTTTAAATACAAACTCATGGTGTTTGCTTTGACCTCGTTTCTTACCGGCATGATGGGGGGGTTTTACGCCCATTACGTGGGCATGCTGTCCACAAGGATGCTGGGCATTGACCTGTTTGTCACCCTCATGGTGATCCTGGTTATCGGCGGGGTGGGAAAATTTCCCGGTGCCGTCATCGGGGCCTTTATCACCATTGCCATCAACGAACTGCTCTCCCCCCTGGGCCCCTACAGACCCATCACCATGGGGGCCATGGTGGTGATCCTGGTCCTGGTGCTGCCCGACGGCATTGTGGGGCTGTTTGAGCGGTTGTTTTCCAGAAAGCCGCATGGCATAACCCATTAACATACGGGGACAGGGCCCGGCCCTGAAGCCCCGGCAATTTTAATAAAACCCATGCCCTGACGGGCACAACAAGATATGAAAGCTTTTTAGCTGTTAGCGTTTAGCAGTCAGCTGGGTACTGATGCTGAGGGTTGAGGGCTTTCATATAAACACTTCAGGAGGATGAACATGAAAAAAGCAGTTGGTATTTTATTGATTCTGGCACTGGCCCTGATGCCTGCCACAGCCCTGTGGGCCCAAGACACCATCAAGGTGGGGGTGCCCCTGGCCATGACCGGTCCTTACACCGACACAGGGGACAACTACTGGAAAGGCATCAAGATGGCCATAGACGAGATCAACACAGCCGGCGGCCTGCTGGGAAAACAGCTGGAACCCATCCGTTTCGACACCCAGGAGTTTGCACCGGAACGGGTCATGCAGGGGGCTGACTACCTGTGCGGCCAGATCGGGGTGGATTCCGTACATGCCGGCTGGGCCGGCTGGGGCCAGGATGTCCGGGCCTACGGCAAGTACACAGCCCCCTTCTTTGCCGATGACGGGTCCCAGTCCGCCGTGGATGTGTTCAAGCAGAACAAAGAAGAATACAAGAACATCTTCCAGCTCACCGACACCGGCATCAACCAGGCCCAGTCCATGTTCAACGTGCTCATGGCCCTGCCCTATGAATACCCCAACAAAAAAGCGGTGATCATTACGGCAGATGATGCCTGGGGAACAGAAGTCGGGGACACCCTGAAAAAGAATTTCAAGGAAAAAGGATGGGAAGTTGCCATGCATGAGCTGGTGCCCTACGGTACCAACCAGTGGGGACCGCTGCTCACCCAGATCCGCCGGATCAAGCCGGCCATCATCCATGTGGAAATCGTGTCAGCCCAGGAAGTGATCACTTTTTTCCGGCAGTTCATGAAACGGCCCACCAACTCCATCCTGAGCTACGGCTACTCCCTGGTGCCCAGGGAAGTGGTGGAAACCATGGGCACAGAAGCTGACGGCCTGCTTGGGGAAGTACCCACAGCCATGCCCACGCCGGAAGCCCCAACCCCCGAGGCCCAGGCCTGGCTGGACAAATTTGAAACCATCTGGGGGCATCTGCCCCAGGCCGGCTCCTGGGCTGCCTACTCCGGTGTCAAGGCATGGGCCACAGCTGTCGCGGCAGTCGGGGATGAGAAAAACCACGATGCCGTGTCCGACTACATCGCCGCCAACGGCTACAAAGGAGAAACCGGTTGGTGGAAATGGGATGCGGACCATGTGATGCGTGCCGGCGGAGATGTCCCCATTGCCCATTACCAGGTGCAGGACGGTGAAATGGTGGCCATCTTCACAGACCCCCCCACCAAACCCTATAAAGATTACCAGTTCCAGGTACCACGCTGGATCAAACAGTAAGGCCTGTCTTCACTGCCGGGCAAAATGCTGAAACCGGACAGCTGTCCCGCCCCCTGGCCGGGACAGCTGTTTTATTTAACCCCACTGGCGATACCGCATCATGGTGCCCCGCAGGATACAAAAATGACTGAAACCAGGTTTTCAGAAAGGATGACATCGTGACCGGATTTGAAAAAAAATGCCAGATATGGGGATGGGGCATGTTCATCATCTCAGCGATTTTTTTCCTGACGGCCGCGGTCCAGTCCGGAGACTGGATGGGATTTTGGGGGGCCCTGTTCTTTCTGGTGGCCTGCTTTGTGTTTCTGGTGCCGGTGCTGCGCAGATGAGCTTATTCCGGTGCCAGGGCAATGCCGTATTTTTTCATTTTTTTGTACAGCAGGGTCCGGTGAATGCCCAAAAGCCGGGACGCCTTTGCCTTGTTATACCCGGTTTTTGCCAGGGCCTGGTAGATCGCCGTTTTCTGGGCTTCATCCCTGGCGGTCTTCAGTGAGGGCTTTGACTGACTCCCTGAAACATCCCGGCCCGGTGCCGGGGTAAAGGGCAGGTCATCTTTGCAGATGGTTCCGCTGCCTGACGCATACATGGCCCGCTCCAGCACATTGGACAGCTCCCTGGCATTGCCGGGCCAGGGGTAGCGTACCAGTTCCCGGGCCGCCTCTTTTTCTATTCTCATGGCCGGCCGCCCCGCTTCTTTTGCAATCTTATTCAACATATGCCGCGCCAGAGGCAGGATATCAGGCGGCCGTTCCCGCAGGGGCGGAATGTAAATCGGGATGACATTGAGCCGGTAGAACAGATCCCGCCGGAAACGGTTTTTTTCCATCATCTCTGCCAGGTTCCGGTTGGTGGCGCAGATCACCCTGAAATCGGAACGGATGACCCGGGTCCCGCCGATACGCTCAAACGCTTTGTCTTCAAGCGCCCGGAGCAGTTTGGGCTGCATCTCCAGGGGCAGATCCCCGATCTCGTCCAGAAAAATGGTGCCTTGACCGGCCAGCTCAAACTTGCCCGGCTTTCCTTTTGCCCCGGCTCCTGTGAACGCACCCTTATCATATCCGAACAGTTCCGATTCCAGCAGGTCCCTGGGGATGGCGGCACAATTGATTTTCACAAACGGGTGCAGTTTCCTGGGGCCGGCATTGTGGATGGCCTGGGCAAACAGCTCCTTGCCTGTACCGCTCTCCCCTGTCACCAGCACGCTGGAATGGGTAGCTGCCGCTTTTGCCGCCTCCTGTTTCAATCCAATGATGGCGGCGCTGGTACCGATAATGCAGTCAAAGGTGTACCGGGTGGCCCGAAGATCAAAGATCTCCTTTTCAAACAGCTGGACCTTGGATTCCAGCAAAGACAGTTCTTCTGCCAGGTTCCGCACCTCTGCCACATTCTTGAACATGACCTGGCCGTAAACCGCGATGACCTTTCCGTCCTTTTTAATGGGGATGCGCTGGACCACCATATCCTGGCCGTTGATACGGTGGGAGTGGTTGATCTCAGCCTTTCCGGTCTGCGCCACAATGTGCATGCGGGTGTTTTCCACAACTTCGGTACAGTGCCGGCCGATCTGGGATTTGGGATCCATGTTCAGAAACCGGCCGTAGGGTTCATTAAAATGGGTGATATATCCATGGGCATCAATCACCAGTACACCGGCATTGATATTGTCAAATATCCGCTCGTACAGCGCCAGTTTTTCCCTGAAATCTTCAATTGTATTCATTTTGATACACCTGGTGCCGTTATAGTACCGGAAACCTGAAATGTCGAGAAAAAGTTGCTGTTTCAGGTAAAAAAACCAGCCGACTGTATCATACCAACTACATGTATATTCATTGATACGGTGCTGCCGGTGCTGAATCACAGGTGTCAGGCTGCCGTTAACCAACCCTGAATCATTGTTTCCGGACCTTTCTCTTATTCCTGCATCTCCCGATTACAGCTGGCCTGAAACTTGCTATAAAAAATCAGTGTATAAACCGTGAAGTTGATTTATTTTATGAACCAGAAAGGAACATCCCATGAAGCATAATGCCGACACCATCGTATCTTTGTTCATCTCCTGTTCCATGTCCGAGCTGCTGAACGACAGCAAGGCTTTGGCCGGCATGACCCCCAAACAGCAGGCGCTTCTCCAGACCGTCTGCCGCAGCGCAGCCCACGATGCGCTGGCATTGTCCGGCACTGTTTCAAAAATCCCTGTAAAGCAACCCGATGGGAATCAGGCAGATATCCCCATACCGATCATATGCATCGCCTGAAAACTGATGGAAAATTTGAAAGTAAATCGTGAAGTTGGAGCTGAATTGTCCCACCAACTGGTTTTTCCCTGAAAAATATGGTAAACAATCTTTACAACCATATTGAAACTATGCGTTACGCATTGTAACAAGGAAAAAACCAGTATCCATGCAACCTGAAAATCAAACCAGCCCATACACCTGCCGGGAATACAGAGAGGAGATGATCCTTCTGTCGCTGCAGAAAAAACTGTCCGCCCCGGATCTCACCCTGGAAGAAAAAGAACAGCTGCTCACGGAAATCGCTGCAGTGGAGGCCCGGATGGGCATGGATTGAGCTTTTTCAGGTAAGTCAGGAATATACACAGGGACATTCTCCATGAAAACAAAAGAACTGATAAAAAAAGAAAATCAATTCGGAGCAAAAAACTACAAACCCCTGGATGTGGTTCTCAGCAAAGGATCCGGCATCTGGGTCTGGGATGTGGAGGGCAATAAATACCTGGATTGCCTGTCTGCCTATTCCGCCGTAAACCAGGGCCACTGCCACCCGAAAATCTACCAGGCCCTGAAGGATCAGGCACAGAAACTCACCCTCACCTCCCGGGCGTTCCGCAATGACCAGCTGGCCCTTTTATACGAGGAACTGTGCGAACTCACCGACTCCCACAAGGTGCTGCCCATGAATTCCGGGGCAGAGGCTGTGGAAACCGTGATAAAATGCGCCAGAAAATGGGGATATGAATCCAAAGGCGTGGCAAAGGACAAAGCCCAGATCATTGTGTGCGCTGACAATTTCCATGGCAGGACCCTGTCCATCATCGGGTTCAGTACCGACGAGAATGCCCGGCAGAACTTCGGGCCGTTCACCCCGGGATTCACCGTAATTCCATTCGGGGATGCCGATGCCCTGGAGGCTGCCATCACCCCGGACACCGTGGCATTTCTGGTGGAACCCATTCAGGGAGAAGCAGGGGTCATCATTCCACCCAAAGGCTATCTGAAAAAGGTCAGGGAGATCTGTACCCGTAAGAATGTGCTCATGATCCTGGATGAGATCCAGACCGGCCTGGGCCGCACCGGCAAACTGCTGGCTGAAGAGCATGAAGGGGTCCAGGCGGACCTCACCCTCATCGGCAAGGCCCTGTCCGGCGGATTTTACCCGGTATCGGCCGTGCTGTCCAATGAAGCGGTACTGGGCCTGCTCCAGCCGGGCCAGCACGGCTCCACCTTCGGCGGCAACCCCCTGGCCTGCGCCGTGGCCCGGGCCGCCCTCAAGGTGCTGAAAGAAGAAAATATGATTGAAAACGCAGCCGATATGGGGACCTATTTCCTAGAGCAGCTGAGAAAAATCCAGCACCCGGCCATCAAGGAGGTCCGGGGCATAGGCCTGATGATCGCCATCGAGCTGCACAAAAATGTTTCAGAGGGTGCCAGACCCATATGCGAAGCCCTCCAGACAAAGGGCATCCTGTGCAAGGAAACCCATACTTACACCATCCGCTTCGCCCCGCCCCTGGTGATCACAAAACCGGACATCGACTGGGCCATGGACCGGATCATAAATGTGTTTGCGGATCTGGCCTGATTATATATCTCACGGAGATGAAATGAATGATGGCAGCAAACTCTTTTTTTCTGGGACGTCTCATTGCCATCGGCGGAAATGAAGACAAGGCCAATGAACTGGTAGTTCTCAAACGGGTGGTCCAGGAAATTGGAAAACCTGTTTACAAGGTCGGCATCATCACCACCGCCAGTGAAGAACCCAGGCAGCGGGGCAAAGATTATGAACAGGTATTCAAGACCCTTGGGGCATCTCAAATAAAAATCCTGGCCATTGAAACAAGGGCCCAGGCAAATGACATAGCACTGGCCAAAACCCTTGAAGATCTTGATTTGATTTTTCTTACCGGCGGGGACCAGTTGAGATTGACCACCATTATGGGCGGATCAAAAACCCTTGCCGCGATCCAGAACCGGCTTGAATCCGGGGCGCTCATCGCAGGCACCAGTGCCGGGGCCGCGGTCTTTTCAGATACGATGATTTATGAAGGGGAGAGTGAAGAAGGGCTGTTTAAAGGCAGAGTCTTCACAACAGCCGGATTTGGTTTTGTAAAAAATATTATTTTTGACACCCATTTTATGGCACGGGGCCGTATCGGACGTCTGATCCAGATTGTGACAACGAATCCGACCTGCATCGGAGTTGGTATCGGTGAAGACTCAGGGGTTATCCTCAAGGGAGACGGCATGATTGAGGTCATTGGTACAGGCCAGGTCATTATTGTTGACGGCAATGATATTGCCCATTCCAACATCATGGATATCAAGCCGGGCGGGCCCATTGCAGTTGAAAATGTGCGCATCCATTCATTGGTTAACGGATATGGGTACCATTTCAAAAACAGACGGTTTCTCATACCATCATCAAAACAGATCAAAGGACAGTGATGATTGATATACTGGAGTTAAGAGCGCTGCGCGGCCCCAATCGATATACCCGGCATTCCGCCATATTCATGGTGTTGGATATTAAAGACTACGAGGGCCGTCCTTCGGATACAATAAAAGGCTTTTCAGAACGGCTGACAGCCTTGATGCCGACCCTCTGCGAGCATGAATGCTCCATCGGCAAACCCGGCGGATTTATTCAGAGGCTTGAAAGGGGCACCTGGGCCGGTCATATTATTGAGCATATTGCCATCGAACTTCAATGCCTGTCCGGCATGGCGGTTGGGTACGGAAAAACCCTGGGCACCTCCCAAAAGGGAGTTTATATTGTGGTCTTCAGATACCTGGTGGAACATGCCGGATTAAAAGCGGCACAGGATGCCATCTCCTTATTCGAGGCCATAGCGGAAAAAAAGCCGTTTGATATCAACAAGGTTATTTCCGATCTCAAAATTTTGCGTGAAGATCATATGCTGGGGCCCACGACATGGAGTATTGTGAAAGAAGCCCTTTCAAGGGGCATCCCATATATCCGGCTGAACGAAGAAAGTTATATCCAGCTGGGATACGGGGCCCGCCAGAAACGGATTCAGGCCTCCATAACCGGTAATACCTCGGCCATTGCCGTGGAAATTGCCGATGAAAAAACCAGGGGCAAGCTTTTATTGCAAAAATCCGGCATCCCGGTGCCGGACGGGCGGGTGGTGTCAACCCTGGAAGAGGCGGTTGCCGCTTTTCATGACATCAATGCGGGTGTGGTTGTCAAGCCGGATGTGGGGAACCACGGGAATGGCTCCACGATCAATGTGACAGACCTGGATCAGTTGGAACAGGCATTTTATGCGGCCAAGGCCTTTTACCCGGATGTGATTGTTGAAGAATATGTACATGGCGGGGATTTCCGTTTTCTGGTCATTGACGGCAAACTGGCCGCCGCTGCCAGGCGTGAACCCGCACATGTCACTGGAGATGGGAAATCCACCATCAGAGAGCTTATTCACATCCTCAATGCCGATCCCCTTCGCGGGTTCGGGCATGAAAAAGTCCTGACACAGGTTGAAATAGATGCCATGACCGAAAGACTTCTGGCCCTCAAAGGACTTTGTCTGGACTCCCGGCCCCAAAAAGGGGAGAAAGTTTATTTAAAGGCCACTGCCAATTTAAGCCAGGGAGGAACCGCCACAGATGTGACCGATGAGGTACATCCGGAGATCCGCAGGATGGCCGAACGGACCGCCGGAATCATCGGCCTGGATTGTGCAGGCATCGATGCCCTGGCAGCAGACATATCCCTTCCTCTGGATCCGTCCGGGATAAAAGTGGTGGAAATCAATGCCGCACCCGGATTCAGAATGCACCTGGAGCCTACCGGCGGCCGGCCCAGGAATGTGGCAAAATCCCTTGTGGATATGCTTTTTCCGAAAGGATATGAGCAGGTTCCTGTTCTGGCAGTCACCGGGACAAACGGCAAGACCACCACCAGTAAATTGATCGCCCATACATTGAAGTATTCGGGAAAAATCGTGGGGCTTGCCTGTACAACGGGCATAATAATGGACGGAAACCCGGTTCTGTCAGGGGACTACAGCGGTCCGGAG
The DNA here is from genome assembly GCA_036351635.1 of Desulfotignum sp. Classification (GTDB taxonomy): domain Bacteria; phylum Desulfobacterota; class Desulfobacteria; order Desulfobacterales; family Desulfobacteraceae; genus Desulfotignum. The sequence continues at coordinate 28,243 of JAZBPL010000124.1, forward strand.
GGCGCAGGGATAGTGTTACGGGAACCCACAGTGGACCACGTTGTGCTGGAAGTGGCCCGGGGGGGCATTGCCAGAAGGGGGCTGGGGGTTACCGAGGTGGATGTGGGCGTGCTTTTGAATATCGGCAAAGACCATCTGGGATGTGACTGGATTGAATCCCAGGAAGAATTGTCCCTGGTCAAGTCAACGGTCATCGAGGTTGTCAAAAAAACAGGGACATCGGTTTTAAATGCAGAAGACCCCATGACCATGACCGTTCTGGACCGTGCCCGGGGCAATGTTGTTTTATTTTCCCTGGACCCTGACAATCCAGACATTACCGCCCATGTAAAAAAAGGGGGAACCGTTGTCACCGTCACCAACCAGAATGCGGTCATCCGAAAAAACCAGCAGGATATTCATATCTGTTCCCTGGAAGAAATTCCCATCACCTTCGGGGGCATCATCGACTTTAACACGGCCAATGCCCTTGCCGCCATCGGCGCCCTTCACGGATTAGGGCTATCCGTTGACCAGATTCGAAACGGGGTAATGACCTTCTATCCTTCCGTAAACCAGAATCCGGGCCGCATGAATTTATTTGATTTCCAGACCTACAAGGTGCTTTTGGATTACGGCCATAACCCGGAATCAGCCCGGGCCATGGCAAAATTACTGCCACGGCTCTCACCGGGCAGAAAGATCGGGCTGTGTCACGGCACCGGCAGCAGAACTGACGAACAACTTATGGAACTTGGAAAAGCCCTGGCCCTGGTCTACGATCATATCATTCTGACCGATTTTGATCCCCGTCACCGGCCGGCCGGAGAAACCCAGGACCTGGTTTATGAGGGATTGATTCAGGGCGGATTTCCGGAAAACCGGATTGAAATCGTTCCGGAACCAAACAAAGCAGTGGAATATATTTTTTCCAAAGCCCAACCAGGGGATTTGCTGGTCATTCAACCGGATGAACTGGAACCGGTCATGGGCCAGATCATGAAGCGGTACCGGCAGATGGTCACCCATTTATAGTAGAGATGATCTTAAACTACGCCCCAATAAGGTGTTTCATGAGAAACAAGTCATTCTGATTGTCGACCGCATATTTTCCCGCAACGGTGAGCAGGGGATGCCGCTGGATTTCATAGATGACTGCCTGATCACCCGGTTTGAAAGTCAAGTTTGATTTTGGATCTGAAGGATAAAGAAACTATCGGTTTTTTTCTTGACAAACAATCCGCATTCATCATACAAAAATCTGAGTTCCAAGGGTAAATCAGGGCGTAAAATTAACAGAATCTCACGCTGTTCACTCTTTTTCTCCGCCTGATGCCAACTGGATATTTATCTTTTTCCGGAACCTGTGGAGGTGTCATGAAACACCTGATTATCGGAAACGGAATTGCCGGGATCAACGCTGCCAGGGCCATCCGCGAGATGGACACCACTGCCGGCATTTTGATGGTCAGTGACGAGACGTTTCCCCCGTACAGCCGCCCCATGATCTCCTATGTCCTGGAAGGATCCGAGCCCCACGAAAAACTGCCCCTTTTTGCAGGCAATGTATATGAAGACCTGGACATTACGCCTGTTCTGGGAAACCGTGTGGCACACCTGGATGTGAAAAAAAAGTTTGTTCATCTTGAAAACGGCACAGACATCGATTTTCAAAAACTGTTGATTGCCTCGGGGGCAGACGCCAGGCATATCAGGGTTCCGGGGGCAGATCTGGGCAATATTTTCACCATGCGGACCCAGAAGGATGTGCTGGATCATCTGGCGGCCATCTCACAGGGGGTGGAAACCGCCCTGGTTCTGGGCGGCGGACTTGTGGGATTCAAGGCGGCCCATGCGCTGTTAAAGCGGGGTATAAAGGTCACCATGCTGATCACATCGGCTTATCCCCTGGCCATGCAGGTGGACCCAACCGCCGGCAGAATGATCCTCAAAGAACTTCAAGCCCATGGATTATCCGTAAAAGTCGGGGTCAGCGTCTCTTCATTTGACGGTGACACCCGGGTCAAAAAAGCCTGCCTGGATTCAGGGGAAACTCTGGATTGTGATCTTGTCATCGTGGGCAAGGGTGTTGACCCGTCTCTGGGATTTATCGCAGAAAACGACATTGCGATTGATTATGGTATTCTGGTGGACCCGTATCTTTGTTCCAGTGTTCCGGATATCTACGCGGCCGGTGATGCAGCAGAATCCATGGACATTGCCCGTCAAAAACGCTGGATCAATGCCATCTGGCCGGAAGCCGCCATCCAGGGAAAAATCGCAGGATACAACATGGCCGGCAGAAAAGTGGCCTGTCCGGGCAGCCTGGGCAGAAACGTCATGCGGATTTTCGGGCTGGATATCATGACCGTGGGACTGGCGAATCCGGATGGTGCAGACGATCTTGAGATCCTTCAGGCCGGCGGTGAAAAGGCCGGTGTTTACCGCAGCCTGATATTTTGCAAGGACATCCTCGTGGGAGCCGTCCTGGTCAACCAGATTGAGCAGGGGGGCATTTTACGGGCCATGATCGAAAACCGGATACCTGTCAGGATACCAAAGGCGTATCTGATGTCTTTACATTTTGATTACAGCAAACTGCTGTAAATGGATTATACAGATGGGCAAATGAAAAAAAACATGCCTTATGGCGGGTTATATCTCAAACACGCGCCCAGAGGAGGACAGATGAAACAAGTCATTGTCAATCCGGAAAAATGCGTGGGATGCATGCAGTGTATGCTGGCCTGCGCTGCGGCACACGCAAAGTCAGAATCTCTTTTTGCCGCTTTGCAGGAAACTCCGAAGCCCCGGCCCCGGGTGCATGTGGGCGCCGGGCTGTTCAACCGGGGATTTCCCAACCGGTGCCGCCACTGTGACCCCGCGCCATGTCAGCTGGCCTGCCTCGCAGGGGCCATCTTTCGTGATGCAGCCGCACACACGGTACTCATCAACCCGGACCGTTGCATCAACTGTGCATCGTGCGCCATGGCCTGTCCATACGGGGTGCTGCGGTTCCATGAGGAGGCTGCAGCACCGCCGGGGAAAACCGTGGCTGTGAAATGTGACAATTGCGATGCACGCATAGCCCGGGGACAGATCCCGGCCTGCACTGAGGTCTGCAAGACCGGGGCCCTGGTCTACGATGAGATGACGCATGCCATGAATGAAAAAACCCGGCAGGTGGCCCGCTCCATGTCTTCGGATGCCGCCGCCCAGGGCCTTCCGGATACGGTTGCCCTTTACAACACCCTGAAACAGGCCGCCATGGAGGCTGGTGCAGCAATAGGAGGTAAACATGTTTGACCCCAAAACAGAGGTTTCGATTACCAGCGACGGAAATTTATTATTTGACAAAGCGGTCAAAGACAAAGTGGAAACGGTCTGGCACCGTCACGAAGCCCAGCAGCCCCAGTGCGGCTTCTGCGACATGGGACTGTCCTGCCGGATCTGCATCATGGGGCCCTGCCGGGTGGACCCATTCGGCCAGGGCCCCCAGACAGGCGTATGCGGTGCAGATGCCGATATCATCGTGGCCCGGAACCTCTGCCGCATGATTGCCGCCGGGGCTGCGTCCCATTCCGACCACGGCAGGGATCTTGTGGAGGTGCTCAAAGCGGTTTCCAAAGGAGAGGCACCCGGATACCAGATCCGGAGTGAAGAAAAACTCAGACGGGTGGCCGGCGAATACGGTGTTGAAACCGATGGGAAAGAGACCCTGGCCGTTGCCGGAGAACTGGCCGATGCCATGATGGAGGATTACGGCATGCGCAAAAAATCGGTGACCCTGGTCAGCCGGGCACCGGAAAAGCGCAGAAAATTATGGGACAAGGCAGGCATCACCCCCAGGGGGATTGACAGGGAAACCTCGGAAATGATGCACCGCACCCATATGGGCGTGGACAACGACTGGGTCAGCCTGCTGACCCATGGGCTGCGCAATGCCCTGTCCGACGGCTGGGGCGGGTCCATGATCGCCACAGAAGTGTCGGACATCCTGTTCGGGGTACCGGCCCCCAAACCCACCATGGTCAATGCCGGTGTTCTCAAAAAAGACCAGGTCAACATCGTGGTTCACGGCCACAACCCGGTGGTGTCAGAAATGGTATCCAAAGCCTGTATCTCCGATGAAATGCTGGCGCTTGCCAAAGCCAACGGTGCCGGCGGCATCAATCTTGCCGGGGTCTGCTGCACAGGCAATGAGCTGCTCATGCGCCGGGGCATTGCCATGGCCGGAAACCATCTCATGACCGAACTGATTCTTACCACCGGCGCTGTGGACATGATGATCGTGGATTACCAGTGCATCATGCCGTCCATCGGCAAAGTGGCCGCGTGTTACCACACAAAAATTATCAGTACATCGGACAAGGCCAGATTTCCGGGCATGGAACACCATGAATTTCACCCGGACAATGCCGAAGAAAAAGCGGTGACTCTGGTAAAAGCGGCCATTCAAAATTTCGGCAACCGCAAAGAGGTCTTCATTCCGGTGGACCCCCAAAACGCTGTGGGCGGATTTTCCATTGAAACCATTCTGGGTGCTCTGGGCGGTACAGCAGACCCCCTGATCGATGCCATCAAAGCCGGAAAGATCCGGGGAGCCGTCGGCGTTGTGGGATGCAACAACCCCAAAATCAAGCATGACCACGGCCATGTCACACTGATCAAAAAGCTCATGGAAAATGATATCCTGGTGGTGGATACGGGATGTGTGTCCGTGGCCTCCGCCAAGGCCGGGTTCAAGGTGCCTTCCGCCATTGAGATGGCCGGCCCGGGTTTGAAGGAAATCTGCGGCTCTTTAGGCATTCCCCCGGTGCTGCACCTGGGCTCCTGCGTGGACAATGTGCGGATCCTGGTGCTGGTCTCGGCCCTGGCCAATGCCCTGGGCGTGGATATCAGTGATCTTCCCGTGGCCGGTTCCGCGCCGGAATGGTATTCGGAAAAAGCCGTTACCATCGGGGTCTACTGCGTGGCATCCGGCATCACCACCCATCTGGGACCCATGCCGCCGGTCACCGGCTCCATGAATGTGGTCAACCTGCTCACAAAAGGCCTGGAGGATCTGGTGGGAGCCACGTTCGGTGTCGAACCTGATCCGGAGAAGGCCGCTGTTTTTTTAACCCGGGTGATAGAAAAAAAACGCAAAGCCCTGGGGCTGGACAGCCGGGCACTTTAAAACAATGGAGGTACCCCACAAAACCCATTCATATGACCCTTGATGAGAATCTAGTCCAGGCAGCACCCGGCTGCGGCGGACGAGTTGGCACAGCTGGTGTGGCCGGCTGTTTTTTCTTCCATGATCCGGATTGCTTTACCGCCTTTCCGGCCAGATGGTTTCAGCCATTTCCGTGAGTTTGTATTTCTGGATTTTGCCGGACGCGGTCATGGGATAATCGGTCACAAAATGCACATACCTGGGGATCTTGTACCGGCTGATCTTTCCCCGGCAGAAATCGGTGATATCGCTGGGCTGAAGATCTGCCTTATCTCTGGGAATAATGAAAGCCCCCACCTCTTCCCCGTATTTTTCACTGGGCACGGCCGCCACCTGCACATCCCGGATCCCGTCCATGCGGATGAGAAACTCTTCAATCTCCCTGGGATAGATGTTTTCCCCGCCCCGGATGATCATGTCCTTGTGCCGTCCCGTGATGGACAGGTTGCCCTGTTCATCCAGCACCCCCAGGTCCCCTGTGTGCAGCCAGCCGTCTGCATCAATGGCTTTTTTCGTGGCTTCAGGATTGTTGTAATACCCTTTCATGATATTGTACCCTTTGCAGCAGATCTCTCCCTGCTGTCCCGGCCCCAAAATGTTGCCGGTGTCCGGGTCCGTTATTTTCACCTGGATATGGGGCAATGCCCGGCCCACGGTCTCCACTCTCAGCCGGATGTCGTCATCGATGCGGGTGTAGGTCACCACGGGCGAGGCTTCAGTGAGTCCGTAGCAGATCGTGACATCGGTCATGTGCATCCGGTCGATGACCTGTTCCATAACATGCACGGGGCAGTTGGACCCGGCCATGATCCCGGTGCGCAAAGAGGAGAAATCAAACTTGTCAAACAGGGGATGGTCCAGGAGGGCGATGAACATGGTGGGCACCCCGTACAGGGCCGTGCACCGTTCCTTTTCCACCGAGGCCATGACCATCACCGGATCGAACCCTTCCAGGATCACCATGCATGCCCCGTGATTCACGGCAGCCAGCACCCCCAACACACACCCGAAACAGTGAAACAAGGGGACGGGCAGGCAGACCCGGTCATTTTCCGTGAATTTCTGGTTTTTGCCGATCCAGTACCCGTTGTTGCCGATATTGTAATGGGTAAGCATCACGCCCTTGGGAAACCCGGTGGTGCCCGAAGTGTACTGCATGTTCACCACATCATGGGCTGACAGGCTGTTTCGGCGCGCCCGGTACTGTTCTTCGGACACCATGACAGCCAGGGACCGGATCTCGGGAATTGTATACATGCCCCGGTGTTTCTCCTGGCCCAGGAACCCCACCCGCTTCAGGCAGGGAAACGGCGCACTCTCCAGGTGGCCCCGCTGGCAGGTTTTCAGTTCCGGCACCAGCTCATACACGGTATTGATGTAATCGGTATCCTGGAATCCGTCAATGATAAACAGGTTCTCCGCTTCCGACTGCTGGAGGAGATAGGCCAGTTCCGCGCGCTTGTAATTGGTGTTCACCGTGAGCAGGACCGCCCCGATTTTGGCCGTGGCAAACTGCAGCGTCACCCAGTAAGGGATGTTGGTGGCCCACACCGCCACTTTTTCCCCTTTTTCCACACCCAGGGCCATGAGTCCCTTTGCCATCTCATCCACCAGGTCCCCGAACTGACGGTAGGTGAGGCGAAAATCCCTGTCCACATACACCAGGGCATCGTGGTCACCAAATTTTGCCACGGTCTCATCCAGCAGATCCCCCAGGGTGATTTTTCGCAAATCAGTTTTTGTTTCCATCAAATTCCCCCTGTTATTCCGGTATATAGATGACCGCGTGAATGGCGGCTTTTTCATCCCCGTGACAGCTCACATAATGGGGTACGATGGAGTTGTAGTAGATGGAATCCCCGGATCCAAGGATATGGGTGTCTTTGCCGTAGATCACCTCGATACTGCCCTGGACCACCACAATAAACTCTTCTCCTTCATGGGAGGACAATATTTTTTCCTCGGCGGATTCCGGCAGGATCTCGACAAAAAACGGCTCCATGTGCCGGTCCATCTTGCCCGTGCCCAGGGCATAGAAATTCAGGGCAGGGGATTTGCCGGAAACCCCGGACACGCTGAACTCCGTCTCCCGGGTGCTGTGCCGCACAATAAAGGGGTCTGCCTCTCCCTGGTCATCCAGAAAGGTCCCCAGCCGCACGCCCAAAGCCCTGGCAATCTTCATCAGCGGCCCCAGCGGCGGGTAAACGTCTTTGGTGAGCATGGTTTCCAGAAAATGGGCAGAAAGCCCGGTCTGATCGGCCAGATTGGCCAGGCTCATGCTGCGTTTATCCATGTATGTCTTGATGCGCTGACCGATTTTTCCTGTCTGCATAATATCTCCATATTCAATAAAAAAGCCTGCTTTATAATATAATCCGCTGGGCTTGTCAAAATTCCTTTGAAAAATTCAGACCATACATTTTTTAAAAAATCCGTTGTTTGAACGCTTCTAAAATTATATAATGACCATGTCATTCAAAAGGATACATACACAACGCTGGAGCATCAATGAATATCCTGATTTTTCCTTGTAATCGGGTACACATCGCTTAAAAACGACATCCAGGCAGAAATCGATTGAATGGCGGGGCAGTGTAATGTTACGGGGCCGTGGTCAGATGGAGACTAACACCAATACTCCCGGGAATCATGGGAACCTTACGGTTTCACTGAATATTGCCATTGTCGGCGGGGGCCGGACCTGCCGTTTTTTCCTTGAGCTGATCAACAATGATCCAGTTCCTTTTTTCGATATCAAAATACTGGGGGTGTGCGATATAAATGACACCGCAGAAGGGTTCCTGCTTGCCCGGAAAATGGGGATCTATACAACGGATAATCTCCATGATTTGCTGAATATAAATCACCTGGACAGTGTCCTGGAGCTTACGGGAAGCCGGGATGTGCTCCTTGAAATTATTCGTTTAAAACCCGAGGGCGTCGGTGTCCTTGAATACAATATCAGCAGAATACTGCGCAATCTGCTGCATACGAACCAGCAGCTGAAATCAACCGAAAAACAGCTTGTGGCCGAAAAAACATTCTCCAGCCTGCTCATCCAGCAGAGCACGGCTGCCATTGTCATCATCAATACAGACTTTACCATTGCCGATGTCAATGATGCCTATCTCAATACGGTGAAAAAAACAAAGGACCAGGTTATCGGGGCCTATTGCTATGAAATTTCCCACTGTATAAAAGCCCCTTGTTCACGCGTTTTTCCCGGTGTGAAATGTCCCATGCTGGAAACCTTACGCTCCGGCAAGAATGCCTATGTGATCCATGACCATCCGGGTCCGGAAGGCAAGCGGATGTACTGCAGCCTTAACACCTATCCAATTAAAAATGACGACGGCAATGTAGTACAGGTTATTGAATTCTGGCGGGATATCACCGCTGAATTCTCCGACAGATGGAAGAAGCGGGAAAAAAAATTTAAATCCGATATCCAGAAAATGGTCCAGGAAGACCGGATGATTTCTTTGGGCAAGTTAGCAGCCAGCTGCGCCCATGAAATCAACAACCCCATCCAGGGGCTTTTGACATTTTGTGATCATATGCTGGATATTTTACATGCCGGGCGCCCGGAGGATGACCAGTTATCACAGTTCAAAGACCACCTGACGCTCATGTCATCGGAACTGGAACGCTGCGGGAATATCGTGTCCGGGATGCTCTTCTTTGCCAGGGAATCCGGACTTGAACATAAACAGGTTGATGTAAATGAAGTGTTACATGCGGTTCTCACCCTCACCCGGCATAAGCTGGAACTTGGCAATATCACTTTGACAACTGACCTGTACCCTGCCCCGCTGATGCTTGAAGGGGATATCAACCAGCTTCAGCAGTGTTTTTTGAACCTGATTTTCAACGCCAATGAAGCAATGCCTTCCGGTGGCGAACTGGCTGTCAGATCCTGGATGGACGAAAAATCGGAAACAGCCTGTGTGGAAATCCGGGACACCGGATACGGCATCCCGGAAAAAATACAGGATAACCTTTTCGATCCTTTTTTTACCACAAAGGATGTCGGCCAGGGTACGGGGCTTGGGCTGTCTATTGTGCACGGTGTGGTCAAAACCCATAAAGGAACTGTAAAAATCGACAGCCGGGAAGGGGAAGGCGCTGCATTTATACTGTCCTTTCCGGTGATATCTTCGGTTGACCATGATCCTGACGGAGGATAAGCATGGATAATAAAATTAGAATCATGGTCGTGGATGATGAGATGATTGTCCGGCAATCTCTTTTGACCTGGTTTAAAAAATACGGCCATGAGGTGGATACTGCCGCTTCAGGCCTGGAAGCCCTGGAAAAACTTGAGCAAAAGCCTTTTCAGGTAATGTTTGTGGATATTAAAATGCCGGGTATGGACGGCCTTGAACTGCTTGAGAAAGTAAAACAAGATTACCCGGACATCATGGTCGTGATCATTACCGCCTACGGTTCCATTGAAAGCGCGGTCAAAGCCATGCGCACCGGTGCCAGCGACTATCTGCTCAAACCCTTCAAGCCGGACCAGCTGTCACTGGTGATGGAAAGAATCATCTGCCAGCAGAAAATCACATTGGATTATCAATACCTGAAAGGACATCTCGAAAAGATCACCCGGTTTGACAACATCATCGGTCAGTCAGCACCCATGAAAAAACTGTATGCAATCATCCCGGAAGTGGCCCAGAGTGATGCCTCCATTTTAATCACCGGGGAAACCGGAACAGGCAAAGAACTGGTGGCCAAGGCCATCCATGCCAAAAGCCTGCGGGCAGAACTCCCCTTTATCGCCATCAACTGCGGCGCACTGCCGGACACGCTCATGGAAAGTGAATTGTTCGGGCACAGAAAAGGGGCGTTTACCGGGGCAACCCATGCCAGAAAAGGATTTCTGGAAATAGTTTCCGGCGGCACCCTGTTTTTGGATGAAATCGGTGATATCAGTGCAAAGATGCAAGTGGACCTGCTCCGGGTGCTGGAGGACAAAAAAGTATTCAGTGTTGGAAGCGAAACACCTGTTGCCGTTGATTTCCGCCTTATTTCAGCCACCCGGCACAACCTGGAGACGCGCATTCTGGAAGGGGTTTTCAGGGAAGATTTTTATTACCGGATCAACGTGATAAAAATCCACCTGCCGGCCCTGCGGGAGCGCAAAGATGATATTGCGCTTCTTGCGAAGCATTTTATGGAAAAATACAGCCATGAAACCACAAAAAATGTGGACAGGATAACACCAGATGCCATCACACTGCTCACGTCATACGACTGGCCGGGAAATGTCAGGGAACTGGAAAATGCCATTGAACGCGCCGTGGTGTTAAGTAAATCACGGACACTCGATGCCGAAGCTTTTTCATTTCTGCAACCGGCAGGAGCAGCTGCGCTCAAGGAACAGACATTAAAAGAAATACAAAAAGAACATATTCTCCGGATACTGGATGAACAGGAGTGGCAAATTACCCGGTCGGCAGAAATCCTTGGTATAAACCGTGCCACGCTTCATAAAATCATTAAACGGGACAATTTAAAAAAAGACAGATGAAAAAACAGATCGGGGTGGTGCCGCTGGGAGACGTCCCGGCAATCGTACTGAAGGTTATCGCAGCCAATATTACAGCCTATTACAAATGGCCCGCCGCTGTTCTGCCCGTGCGGCCCGTTCCTGAATCCGCATTTGATGACAGGCGGCTCCAGTATGATGCCGGCATCATCATCAACAAACGCGATGCATGGGATTTTACCGATTGTTCTAAAATTGTGGGGGTAATGTCACAGGATATTTTTATTCCCATTTTCAACCATTCATACGGGCATGCAGTGCAGGGCGGCGATCTGGCAATGATTTCACTTTTCAGGCTGAACAGGAACGCCGACGGATCATTGCCACCGCCTTCCCTTTTTTACGCGCGGGCAGCAAAAGTAGCACTCCATGAACTCGGACACCTGTTCAGCCTCTTTCACTGCGACGAAAACAAATGTATCATGCACTTTTCAGGTGCCATAACCGATCTGGACAATATTCCCTTTTATCTTTGCCGGGACTGCGAAAGGCGCATGACTCCCTGATCTGATATCCCTTATTGTGTTTTAGGTTCTCAAAAATGCCTTTACAAGGGATTCCCATCCGATCTCAGGGAAACTGCGGTATACATCATCTACCGGTTCACCGCCCGTGGCAGCCAGATCTTTATATTCCGGCCCAATCAGGTGTAAAAGCCGCTGGCTTTCGCGGTCTATCCATTCAAGGCTTTCTTTTCCGTAAAAAAGTTTTTTGTGATTCCGCCTGGGCATATCCGGCTCAAGCACACACAGCCAGCCTCCATGGTAAGGATCTTTATGGACGATATCAGGTTGCTCCTGCGCTTTGATGTTGACTGCCAGCACCGACCCTGTGACAGGTGAAAGTGCTGTGGCTTTCTTGTCCGAGCAAAAGAATGTCAACGCAGCATGGTCTTTTTTCAAAACAGTGCCGATGGGGGGAATCGAAATTTTGGATGGGGTGCCAAACAGTTTGACCATGAAATCATCAAACCCGACCGTCACCCGTCCGCCATGCCCGAACCGTGCCCAGGTGTGTCCCATGTGATAATAATAGCCGCGGGCCAGTCGGTACCCCGATGCCAGTGAAAAATCCGGTTTTTTGCTGAATCCGTTCAGGTCTTCCTCATCCAGCATCTGGTCATAGGCACAGTGATAGCATTCATAGTCCAGAATACAGGCTTTGGGTTCATCCACGCGACCTGTCAGCACGTGCCGGCAGGGACGGGGGTGCCATTTATAAATGGTTTTTAATGTTTTTGACAATGGTGAAACGCCTCCCCGGGAATCCAGATACCGGGCTGCCTCCATTTTTTTCTGCATGGCCTTATCAAACGGACAGGTGCGGCAGTCATACACATTGTCGCACAATTTGAAATGGACAATACCTGCTTTCATCCATATGCACTGGTTTTCAACTACTTGAAACCCTTTAACCACATGCTCCTGTTTTTGGGATCTCATTGTACACCTCCTTTGCAGGTCATGTTTACCTGCGTTTGTCTATTGACATTGCAAAACCGGTACCAGAGAAAAAAACAGATCAATTAGACGCTATTGCATTGAAATAAAAGGATAATATTTCACCCAAACAAAAAAGACGGTAAACAGGCATGTGTGAGCGACATGCAGGTGTAGCTTTTTACGACACAGCTGCCTGACAATTTTAAAGATATAAATGCAAATGGATCATGGACAGGATCTCTTGGCAAATGTTGCCAAAAGCTACAGGCCTGTGATATTTTTTCACCCAACAGCTGGGATCTCCGGCCGGCCTCCTACCAATCAATGGGGAAATAATCTTTTAGAAATTTACCGCACCAGTGTTTTCCCGTGATGATCCCGTGGAAAAACGGGTCGCAGATCCTGGCTGCCCCGTCCACAATATCAAGAGGGGGCTGGAAATCATGATTGTCCTGTTTTTGCTTTGCCAGGACCGCCGGATCCTCATCCGTTACCCAGCCCGTATCCACGGCATTCATGAAAATACCGTACCTGGCCAGGTCGCTGGCCGCCGTATGGGTGAGCATGTTCAAGGAGGCCTTGGCCATGTTGGTGTGGGGATGGCGGCTGCCCTTCTTAAACCGCAGGAACTTGCCCTCCATTGCCGATACATTCACAATATGTTTCTGCCCTGTGTTGTCCTGCTTCATCAGCTCTGCCAGGCGGTTGCACAGCACAAAGGGCGCCACGGAGTTGACCAGCTGGATCTCCAGCATTTCAGATGTCTGAATTTCCCCCAGGCGCAACCGCCAGGAGTTGGTCTTCCGCAGATCCATCTGCTGGAGGTCTGCATCCAGTTTGCCTGCAGGGAACACCTCGGGCACATCCAGGGAATGGTCATAGGCGTAGGGAATCTGGGACAATTGTGCCGACATGCGCAGCCCCACCCCCGGTGCCGATCCTTTCCAGGTCACGGGCAGGGCCTTTTCCTCCCCGATATTTTCCGCCCGGCCGGACGCCAGCCGGGAGATGCATTTGCCATACTGCCCCAGAAGCACCTGAGCATCCTCAGGCAGCAGCCGCGTGTCCCTGGTCTCATTTTCCATGAGATGGGCGTAAAATCCAGGCGGCCGCCGGACGGTCTGGGCCGCATTATTGATCAGGATGTCCAGCCGCTGATACGTATCCGTGATATAATCACAGAACAATTCCACACTCGGGGTATGCCTCAGATCCAGACCATAAATCTGGAGCCTGTGGCCCCAGTCGGAAAAATCATCCTCCTTTGAAAACCGCAGGGCGGAATCCTTGGGAAACCGGGTCGTGGCAACCACCTTTGCCCCGGCCCTGAGCATCATCAGGGTGGCCTGGTATCCGATCTTAAGACGGGACCCTGTGATCAATGCCACCTGACCCTTCAGGGACACGGTCTGAAAGCGTTTCTGATAGTTGAATTCCGCGCATGCCAGGCACATGGTATCGTAGAAGTGATGGACCTGTTTAAACGCTGCCTTGCATACATAGCAGTTCCGGGGGGATGCCAACATCTGCCCGGTCTCTTCCGTCACCGAAACAGGACCTGAAATCTTCAGCGGCGCGGTAAACACCGCGGCTTCCCTGGCCTTACGGATACCGGTGGCAGCCCGCACCCGCTTTTCCTTTTCAACAATCACCCTGCGCTTCCGCTGTTGTTTGTCCTTCTTCCGTTTTCGTATCTCTTCAGGACCAGGCCGGGCAATTTTTCCTGCTGCAGAAAGCAAGGCAACGCGGTCATTCTCTGATAATTTTGCCAGAAGTTCCGACCGCTCAATAATTTGCTCCAGTACCGGTATGCAGTGCCGTATGGCCGTCAGCGTGTCCTGATCCTCATCAATTTCGATGGATTGCACTATATATCTGTCCTGTTTATCGATAATCATTGTCTGCCATCAGGGTGTGTGTCAAGGCAGGAATAGTCAAGCAGAGGGTTTGATAATGGCAAACACGCTTCATGTAGCCGGTGCAAAAATCCGCGCAGCTGATCAGTGACGCGCCGCGCGGGTCAGAACCTCTGTCATGCCGCCTTTTTTACCATCAACTCTCTTGTTTTTGCTACTTCCGCACTCTCCACATACTCATCAAAGGTCATCAACCGGTCTATAATACCAGCGGGTGTGAGCTCGATTACCCGGTTGACAATCGTATTCACAAACTCATGGTCATGGGAGGTGAAAAGCACCACCTCCGGAAAATTGATCAGGCTGTTGTTCAACGCCGTGATGGATTCGAGATCCAGGTGATTGGTCGGCTCATCCAGTATCAGGGCATTGGATTGGGCAAGCATCATGCGCGAAAGCATGCAGCGCACCTTTTCCCCGCCTGAAAGCACATCCGTTGTTTTGAGGGCGTCCTCCCCTGAAAAGAGCATGCGCCCCAAAAACGTGCGGGCAAAGCTTTCCCCCTCTTTTGGAGGGGCAAACTGAAGCAGCCATTCAATAAGGTTCAGGTTCCGGTTGAAATACCCCTTGTGCTCTTTGGGAAAATAAGATTGGCTGATGGTGGTTCCCCACCGATAGCTGCCTTTATCCGGTTCCATCTCTCCTGCAATGATCTGGAAGAGTGTGGTTTTGGCCAGGTTGTTATTTCCCATGAAAGCAATTTTGTCTTTTTTGTTTACGGTGAAGCTCACATTGTCGAGAATATTTTCCCCGTCAATGGTCTTTGAAAGCCCTTCCACTTCAAGGATTATATTGCCGCAGGGCCGTTCCGGGGTAAACCGGATAAACGGATAATTTCTGGATGATACCGGCATGTCTTCAATGGTAAGTTTATCCAGCAGTTTTTTTCTGGAGGTGGCCTGTTTGGACTTGGATGCATTGGAAGAAAATCTCTGGATAAATGCCTTGAGTTCATTGGCCCGGTCAGTGATCTTTTTGTTGTCGGCCTGTTTTTGATTCAGGTGCAGCTGACTGGCCTGGTACCAGAAATCATAATTTCCCGCGTACACGGCAATTTTACCAAAATCGATATCTGCAATGTGGGTGCAGACCTGATTCATGAAATGACGGTCATGGGATACCACAATGACGGTATTCTTAAAGCGGTAAAGAAAGTCTTCAAGCCAGGCGATTGAGTGAATGTCCAGATTATTGGTGGGCTCATCAAGCAAAAGCACATCCGGGTTTCCGAACAGGGCCTGGGCCAGGAGCACCCGAACCTTTTGGCCGCCCTCAAGCTCTTTCATTTTTCTGCCATGCAGGTTTTCTGCAATACCCAGATTTTTGAGCAGGACCGCTGCTTCAGACTCTGCGTCATATCCGTTCATTTCCTCGAATACAATTTCCAGCTCCCCTGACCGAAGACCGTCTTCATTTGAAAAATCAGGCTTTGCATACAGGGCTTCCCGTTCGGCCATGACCGTATATAGTTTTTTGTACCCCATGATGACCGTATCCAGCACCTGGTGTGTATCAAAGGCAAAGTGATCCTGTCTTAACACAGCAATTCTTTCTTTTGGGCCCACACTGATGTCGCCTGCATCCGGTGCAATCTCTCTTGCCAGAATTTTTAAAAAAGTGGATTTCCCCGCGCCATTGGCCCCGATCAGCCCGTAACAATTTCCGGGTTTGAACATAATGTTAACATCTTTAAACAGCACCTGCTTACCATAAGCCAGGGCTATGTTATTTGCACAGATCATATGTATGTCAGTTTCCTTGTTATCCAATAGAAAACCACAGGACAGTATCCTGTGGCAAAAAAACGAAGTGCATATTGCCGGTTTTTTGAATAAAAAGCAAGATGTTTAAAATCTCCAGCCTCACCGAATTGTGTGAACAATCAGGCAAAAGACAAAAAAACATTTTTTGCACCCATCCAGATTTTAGAAACACCATCCGAGACACGAAACCATATTTTGAAAATCCTCAAAGAATCGGACCGATCCGGATCAGATAACGGTCTGGGTGGCGGTATTTTTTCACCTGATTTTTTTGTCAAACCAGGCCGCTACAGCCTGTTCGATCCGGGTCAGCCTGCCGGACGGGGGAAGGGTCCGGCAGATAGATGCCACATAGCTGCGGTCTCTGACCTGCTGCAGGGTCGGCGCAAAATTGATATCAAACACCCATCCGATCTGGAGCAGTTTGAAATCATTCAGATTTTTTATATGACGAGCGTCCACGATCTTTGCATTCACCACATTGTCATATACCCGGTCTGAGATGCCGGCAGTGTCTGGCAAACCCAGTTCAATGGCCGGGTTGGCATCCTGGTTGCGGCGCCGGTAATGGTCAACGAGCACCCGCCAGATATCCAGCTTGTCCGCATCCCGCAGCAGCCGGGAATAAAACAGGCACTCTCTGGTTTCGTCTTCTGGCAGGGCCGCCCGGTTGTGATATGAGATCACCCGGCATATCAGATCCGCTTGATCATCGGGCAGGCAGTTCAGTACCTTGTGCTGGTGCAGAATTTTTACCCCCAGCGCGGCATGGTTTTCCGACTTGTGGTCCACAAAGGTGCGGTACCGGTCATATTGTTCAAACCGGCCGATATCGTGGAACATGGCCATGACGGCTGCCAGGTTTCGGGCATCGTCATCCAGGTCCAGCTGCTTGGCAATCCACAGAATTTCCTTGACCACCCGTTCTGAATGTTTTTTTTTCAGCCGGACATTTTTCACCACATCCGGGGCCGCATCCCCTCCGGAAGCGAACCCGCCAACATACTGGTCAAACCAGTTTCTGAACGCGTCTTTTCCCATTTCTCC
>JAZBPL010000125.1:0-9922 GCA_036351635.1 Desulfotignum sp.
ACGCCCCGGTTCAGCCTGAAAATTCTGGCGGCATTGCCGGAGGCCATGCAGATGGCCTGCTCCGGCTTCAGGGGGGTCAGGCTGGAGAGAAAATTCAGCATCCGTAACATACCCAGGGTGATAACACCGGTTCCCGTGGGTGCGTCATTTCCAATGATCACCCTTTCCAGGGCATCATGTTCCAGAACAAATTTCATGGTTTCGACTGCTGCAAGCGGATTGCCGCAATGGACTATTTCCAGAGGATAATCGGTTTCTTTGACCAGTTTTTCAATTTCGGAAATGGGTATTGCCGTGGTGCCCCCGTTAATATGAGATATGATATCCGGATCCATATCCATTACCATTTGTGCATTGACCGAAGAACTGCCGGGCATGGAGGTGCCGCCGGTGTGCATCATAACGGTCATGCCGCAGGCTTTGGCCCATTTAACCATAGGCCCCGCTTCTGCAACGGTTTTTGCCGACCCGAGTCCGATTTCTCCAACAAGCCGAACCCCTTCTGCTGCCATTTCCGTAAAATCATCTCTTGTGAGCCCTTTTTCAAGGATCACAGCCCCTGCTTCCACTTTGATACCGCCGGGTCTGAAATTGGCATAGGATTTTGCTGCAAGAATGGCCATAGCCTTAATACCGGCCGGGTCTGTCGGACGGCCGGGCAGATGGATTTCTCCAGCTGAAACAGCGGTTGTACATCCTCCCTGAAGCATGTCCTGGAGAAAACCGGTCTGGTTTTGTTTTGGCGTATAATCACCTAATACCGGGTGACAGTGGGTGTCAATAAGGCCCGGAATTACGGTGGTGCCCCGGCAGTCAACAACCGTGTCTATCCCTTCAGTATCCAGTCTGTCACAGTTTCCAATTTGGTCGATCAGGCCGTTTTTGACAAGAACGGCATCAGCAGATATGAAAGGAGATGCGATATTGCCGCTGACAAGGGTTCCAATATTTTTCAATAGCATGTTTGACATGGCAGGTATTATGGTTCCTTTTGGTTTGTGTGTATGTTCCGGACAGCGCGGCGAACAGCTTCCGGATCTGCAGGAAGACGGTATATCCTTTTTCCGATGGCATCTGTGATGGCGTTTACAACAGCCGGTGCCGTAGGTGCCAGAGATGGTTCCCCCATGCCCTTTGCACCAAAGGGACCGGTGGGTTCCGGGTCTTCTATGATAATGGCCTGGATTGTCGGGAGGTCGAGGCTCGTGGGTATGTGGTATTCACTCATGGACAGGGTTCTGCCGGGCAGAAAATCCTCCATGAGCGCATAACCCAGGCCCATTCCCACGCCGCCATGAATCTGCCCCAGCACACCCTGGGGGTTGATTGCCCGTCCCACATCCTGGGCACCGGTAACTTTGTGTACGTGCACCTTGCCCGTCTGTATATCCACTTCCACCAGTGCCAGATGGGAGGCAAAGGTGTAGGTGGCAAAGGGCACGCCATGGCCTGTTTCAGGGTCAAGCGCTGTGGTAAGGGGGTCAAAATAGCCTTCCCATTCAAGGGGACCGCGGGATTTTACCATTTTTTCAAGCAATTCAGAAATCACCATCAGGCATCTGCCGGATGCATCTTTAATGCAGGAATCCTTGAGGCACAAGCCGTCCCCGGGACGATCACAATAGAGGGGGGCTGCTTCCAGAAGATCCCGGGCCATGGATTGCGCCGCATGCAGTACGGCGTTTCCCGAAACATATGTCTGGCGGCTGGCCGATGTGGGGCCCGCATCCAGCGTCTGTCCGGTATCTGCCGTTATCATCCGCACCATACCGGGCTCAACCCCCAGGATTTCCCTGATGATTTGACAAAGTGTGGTGGTTGATCCCTGGCCGATATCTGAAGCACCGGTGCACAAGGTTATATGGCCGGCTGCATCCACGTGTATAGTCGCATGGGAAGGATTTTTCACAGACATGCTGCCGATGCCGTACCACATGGAACCGAGACCAATTCCCCGGCGGATATGGGCAGGGGTTTTTTTTCTTTTCCATGCAAGGGCTTCAGCATAGGCCGAAGGCAGGGCATCAAGGGTTTTGAGGATGCCAACACTGCTGTGCAGCTGCTGCCCGGTTGCCGTGATACTCCCCGCTGTCATGGCATTGATCCGGCGGAATTCCAGAGGATCAATGCCGAGTTTTTGTGCCATGACGTCCATCTGGGATTCACAGGCAAAGGTGGTCTGAACAATGGCAACCCCCCGCATGGCACCCGCTACCGGGTTGTTTGTGTAGACCGATGTGCTTTCAACATCCACATGTTCCACATTGTATGGACCGGTGATGTGTATGGCGGCCCGCATGGCAATCGGGGTGCCGTAAGAGGAATAAGCACCTGTATCGAACAGTATCCTGGCCTTCAGGGCCATAATTCTGCCGTTTTGCTGCACCCCGGTTTTTAACGTAATTCTTGCCGGATGCCGTTTGGATGTGGCCAGGAAAACCTCTTCCCTTGAAAACAGCATTTTGACCGGACATTGGAGATGAAACAGGGCCAAGGCGATAAATCCCTGCACCGTGAGATCCAGCTTGGATCCAAACCCGCCGCCGGTGGCAGTTTGAATGATCCGGATTTTTGCTTCATCGATTCCCAGAAGGGATGCCAGATCTTTTCTGTCATAGTGGGGATTCTGCGTGCAGACACGGAGGGTAAAAACGCCGTGTTCATCAATGGTCCCGGTACCGGCATCCGGTTCCAGGTAGCTGTGCTCAGCCAGCTGGGTGTGGTAGGTATGCTCCACAATGATATCGCTTTGCCTGAAACCCTTTTCCACATCTCCTTTTCGCACGGTTTTCCGGTTGAGAAGATTTCCCTGTTCATGGACCAGTGCTGTTTCCGGTGCCAATGCCGTTTCAGGGTCCATTACCGGAGCAAGGTCCCGGTAATGGACATCGATTGCGGCCAAAGCCTCATCAGCGGCCGCTTCATCCTCAGCAGCCACAAGCGCAACCGCTTCACCGGCAAACCGGATTTTGTCATGGGCCAGAAGGGGCTGATCTTTAACAATGACCCCATAGCGGTTTTTCCCAGGGATATCTGCGGCGGTGAAAACCGCAGCAACTCCCGGTACTTTCCGGGCCGCCGCTGCCTCAATCCCCAAAATATCTGCATGGCATTTTTCAGACCGCAGTGCTTTCAGGACAAGCATATCCAAAGGTTGGGTGTCTTCTGCAAATACTGTCCGGCCGGTGACCAAACCCCTGCCACCGTGCCGGATAACCGATTGCCCCACATAAACCTGGTGATTCTGCCTGTCTTTTGTCATTTCCACCATCACTCACAAATGATTTTAGAAAAACTGTCAGTGCCTGTTTTATTCGATGGAAGAACTCTCCCTGCGATCCACAAGACCGATGGTCAGTTTGCTCTGGACATTCTGGGTTTTCACATTGATCACAGCCGGAAGCCCGGATGCAAATGCCCGTTCCAGCGCCGGTTTGACATCCTGCGCATTTTCTACCAGTTCGCCGAAACCACCGGCTGCCTCGACAATTTTGTGAAAGGGAACATCTCTTAAATCTGTGGCACAGGTCCGCTTCCAGATAGCTTTCTGCTGGTTCTGTATCATTCCCCACGCCTGGTTGTTGAGAATGACCACCACCACAGGAATCTGCCTGTCAATGGCAGTTTCCAGGGGGAGTCCCGGGTTGAGTCCAAAAGATCCGTCTCCGGAAATCACCACGACTTTGGATTCAGGAACCGCCATTTTCGTGGCGGTGGCAAAGCTGCTGCCGACGCCCAGCTGGGCAAAGGGACCGGACATCATCAAGCCTTTGATGTTTTTGTTGGCCATCGAGGTGATATTGAGGGCGGTTTCCTGCCAGCCATGGGCATCACCGCCATCCACAATCAGGTAATCATTTTCAGTGAGCGTTTCCAGTACATCCACACAGGCCTGCAGCGGATGAATGGGGACTTCATTTGAGGATGCAGCCTCCATGAGTTTGTTGTTTTCTTCAATCCTGATGGCGCGGATGCGATCGCACCAGTCAGATGCCAGTTTGCTGCAAACAGCATTTTCATGCAATGCTTCCAGAAAAAGTTTGGAATCAGCCAGTATGCCGTGGTTTGCGATATGGTTGTCAGCCAGTTCTTTCGCACTGGGATTGATGCAGACCAGTGCCGCGTTTTCATTGAACAAGGGGGCTTCACCAAAATCAAGGCAGTAATCCATCTTTGTACCAACACAAAGGACCACATCCGATTCCCCGATCAGCCGTGAAGCAGGGTTTTGGTGCTTGTCAGCCAGCCCCATATAGGTGTCCAGCGTGAAATCTACCTGACGGATCTCCAGATGATTGGAATGGAAATAGGGCACCCTGAATTTCGTGCTGAAGGCTTGCAGGGCTTCTTCTGCCCGGGACTGATGGATCCCGGCGCCGGCGATGATGACCGGTTTTTCGGCATTTTTGAGAAGATCGGTTGCCAGGCGTAAGTCATCTGGATGGACCGGGGGATGATGCACTTTTTTGTAAGTCAGGTCAAAGTTTCTCTTTTTTTTGCCCATCTCATAATGGGAAAATACGAAATTGATGGGGATGCTCAATTCTACAGGACCTGTCGGCAGGTTGGATGCGATATCATAAGCCTTGTCAAAATATTCATGCAGGCGGTCTCCCGAGGTTACTTTCACCGAATATTTGGTCATGGTTTCCACCACCCTGTGCTGATCCATCTCCTTGAATCCCATGTGATCCATACGGTGAAAAATACTGGCTATACTGATAAAAATGACAGGGTCCCCTGAATGGAACGCCTCTGCCACCGCAGAAATGTAATTTGTAAATCCACTGGGTTCAGCGAGGACAACAATCGGTTTGCGGGTGATCCGGCTGGTGGCACTGGCCAGAAATCCGGCCTCCATTTCGTGCCGGGTTCCGACAACTTCAATGCCATATTCCAGGCAGCCGTCGTAAATAGGGTTAAGAAATCCACCACACAGGGAAAAGACCTGTTTGATTCCCTTCAGTGCCATCGCTTTTGCCAAAACACTTCCGCCCTGCATTTTTCCTTCAATGGGTGACATTTTCATTTTATATTCCTCCTTGTTAAATTGGTACATCTGGTTGGTTTCTGGGCATGTACATGAAATCTACACGAGACATTCAATACATGAAATGGATAAAAACAGAAGAAAAATGGACAAAATGGGATAAGTATCTTGCATTTTCTCACTGTTTTCTGCATAGTTAATGAAACCGTGTATGTTTCAGGAAGTAACCATGGCAGAGAAAAAAGTGCACAGTGCCGGCTTTGTTGAACCGGACATCCTGTCCGTCCGGCCTGTTGGGTTGCGAACCTTTGATTATGATTTTCTGGCCATAACCATATCCGGGGAAGCGCTGTTTTTGTTCAAGGAAATCGGACTAAGCGCTATTGCTGAAAAAATGTCAATGGTTTATGTACCGGCAGGCAAACGGCACCTTTACGATCCCAGGGAACGTAAAACCTGGAGAAATTACTGGGTATTGTTCAGACACGAGGCAGTGAAATCAGCCTTTTCAGATCTTATCCCGCCACCCGGGATAACGGTGCTGAGTGACGTAGATCCTGTAAAAGACTATTGGGATAAAATGATTCTGACAACCCTTGAGGGAAGCAGATCAGCTGACCAGCATGCCTTCTGTCTGCTGCACAATATTTTTTATGAATTGAGCCGCCTTTCGGCAACATCAGACTGGAACAAAAAATCAGTATCTGTCAAACATGCCCTTGATCAGATGCATACACATATCCGGGAAGCGCAGATGAATTTTGAAGCGATTGCCCAAAGCCACGGGCTTTGCCTGGATACACTCAGAAAGCGGTTTAAACGGGAAACAAATGTTTCTTTGCACCAATACTTTATCCAGTTGAAAATCAATGCCGCAAAAATCATGCTCTCAAATCTGTCCTACAATATCGCAGATGTTTCCGGGTTCCTTGGGTTTGAAGATCCCTATTATTTTTCACGGCTGTTCAAAAGCAAAACCGGTTTGTCACCTAAAAATTTCCGTGCCAGTCTGGACAGGCAAACCACTATGTCAAAAAACCATTAGGGAAAGTTGCTGCTAAGCAGTCCCGTGATCCCCGGCAACAAGATGGCGGGCCGCGTGGTCCAGCAGACGATCAATTTCCGCTGCCTGTTCGGGGGTGACGGTCGGTGCCCCGTCATCATCTTTCATGATTTTATGGTAGCGGTCCCATGCACGGGCCATAACATCCTTTCCACCCTCCAGCTTCCATTGGTCAAAGCCGGAGGTGGCAAAAACATCAGGATTGAAAAAATCCCTGCAATGCTTTGCACTGTGGGTTGTGGCCAAAAAAGTATCCCCGGGACTGCAGGATGAAAGCAGGTCCCAGGCCTGTCCGTCATCAGTGAAATCAATGGGTTTTCCAAGTTTTTTTACCATCCCGGCAATTTCATTGTCAATTATGGTGAGTGCCGGACAGGTGGCGCGCACCACATTGTAATTGCTCATGCTGCCCATGATGTCCACATCCGTGAGCGGGAACAGGGCCGCATGCATGCCCCGTTCCACACCGGCCTGAAGGTCCAGCGTCGGTGAATTGCTGGTAAATCCCAGGCAGTGGGTGCTGAAACCAAAGGCGTTTTTCAAAAAATAGGCGGACAGAAATCCGCTCTGGATTGCTTCGATACTGGAGTTGACGGTGTTTGTGGTTCGGGGGTCGAGACCGTAATTAAGCGGCGCCGCAATGATTGGCGAGCCGGGTTTGATCAGGTTGGTGATGCATGCACAGGCAATGATTTCCGCTGCGGCGAGGATGGATGTTGCCGCAATGGTGTAGGGTGAGGTCCCGCCATAGGTGCTGAGACTGCAAACGTGCTGGGGTGTGCCGTATTCCGCTGCATAACGCATCACTTCCAGATCCAGGGAAATATATTTCAATGGTGACACGGCACAGGTCACCCAGCTCATGGGGGCCGCCCTACGGAGCAGATCTTTTTCACCGTTTGCAGACAAGAGAATGAGTTCGTTCAAATATTTGATGCTGCCGGTATTGTAGGGTTGTATCCAGTGATGCTTGGTTGAATTTTTGAGTATGGTCCCCACAAGAAAAACATCTGCACATTGTTCAGGTACGTCATGGGCAAATGGGGATGCCAGCAGTTCGATGTGTCCGATCCTTTCGTACAGTCTTGCCAGCGCTTTTACATCATCGATAACTGTTTTGCGGACGGTGCCGTCTTCCTGCTGAAACATGTATGCCCCGGTTCCGCCACGGACATAAAAATCACCTGGAGCCGTTGGCAGATCATACCTGTTCCCGTTTCTGTCGCCAAAGGAAATTGTTTTGGGCATCACAGCAAGGCACTCTTCCACCAGCTGCCGGGGGAACCGCGCCCTGTTGGTGTCAAAATCAACCTTTACTCCCTGGTCAGCAATGATTTTCAAGACTTTCGAATGCTGGGCTTCAACCCCAACCTTTTCCAAAAGGGAAAAGGTCCGGTTTTTCATTGTTTCTAAAGTGGCTGCTGAAATGAGCTGGATGGGATGATTGATCATGACACGGTCCTCCATTTAGTAGTGTTCTTAGGGTTACCGCATGGCGTGAGGCAACCTGCGGCCGGGATGATGATCCTGGTAAAAGCTATAGTAAAACCCCTTTGTTTTCAAAATGGACAAAACAATAAAAAAAATGGACGAAATAGGATTGTGTGCCTTCAAACACCAACCAGAGAATGGTAAAGACATGGTCGAAACAATAGTACCCGGCCGGTATATTTTATTTACGCAGGCAATGCAATAGGGCGAAACGCCGGACAAGCTCCCTATTTTACCAAATTTTTTTCTGCAGACTGAATGATGCTGTCTATCTCCTGCACCATATTGGTATCAGCCGCGAACCTGTTTTCTTTGGCCATTAAGCCGTGGTATGTATCCAGAATGCGATGAAACAGATCCCGACCGCCTTCCTTTTCCCATGTGTTCCGGGCAGAGCGGATGAAATGTTTTGGTACAAACCCGTCTCTGCAATGCTGGAGCGTGTGTTTGGTTGCCAGAAAATGGTTTCCAGGAGAGATGTCTGATAACACCTGCAGTGCCATCTGGTCATCATCCAGTGTAAAATCCGCCTTCATTTTTCTGAGCATCCCGAATATTTCATTGTCCATTATCAGTTGGAGGGGACTTACCGCAGTGGCTACTTCCAGCTGTCCGGCCCCGCCCAAAATGTCCAGACCGGATAATGTCATGAGTGTGCTGAGCAGTGTTCTTTCCCCGACGGCCTGGCCGTCCAGCACAGGAGAATCTGTGCCGGAGCCGTAATTGTGTGTGGGAAGATGGAATGCGGCCTTTAAAAACTGGACAGCACCGGCCGCGCATTTCATGGATTCCACACTGGACTGCAGGCTGCGGCCGCTTGTCATGTCGGTTGAAAAAATAATGGGGCAGGCAATGACCGGGGTGCCGGGAGAAACAGCCTGGGCCATGGCTGTCATGGCCAGGATTTCACTGCATGCCAGAATAATGGTTCCCGGCAGGGTGGCCGGGCTGGTGGAACCGATCCCGGGCAGCGAACAGGCGTGGATGGGGATGCCGGATTGCGCACACCGGTATATGACCTCCAGGTCCATGTGCTTGAACGCCCGCGGGGTCAGTGAGCAGGCGATCATGCTGATCAGGGGATTGTCAGACAGTGCGCGGGTGCCGCCGGCTGCCGTGGTTCCCAGGCG
Organism: Desulfotignum sp.; assembly: GCA_036351635.1. Classification (GTDB taxonomy): domain Bacteria; phylum Desulfobacterota; class Desulfobacteria; order Desulfobacterales; family Desulfobacteraceae; genus Desulfotignum. The sequence continues at coordinate 8,675 of JAZBPL010000125.1, forward strand.
GATCAGGTATGCGATGCTGTCAAAGCTGTAGGGCTGCACCCAGGCATGTTTGTCCGTATTTTTGAGCAGTGTGCCGAGCCCATGGATGTCCACCGTCTGCATGGGTACATCCGTGGAAAACAAAAAGGGCAGGAAACTGATGTCATCCAGCTGATTGATGAGCCTGGCCCAGGCCGCCAGGTCATTGATCAGGACATTGCGATAGGCGCCTGTTTCAGGGTCCAGATATCCATGGGCTCCGGTGCCGGTGCGGGTATAAAATGTCCCGTCCGGACGGGGTAGCGTCAGTCTTTGGTTTGTACCCAAAGCCCCCAACAGGCATGTGCGTGGTGCCTGGGCCAGCAGCTCCTCCATGGGTTTTCTGGGAAACCTGACAAGGCCGGTGTCTGCATCGACTTGGATCCCCCGGGAGGCCAGGGCCTTGAACATCTCAGGGTGGTGATCGAGTTTGACCCCATGGTCTGCAAGCAGTTGTAAAACGGTTTCCTTCATGGTGTCAATCTGTCCGGGTTTGTAAAAGGAAAAATCAGATAATGCCATTGCTTTGGCCTCCTTGAAAAAAATTATGTACAATTTCCTGTTTTTTTATTACCAGCTGGGTGGGCTTACCACCCAGATAAGATGGCAGGATTCTTTGCCGTTATTTTCCCAGGAATGTGGTATCAAAGAGGAAAAATAGACAGCCCAGCCGGTTTTGAGGTCATGGATGTCATTTCCCAGTGTGAGCGTTAAGGTGCCGGAGAGAACAAAACCGAACTCCTCACCGGGGTGGGAATAATTTTCATGGGTACCGCCGCCGGGGGGAACCGTTGTATGAAATGGCTGCATCCGCTTGTTTCCGACGATATGGACCATCTGTTTGACTTCAGCGTCCCAGCCCGGCAGCAGAACCCGGGTCCACAGGCCAGGTGGTAGTATCACAGGATCTTCAATCAGTTCATCTGCAAAAAAATCAACCGTACGCACCTCCAGGACAGCGCCGATTTTTTTCAAAGTGGCAATGGAAGGGGAAACTTTTTCCGTCTCAACCTGGGAGATATAGGAAGCGGATAACCCAGCTTTATGCGCCAGTTCCTGGATAGTCAGCTGCCGTTCTTTTCGGAACTCCCTTATTTTAGGACCGATGTTGCTGTTTTCGGGCATATGACGTTCCCTGCTGTGCTGAAATAAAATATCAGTATGTGTGAATTTTTTCAGTATTTATTAAATTCAGATAAAACCGTATGGAAGAAAAAGTCAAGAAAAAAA
>JAZBPL010000126.1:0-15884 GCA_036351635.1 Desulfotignum sp.
GCCCTTGATTTTATTATGGAGGCGGCTTCCGGATTCGAACCGGAGAATAACGGCTTTGCAGGCCGTTGCCTTACCCCTTGGCCAAGCCGCCGTGTCTGGAGCGGGAAACGGGATTTGAACCCGCGACTTCGACCTTGGCAAGGTCGCACTCTACCACTGAGTTATTCCCGCTGAAGCAAACAAAAGAAATTTATATAAGGTTCTCGCTTTTTTGTCAACATCAAATTGGGTAAAATTTGCTGTTTTGGCTTTATGCGTTCTTTTTGTTCCAGTCCGCCAGAAAGGATGCAATGCCCTTGTCGGTCATGTGGTGGGCGGCCAGTTTTTTCAACACCCCGTATGGGATGGTGGCGATATCGGCACCCAGAAGGGCGGAATCAAGCACATGCAGAGAGCTTCTCACGCTGGCCACGATAATTTCCGTGTCAAAATCATAATTGGCAAAAATCTGGGCAATCTCATCCACCAGCTTCATGCCGTCTTCAGCCAGATCATCCAGGCGGCCCACAAAAGGAGACACGTATGTGGCACCGGCTTTGGCAGCCATCAGGGCCTGCAGTGCTGAAAAAACCAGGGTGACATTGGTTTTGATGCCTTCTGCACTCAGGGTTTTCACCGCCTTGAGACCGTCCACGGTCATGGGAATTTTCACCACAATATTATCGGCAATCTTTGCCAGGTCCCGGGCTTCGGACACCATGCCCGCATATTCCAGGCTGATCACCTCTGCGCTTACAGGGCCAGTCACCTCCGCGCAGATCCGGGCAATGATATCCTTGAATTCACCGGCCTCTTTTGCAATCAGCGACGGGTTGGTGGTGACACCGTCCACCATGCCCATGCTGTTGGCATCCTTGATCTGGTCGATATTGGCTGTGTCAATAAAAAACTTCACGTCATTCCTCCTCATCCAGGGGGATTACCGCCTGGTTTTCCTGTTTTTCAATTTTTTTACACAATTTTCTGGTCGTCATTTTCAATACCGGATGAATTGCTGCAGCTCCTATATCACACATGGGCTGTAAAACAAAACTTCTTTCATGCATCCTGGGATGGGGAATTTCAAGGGTATCTGTTTTCATGACCATGTCTGCAAAATAGATGATATCCAGATCAATTTTCCTGGGGCCGAACCGGAAGGACTTTCCCTGCTTGTCCATGCTGGTTTCTATCTGTTTTAAAACATCCAGCAGAACCAGGGGGTCCTCCGTGTCAACCTGAATTTTCACGGCCGCGTTTACAAACCAGTCCTGGTCGACAAAATTCTGGGGCTGGGTTTTGTAAAACCTGGAAACAGCCGCCACCTGCAGCAACGGGTGGGTGTCCAGACAGGCAATGGCCAGGTGCAGGTTGGCAGCCTTGTCCCCTTTGTTGGACCCGATGCTCAAAAAGGCAGTGGCCGGCGGTACCATTATCTTTTCTCAACCACAACCGTACTGGAATAGTCAGACCGGATACCGTCATTTCCCACTGCCTGTACCCTGAAGTACCGGGTCACAGAGGTATCGGCAAGGGGCATTTCAAAAAACATGCCGGGCATGGATGTCTGCCCCACGGTTTTAAAAACAAAGGGACAGCCTTCACAGTCCTCGGGCGCTGCCATGGATATCTCAAAATACCGCGGGATAAGCACCGCATTTTTGGAATCCGGTGCATGGGTCCATGTCAGGGTAACATTGGTATCAGAGACAACCGCTTTGAGATTTTCCGGGGCTGTCAGTGCCTGGCCCGGTTTTTCCGGAAGGTCCAGGGGTGTTTTTTTTCCGCATCCTGCAGACAGGATCAGGCCCAGGAAAATAAAGACACAGGCAAAAGGAATAAAAATAGTTCTGAAGCGTGTCATGTGCGCAGCTCCTTATGTGCTTTTTCAACCGCGGCCCGCACATTGGCAAAGGCTGTGCCGCCGGCGGAAACCCTTCTGGCAATCATCTGGTCCAGGGAAATAAAATCAAATATATCCGAAGACACCAGGTCACTGAATTTCTGCAGTTCCGCAAGGGGCATATCATCGAGTTCCCTGCCGGTGTCAAGGGCGGCTGCCACCGCTTTTCCTGCCACAGCGTGGGCCTGACGGAACGGCATGCCCCTGTTCACCAGAAAGTCGGCAAAATCCGTGGCATTCAGGAAACCCTGTTTACAGGCAGCCCGCATATTGCCGGCATGCACCTGTATGTGGGGAAACATCCTTGTATACACTTCCAGGCACACGGCCAGGGTATCCACGGTGTCGAACAAAGGTTCCTTGTCTTCCTGCATGTCCTTGTTATAGGCCATGGGCAGAGATTTCATGGTGGTCATGATGGCAACCAGGCTGCCCAGCACCCGGCCGGTCTTTCCCCGGACCAGTTCCGCCACATCCGGGTTTTTCTTCTGGGGCATGATACTGGAACCTGTGGTAAAGGCATCAGATATGCTGATGAAAGAAAATTCAGACGAGGACCAGAGAATCAGCTCTTCAGACAGCCGGGACAGGTGGATCATGCATATGCCGGCATGGGAGATGAATTCCATGACAAAGTCCCTGTCAGACACCGCATCCATGCTGTTTTCACACAGCCGGTCAAACCCCAGAATCTGTCGGGTATATTCCCTGTCCAGCGGATAGGTGGTGCCGGCCAGGGCGGCCGTGCCCAGGGGCATGGCATCCATGCGCCTGTACGCATCGGCAAACCGTTCCTTATCCCGCTTGAACATCTCGTAATATGCCATGAGATGGTGGGCAAACAAAACAGGCTGGGCCCGCTGCATATGGGTGTATCCCGGCATGATCACATCCAGGTGGGCATGGGCCAGGTGCACCAGCTCCTGCTGGAAACCGGTTATCAGATCCATGATCTGCCGGGTTTCTTTTTTTAAAAAGATGCGGATATCCAGGGCTACCTGGTCGTTTCTGCTCCTGGCGGTGTGCAGCTTTTTGGCCAGGTCCCCGCACTCTTTTCCCAGGGCATCCTCCACATGCATGTGGATATCTTCCAGTTGATGGGAAAACGGCATTTCATTGTTTTCAATTTTTGCTTTGACACGTTCCAGCCCGGCCATGAGCTGGTCTGCCTCATTTTCAGAGATGATTTTCTGCTTTGCCAGCATTTTCAGGTGGGCCACGCTGCCTTGGATATCACTGGCATAGAGCCGTTTGTCCACATCAATAGAGGCATTGAATTTTTCCACCAGGGTATCAGTATCTTCTGAAAACCGCCCCCCCCATAATTTGTCGCTCATATGTTCATTCCTGTGTGGGTTAGCTATTAGCTGTTAGCTGTTAGCTTTTAGCTTTTAGTTGTTAGCGGGCAGCTGTTTTTCTGGGTGTCTGGCATTTTTGTCTGGATCATTTATCCCAGGATCAGGGTTTCCAGGATGGCTTTGTGCATGTGGCGCTTGTTTTCCGCCTGGTCCCAGAATGCTGCCCCTGCCGCCTCAAGCACATCTTCTGCGATCTCTTCTCCCCTGTGGGCGGGCAGACAGTGCATCACCAGGACATCCGGCCCTGCATGGGAAAGCAGCTCCTTGTTCACCTGGAACCCCTCAAATGCAGCCAGACGGCCTGCCAGCGCTTCTTCTTCTCCCATGCTGGCCCATACATCCGTATACACCACGTCCGCATTTTTCACTGCATCCACCGGGTCGCTGGTGAAAACAATATGGTCCATGGTGTCGGCCCCGGCCGCCCGGATAATGTCGGATTTGACCATATGGCCTTCAGGGCAGGCCACAACAAGGTTCATGCCCAAAACACCGGCGGCATTCACCCATGAATTGGCCACATTGTTGCCGTCCCCCACCCAGGCGATCTTCACATCCTTGTACCCGTTCTTGTGTTCGATCACCGTCATGATATCGCTTAAGATCTGGCAGGGATGAAAGGAATCGGTAAGGGCGTTGATCACGGGAATGGCGGATGCCTGGGCAAACGCTTCCACCAGGGAGTGATCAAAGGTCCGCATGGCCAGGCAGTCGATGTACCGGGACAGGACCCGGGCCGTGTCCTTTGCCGGCTCGTTTCTGGAAATCTGGGTATCCTGGGTGCTCATGTAAATGGGATGCCCCCCCAGTTGGATCATGGCGGTTTCAAAGGCGATGCGGGTCCGGGTGGATTTTTTGTCAAAAATCAGGCCCAGGGTCTTTCCCGTGAGAATCTTGTCAAAAATCCCCCTGGCATAGCGTTTTTTCAGCGCCAGTGCCCGGGTGAACAGATGGTCAAAATCGGTTTTTTCCAGGTCCAGTAATGACAACAGGTCTTTTTTCACGCCGTGTCTCCTCTTTCAAACAGGCTGTCCAGCACAGCCACCAGCCGGTCGATGTCTGCAGTTTCAACAATCAATGGTGGTGCAAATCTCAAGATTTTATCCTGGATGGCGTTAATAATAAACCCTTTTTTAAAACAATTTTCCACAAAAAAGGCGGCATCCTTATCAATTTCCATACCCAGGAGCAGCCCTTCCCCCCGGACCTGGCGAATGCGGGGATACTTTGCCTTGAGTGCATTGAGCTGTTGTTTGAAATACCGGCCCTTTTCCCGGACCCGGGCCAGAAAATCAGGATCGGAAATGATCTCCAGGGTTTTGCACCCGGCAGCCGTGGCCAGGGGCGTTCCGCCGAAGGTGGAGCCGTGGCTGCCAGGGGCAAATCCCTTTGCAGCCGCTTGAGTGGCCAGCATGGCACCGATGGGAACACCGTTGCCCAGGGCCTTGGCAAGGGTCATGATATCCGGGGTCACCCCATAGGCTTCATGGGCGAACAAGGAGCCGCACCGGCCCATGCCGGTCTGGATTTCATCAAATATCAGCAGGGTGCCTGTCCTGTCACACAATGCCCGCACCCCTGCAAGATAGTCAGGATCCGCCGGAATCACCCCGCCCTCCCCCTGGATGGGTTCCATCATCACCGCACACACCGTGTCATCCAGTTCCTTTTCCAGGGCGGCAAGGTCATTGAACGGCACATGGGAAAATCCCTCCAGCAGGGGATAAAACCCCTGTTTGATCTTGTCCTGGCCGGTGGCGGTCAGGGTGGCCATGGTGCGGCCGTGGAAGGACCGGGCCATGGTGATGATCTTAAACCGTTTTTTATCCCCGTTCTGCTGAAAATACCGCCTGGCAAGCTTGATGGCTGCTTCATTTGCCTCAGCCCCGGAATTGGCAAAAAACACCCGGTCAGCAAAGCTTTTTTCCACCAAAGCCTGTGCCAGATCCGCCTGGGGATGTGTGTAAAACAGATTGGACACATGCACCAGCCGGCCGGCCTGCTCCCGGATGGCCTCTGTAACCTCCGGATGGCAGTGACCCAAACTGCACACGGCAATCCCGGCCAGAAAATCGGTGTACACCTGCCCGTCTTCATCGGTCAGAAACATGCCTTTCCCACTGACAAATGCCTTTCCCTGGCGCGCATAGGTCTGGCAGACATATGCGTCGGTTTTTTCCCGGGTATCCATGGAAGTTCCTTTTAGTTTTTAGCTGTTAGCTGTTAGTCATTCAACCACCTGGGTGCCGATCCCCGAATCCGTAAACAGCTCCAGCAGCACGGCATGGGATATTTTCCCGTTGATGATATGGGCTTTTTTCACCCCGCTCTTCAATGCAGCCAGGGCACACTCCACCTTGGGAATCATGCCGCCCTGTATCTGACGGTCTTGGATCATCTGCCGGATATCGGTGCCGTTCACGGAAGACACAAGTTTCTGATCCTGATCCAGAACACCATCCACATCGGTCACCAGAATCAGGCGCTCCGCTCCCAGGGATGCGGCGATCTTTGATGCCACAACATCTGCATTGATGTTATAGGTCTCCCCTTTTTTGCCGATACCCACCGGCGCAATAATGGGAATAAACCCTTTTGCGGTCAACGTATGGATGATCTCCGGGTTCACTGACACCACATCCCCCACCATGCCCGGATCGATGATCTCCGGGGGTTTTTCCTGGTCATCCTGGACATATATCTTCATTTTTTCCGCCAGGATCAGGCTGCCGTCCTTGCCGGTGAGGCCGACTGCCCTGCCCCCTTCCTGGTTGATCCGGGCCACGATATCCTTGTTGACCTTGCCGCCCAGCACCATCTCCACCACATCCATGGTGGCATCATCGGTATACCGCATCCCCCGGATAAATGTGGAGGTGATGCCCATGGCGGCCAGCACCTTGCTGATCTGGGGACCGCCGCCGTGCACCACCACCGGATTGATGCCGATGAATTTGAGCAGGGTGATGTCATTGGCAAAATCGCGTTTCAGCTTTTCATCCACCATGGCATGGCCGCCATACTTGATGACAATGGTTTTGGTGGAAAACTGCTGGATATAAGGCAGGGCCTCCACCAGAATATCCGCCACACTGGGCTTTTTCACACCGTTCGGGTCCGGGTTTTCCGGGTTGGAGGTGTTCGTGTCAGGGGTATCCGGCATCATAGGATATACCTGCTCAGGTCTTCGTTTTTCACGATATCCATCAACTGGTTTTCCACAAAGGCGGCATCAATTTTTATCTGCGGGTCTGCCACATCCGGGGCCGCAAAAAGGATTTCCTCCAGCAGCTTTTCCATGAGGGTATGCAGCCGCCGGGCCCCGATATTTTCCGTGGAGGCATTCACATCCACCGCTATGGCGGCAATTTTTTCCACTGCATCCTGGGTAAATGAGATGTCCACCCCCTCGGTGCGCAGCAGGGCAATGTACTGGAGCACCAGGGCGTTCTTGGGTTCTGTCAGGATCCGCACAAATTCATCCGCCCCCAGGGAGGTGAGCTCCACCCGGATGGGAAACCGGCCCTGGAGTTCCGGAATCAGGTCTGACGGTTTGGACACATGAAACGCACCCGAAGCGATGAACAGAATATGGTCGGTTTTCACGATCCCGTATTTGGTGGGCACGGAACTGCCCTCCACAATGGGCAGCAGATCCCGCTGGACCCCTTCTTTGGACACCTCGGGCCCCTGGCTCTTTTCCTTGCCCGCAATCTTGTCGATCTCATCGATGAAAATAATGCCGGACTGTTCCACCATGGCCACTGCATCGGTTTTCACCCGGTCCATGTCCACCAGATGGGCTGCCTCTTCCTGGGTCAGGATCTTCAACGCCTCTTTGACACTCACCTTTCTGCGCTTGGTGGACTTGGGCATGAGATTGCCCAGCATGTCCTTGACATTGATCCCCATTTCCTCGATCCCGGAATTGGAAAAAATTTCCACCATGGGAGAGGATCTGTCCGCCACATCCAGGTCAATCTGCCGGGTATCCAGTTTACCGGCCCTGAGCATGGTTCTGAGTTTTTCTCTGGTACCGGAACCGGTGTCCTGGTTCTGTGCCGAGTGGTCGGAAATCTGGATGGGTTTGTTGTCTTCCGGGGCGTTGGATCTGGGAGTCGGGGGCAGCAGAATATCCAGGACCCGTTCTTCGGCCAGCCTGGCTGCTTTTTCCTGGACCGCTTCCTGCTGCCTGGCCTTGAGGGTGTTCACGGTCAATTCCACAAGATCCCTGATCATGGATTCCACATCCCGGCCCACATACCCCACCTCGGTGAACTTGGATGCCTCCACCTTGTAGAAAGGCGAATCCGTAAGATTGGCCAGGCGCCTGGCAATTTCAGTTTTGCCCACGCCTGTGGGGCCGATGAGAATGATGTTTTTCGGGGCGATCTCATCCTGGAGATCCGGTTCCACCTGGCGCCGGCGCCAGCGGTTGCGCAGGGCAATGGCCACTGATTTTTTGGCATCTTTCTGGCCGATGATATATTTGTCCAGCTCTGTTACAATCTCTTTGGGCTTTAAATCTTTCATGGATATATTCCAGTTTGGTCCCTAACGGTCGGACCACATTATATGGTTGGTCAAATTAAATGAAACCTTTCAGCCGTCAGTAGGCAGTCATCAGCTCCAGTGAACAATGACAAATCATTCCTGCCACTCCCTACTACCGACAAACAGCTAAAAACTAACAGCTAACAGCTAACAGCTAATAGCTAACTGCTAAAACCTCCATGGTGATCTCATGGTTCGTATAGATACACAAATCAGCAGCAATTTTCATGGCTTTTTCCACAATCTGTTCCGGGGAAAGGTCTGTGTTTTCCATGAGTGCCAGGGCGGCAGACTGGGCCGAGGGACTGCCCGAACCGATGCTGATCACCCCGTGGTCCGGCTCGATCACATCACCGTTGCCGGACAGAAGATAGGTGTTGTGCACATCAGCGGCTATCATCATGGCTTCCAGGCGCCGCAGGTATTTGTCGGTGCGCCATTCTCTGGCCAGCTCCACACTGGCCCGGGTCAGGTTGCCGTTGTACCGTTCCAGTTTTTCTTCGAGTTTTTCAGACAGGGTCAGGGCATCGGCGGTGGCACCGGCAAACCCGGTGATGATCTGGTCATGGAAAATCCGTCTCACCTTTTTTGCCTTGTGCTTGGTCACGATACTGCCCAGGGTGACCTGGCCGTCTCCTGCCATTACCACCGCCTTATCTGTGCGAAGGGCCAGGATGGTGGTGCCGTGAAATGTATCATTGCTCATGATGTTGTATCAACTCCTTGGGTGTGCTTTGTCATACACCTGCATCAAATGGTCCATGCTCACATGGGTGTACACCTGGGTGGTGGACAGGCTGGCATGGCCTAAAATTTCCTGGATACCCCGCAGGTTTGCCCCGGAATCCAGCATATGGGTGGCAAAACAGTGGCGCAGCACATGGGGGGATACCGGCACATGCAGGCCGCACTGATTGACGATCCTGTCCAGGATCCTGCTGATGGACCGGGTGGACAGCCGCCCGAAATCCTTGTTCACAAACACAGGGACCGGATCCTCTGACAATGCTTTTCTATAGGATTTCACCGCTGCCACAGCCCTGCGCCCCACCGGCACCATCCGCTGTCTGCCGCCTTTGCCCAAGACTTTAATCACCTGGTTGTGAAAGTCAATGTGGCCCATGTCCAGGCCATGGATTTCCGAAATCCGCATGCCGGTGGAATAAAAGGTTTCAAACATGGCACAGTTGCGCTTTTCCAGCCAGGTGTCGCTTTTTATGGAATCCAGCAGGCGGAACATATCCTCCACGGTCAACACCCGGGGAATGGTTTTGCCCAGTTTGGGAAACGGGATCCCGTCCGCAGGATTGGCTGCCAGCTGTTTGTCCCGCACCAGGAAAGCAAAAAACGCTTTCAGGGCAGACAGCCTGCGGGACAGGGTTTTTTTCTGCTTTCCCGCCCGGACCTGGTGGGCCAGATATGTTTTGACATCTCCCGGCACCAGATCTGCCACCCGGGCGGAAAACTGTTGCTGCAGCCGCATATCATAAGCTTGCGCATTTTCTTGTGCAGGATCTTTTTTGTCCTGATCTCCAATGAAAAACCGGATAAAATCCATGATATCCGACCGGTATGCCCGGCAGGTATGGAAAGAATACCCTTTTTCCGCAACCAGGATATCCATGAATCTGTCAACGGTCATGGCCTGATTCCAGTATTTTCATCACCTGCTGCATATCTTCCCACACCGGCCGTTTCAGGGCGGGATTTTCCAGCAGCTGCAGCGGATGATAGGTGGGCATGGCTTTGACACCCTGAAAGGTGAAAAACCGCCCCCGCAGGCTCTCCAGCGGTTCCTGCCTGCCTGTCACCACTGTTGCGGCACGACTTCCCAGGGCAATGACGGTGTTCGGCTGCACAGCCTGCACATGGTTTTTAACCGCAGCCGGATCTGAAGCATTGCACAAAGATACGCCATCAAAAGAAACCTGCATGGCTGCCAGAATTTTTTTCAGCAGATCGCCGGCTTCCCCGGAAAAAAAAGTGCCCTGGCTGTCCACAATCACCATGGCTGCCGATGCAGGGCCATGGGAATGAAAAGCAGGGGCTGACCGGGGTGATTTTTGTTTTTTCCCCCAGGTTTCCAGAATGGCCCGGGACTGCGGTGACAGGTCATGCCGGGTGAACCCAAGGGTTTTCTGAAACCTGAGATACTGGGAAAAATCCTGGATAACCGCCAGCAGATCATCGGCGGACGGGCCTGTGTTTATGGGATCAGATACTGCCATGGCCGGTCTATGGGAACTGCTCCAGGATGGTGTCTAAAAGGGTATGGGCCACTGCCTGCTTGTCCATGAGCGCCAGATCTTTTTTGGTGCCGTCCCGGAAAAACAACGTGACCTTGTTGGTGTCTGCCTGAAATCCGGAATCCTTTTTCCCCACCAGATTGGCAGCGATCATGTCCAGGTTCTTTTTTTTTATTTTTTTCTGGGCACTGGCTGCAAGGTCATGGGTTTCTGCCGCAAATCCCACCAGAAACTGGTCAGTTCTTTTCATCTCCCCTAAGCGCTGTAAAATATCGGGGTTCTGGACCAGTTCCAGGGTCAGGCCCGCCTGGCCTGATGTTTTCTTGATTTTCAGATCAGTGTGGGTTTTCGGGCGAAAATCCGCCACTGCCGCCACCTTGATGGTGATATCTGCCGCGGGAAACTGTGAGATCATGGCATCTGCCATGTCCCGGCAGGTCTGTACCTGAAGGGTGTCAACCCCCACAGGCGGGTCCAGGCTGACAGGACCGGTCACCAGGGTCACTTGTGCCCCCCGCATTTCCGCAGCCCTGGCAATGGCATATCCCATTTTGCCGGAAGAATGGTTGCTCACATACCGGACAGGATCGATGGGTTCCAGGGTGGGGCCGGCAGACACCAGCACTTTTCTGCCGGCAAAATCCCTGGGACTCAGCATGTGGATGATCCGGTCCAGGATAAACCAGGGCTCGGGCAGGCGGCCTGCCCCCGTGGTTTTGCAGGCCAGGGCCCCGGCATCCGGATCCAGGATGTGCATGCCGTCTTTTTCCAGTATATCCAGGTTCCGCTGGACCCGGATATTTTCATACATATGGGTGTTCATGGAGGGACAGATCATGACAGGTGCGGTCACTGCCAGCAGGGTGGTGGTCAGGGCATCATCTGCGATGGCATGGGCCATTTTTCCGATGCAGTTGGCTGTGGCTGGGGCAATAACCGCGGCATCGCAACTGGATGCCACATCGATGTGGGCCACGGAAGTCCGGGAATCTGTCCACAGATTTGTGATCACCGGGTTTTCCGACAGCACCTCACAGGTGGTTCTGCCCACAAACTGCAGGGCTGCCTCAGTCATGACCACATCCACGCCTGCCCCTGCTTTTTTGAGCAGCCGCAGCAGCTCCACCGCTTTATAGGCGGCAATCCCGCCGGTTATCCCCAGCAGGATACGTTTGCCGCAAAGATCCATCACTGGGTCAGATCCGACTCAGACATGCCGCCCATGCCGCCGGACAATGAATTCTGGTTGACACGGGCTGCAACGCCCACCTCCACCCAGGTATTGATATGTTCGCTTTTAATGGTAATAACGGCACACCTGGTTGCTTTTTCATACACCATGATGGAATTGCCCGGGGATTTGATCTGGCTGACAATACTCCAGTTGTCTTTCTGCATGTTGTTATTGAAAAAGTTGATCAAAGACCTGCGCTCCACCCGGCCCTTGAGCACCAGAATGCCTGATGTGAACCCGGGGGTGGAAACAATAACGCTTTTGTCCTGCACCACCTTGAGTTCCAGAGGAATCAGCACATCTTCAAAATCATAATATACCGCCGTGGTTTTCTTGGAAACAGGTGACGTCGGCTGAATATCCGACACACCCGAACCTGATGAAGATACAGTGCTTGTCTGGGGTTCTGCAGCTTTTTTGCCGGTAAATATCTGGGTGCAGCCGGTCAGCCAAAGCGCTGATGCAACCATAACCAGCAGCAAAACTGGACGTATCATTTTACATATATTCAGTGTCATATTTCCTCCTTAAGCCCGTAAAAAGAATCTCATCTGCATCCGCAGTATTTCATTCATTTCTAAAACGTTTCCGGGCAAAAGTCAATCAGTCAGTCCAACGACAAAAAGAGATCATTCCATCTCTTCCCAGGAAATGACACCGGATTTTACACTTGCAGGGTTGGCCTGCTCTATGATTTCAATGGCACCGGTACTTGTCTGCACAAATGCCTTTGAACCGTCCTGTTTAGCAACATGAATATTGGGTGTGGTGGCAAGTCCCTTTCCCAGGGAAATGTTCCGGTGAATCTGGAGTTCACCCTGTTCCGCATCAACCACCATATTGCCGTTCAGATCAGTAAATGTACTTCCGATTACTGATTTAAAGTATGCTGTTCCTGTTTTATAATATACCGCATATAAATTGCTTTCCCCCTCAAAAGAACAGATATCAGAAGAAGGCACATACGTGGTAAACGTCAGCAGATCTCCAAAAAGTGTTGCCTGACCCAGATTTCTTTCCTTGGATGTGGTAAAATCAAAAGTCCAGCCATGGGTGGCTGTGAGATCCATTTCATTTATTAAATCACCCCATGCCGGAACCACAACACCTGCAAGATCGTTAACACCTGTAATACTCTTATCATCAAAGATAACAGCATTTGAGGTGTCGACCAGATTCAGTTTCAAAACCGTTCCCCAGGTAGGTAGTTCACCGGGATCCCAAAAACCGTTTCCATCAGCATCGGTAAAAGGTTCTTTGATACCATAATAGGCCTGGGTATCTGTATGCCCGGAATCATCTTTGACGAAAAACCGGCCGGTTCCAAAAAATATCCAGCGGTTCCCCCGGTCATCCAGTCCAACAGATGGTGCGGTAACAATGGGTTGTCCAGAATCAGTGCTGAAAAAAAGGCTGTCTCCATCCCAGGCAGACGGTAAAAGATTGTTATCAATCACCATGCGCCTCAGATTTCCGCCCCAGCCAGTGATTTTATCTCCGCTGACAGTGCCGAAATAAACCGCATCTGCACTATAATCCAGATTAAAATCAACAGACACCGGGTCTGATACAAAGGAGTCCGCATCCAGAGACTGAAAAAAATCATGTTCCCCGGCAACAGTGGCCGGCGCTTCTGTAAAAACACCGAGATTATCCAGTGTTTTCAGGCTCTTATTAAGAACAAGTTCCTTTAAATCCACGACATACAATTTTGCCGTCTGGGAGCTTGCCGCACCGGAAAGTGCTTCAGAAGAACCGTTGATATCTGCGGTTCCTGCTGCCGAAGCCGGGCCTGATCCAAAAACCATGTACCATTCATTCTCCTGGATAGTGCCGGTAGCCGGATCCTTATCCTTCATGGGAACAACCGCCGGATAACAGGTGGTGTAACCAAGGTCCTCAAACCTTATTTCTGCAAGCACTTCAGGTGCAGACTCAGGATCGGTGATATCCAGAATAAAATATGCCGAAGACATGACCGGATCACCTGCTACAGCGACATTGCCGTCTGTTTTATCCACGTCTGCAATAATCTGCCCTCCACCGAACCGCATGCCGCCCACAAGGAGTGTGCCCCAGTCCGGTTCACCATCAGTCCCATCATCATAGGTGCCGTTGGGGAAAATCTTCGCATCAAAGACCTTGGGTTTTAAATCATTATAATAGACATGGGGATAGGTGGGCTCTGTCAACCAGTACAGATGGGGCAGCAGGTTAAACGGCACATATGCCCAAAGTTCAGCCCCTAACTCATGGGATGTTTCAGTGGTCAGCTGGGTAGAAAAACTTTTGGTTGCTTCATCGTAAAAACCGGCATTAAACGCATGAAACATACCATCATTGGCACCGGCATACACCATATTCCTGCGGTTTCTGAACTTATCGGCAAAAACAGCGTAAGATGAGTCCCTGTAAAGCAGATGATAGTTCTCAGCGGGTCGCCCCACAACCGTTGGTGTTGAATAGACAATATCCCCCAAACGCCAGGTTTCCAGAGTACCGTCATCATCATAATCCGCCTGCCGGCTCCGGAACGGCGGCAGAATATAAGCCGGCGTGGCAGCAGAAATGAATCCCGGCTGATCAATCCCTCTGATATAATCTATGACCCGCTGGCTCTGATTTGATAGAAAATCCACAAATTCTCCAGGATTTCCCGTCCTGAAGGCATCCATGGATATGGCACTGCCGTCAAAGACAATGGACGGTTCATCTTCAAATGTCGGAAAAAGTGTCAGATAGGGATATATCAGAGAATCATCTGTCAGATCAGCTGCCGAAGGGGTTGCATTGCTGATAAAATCCATCTGTTCGCCTGTATCCGCCACCATGTTCTGGTTCTGATCGATGAAGGTAAAAATATACCGGTTGTTAGAGGCGGCATTGTAAATCCGCTGGCTGGCAATTTCTCCATCACTCATCTCGTTCAGTATGGCCGAAGAAGACCATATAAACGCAATGTCGTCAATGCTTCCCGTATAAACAGGTGTTTGTGTGTCTTCAATGATATCATCGCCATCTGTATCTTCATATTTATAGATGGTCGTACCATCAAAAACTATGACCAGGTCATCAACAGGGTCCATTATGGCATTGCCGTTTGTATCCTCCCGCATGTTTCCATAACTGTCCACGAACAGGGCATGAAGCTCCCCGGCCCAGTTGATGGTATTGCCAAGGGGGCCTTTGAATTCCGGATAAAAAACCGCCTGGTAGACTGCCCCTTCTCCGGATCTTGTCTGGGAAATGACCGATGCAGCTGTTCCGGATGCGGTACGCCGTAAGATATCGGCAAATGACCGATTCAGCTGTTCTTCCAGCCGCAGCGGATTCTGCACGTAAAAATAGGTGTCAGGCACGCCGTCATCGTCTTTGTCCCATTCATTTTTCTGATCAGGGGTGCCGCTTGCATTGTAATCTTGAAACCCGCCCCATTTGGCTGCATACCACAGGGGATTTTTCAGGAGTGTGGCCGCTCCGGATGTGCCGGGGGTAAAGGTTCTGGTTGCTGTCAACGGGAGGGCTGCTCCGTCATTCCAGGCACCTCCCGGTTCAACCCCGGGCGGGGTATCCAGAAAATAGTCCGGATCTGAACTGGCGCCTGTGTCATCGTCTCTGACCTCAAGATAGGTGCCGTCACTGGTGGTCCCGGAAATAATATATCCCATGTGCTGGATGATCCCTCCTGCAGCATAAGTGGAGTTCAGGGTGATAATCACTTTTTCCCCCAAAGCCGGATTGGTCACGGGATTATCTGCACTGTCCACCACCTGGTAAATATATTCGACAATGGCATCCATGTCATGGTCAGCACCCTGCTCAACATCTTCAAAGTTAATTCTGAATTTCCCCCGGGTTGGGGAAATTTCTTCCACAAAAAAATCAACAATGGTGTTAGTGGGCTGGAAATCACCCTGGGTTGAAGAAATACCATAACTGCCGCCTCCCACAGATTTTGCAAAAGGTACCATTGTAATGGTGCTGTTCCCCACTGGCATCTCAATCTGGGGCAGAGGCGAAGACAGCCCGACAGCATAGGTACTGACACTCTGGAATTCAGATGCAGTGGGATGGATATCCTCTATATTGCCGTGATAGGCAACTGATGCTGCATAATAACTGCCCTGTTTGGTGGGTTCTTCCGGACAAAGCCCGCGAATATCACCAAAACCGGAAAGGGTCTTTGGAGAACAGGCCCCGTCATTATCAGCTGCCACCTGCCCCATGAAATGGGCTCCGCTGATTCCTTCGGCATTTGATATAGTATCGGCAAGGGTTTCAACGTTAAGCCCTGCAAGGGGATCTGACACTGAGCCGGAAAAATTTGTATTGCTGCCGGGCAGCTGGTCGGAATCGTAGGTGGGATTGATATCGCTCAACACCAGCATAAAGGGTTTGGCACAATAGTCGAAACCGTCAAGAATCCCGTTTCCGTTCAGATCCTCCCCCGGATCAAGGACCCCGTTTTGATTGACATCCTCTCCATCGGTATAGGGATCCAGCCAGTCCGGTTTCGGCAGATCCAGATCATTGTCATCATTGGAAGCGGTGCCATAGGTAAATTCAGAGGTCGGATTTTTTGTTCCGGAAAAATACCGCAGGGTTTCATA
>JAZBPL010000127.1:0-12779 GCA_036351635.1 Desulfotignum sp.
CCCGGGGAAGCAGTTCCTGCAGGGTTTGCATATACCGGGCCGGAAGAACCGGTATCCACCTGCCGGGCAAGGGCATCCAGTTTGTGTATGATCTGGTCTGCCATGGCCCCGGTCCGGACCTGGAGCAGTTTGAGCAGGACTGTTTCAATGGCGGTTTTGGTGTGGGATGAAAATTTCACCATGGATTCTTCGTGTAAAAGCACCTGGAGCAGCATCTCCAGGTATCCCCGTGGCAGAGAAGATATTGTGCTGTGCAGCTGCTGTTTTTGTGCGCCTGTCATATTTACTGCCGGATGATCAGGCCCGCAGAGCTGGATCACGCTCAGGTTTCTTACGTGCAGAATGATCTCGCCGTAAAATTTTTTTAAATCCATGCCTGTATCATTGATGGTCTCAACCAGAGATATCAGGGCTGCCCCATTTTTTTCAAACAGGGCATCGGTGAGGTCTGACATCATTTTGCGGTCTATGACACCCAGGGCATCCACCACCATGGCATAGGTGATATCACTCCCCGGTGCAAAGGACAGAATCCGGTCCAGCAGGCTCAATGCATCGCGCACTGATCCGTCCGCTTCCAGGGCAATCAGATCAAGTCCCTGGTCCTCTACCGTGAAACCTTCCTTGTCACATAGTGTTTTTAACAGACCGGATATGGCCTCCAGCGGGATACGGCCCAGGTCATGGCGCTGGCACCGGGACAAAATGGTGGCAGGAATCTTGTGCACCTCTGTTGTGGCAAAGATGAACAGGACATGGGAAGGGGGTTCTTCCAGGGTTTTCAGCAGGGCATTGAAGGCAGCAGTGGACAGCATGTGCACTTCATCAATGATATAGATCTTGAAGGAAGCGGCAGCCGGCATATAGGTGACGTTTTCCCGCAGATCCCGGATCTGGTCCACACTGTTGTTGGAGGCCCCGTCAATTTCAAATACATCAGCGCAATGGCCGGTGATGATCTGCCTGCAGGTTTTGCACGTATTGCAGGGAAAGGGGGTGGGACCGTTTTGGCAGTTCATGGCCTTGGCCAGAATCCGGGCAATGGTGGTTTTGCCCGTACCCCTGGGGCCTGTGAACAAAATGGCATGGGCCATGCGGTCCTGTTCAATGGCGTTGACAAGGGTGGTGGTCACATGGGACTGGCCCACAACATCGCCAAAGGCCTGGGGTCTGTATTTGCGTGCTAAAACCTGATATGACATGGTGTCCGGCATGGGGGTGGCGGAGAGGGAGGGATTCGAACCCTCGGTACCCGGTTAGGATACACACGCTTTCCAGGCGTGCACCTTCAGCCGCTCGGTCACCTCTCCTTTGTCAATTAATCCGGGTAAATTAGTATCTTTTTGTTCCTGTGTCAAGGATTAAAGCACCGGGCCACGGATATTACCACGCCAACAGTCTGAGATGGTCCGCTGTGGGATTGCCGTTTTTGTGGTACAGATACAGGGGCGGCCGGACGGTGAGGGGGGCGTTTCCGGTTTTGACAGCACTGACCAGAACCCGTTCGGCAGGGGCTGCGGGTCTGAAATGGACAAAGCGTATCCAGTGGGGGTGAAATCCTGCTGATGTGAGGCACAGGACCAGTTCCTCTAAGCGGGGGGCGGGAAAAATCAGGCAGAGCTGTCCGCCGGGTTTTATAAACAGGGCGGCTTTGTTCACAAGGGCGGCGATGTCCAGGGTAATTTCATGCCGGGCCAGGGCTTTTCCCGGATCCGGGTTCAGGCGGCCGGTGGCTTTTTTTTTGTACGGGGGATTGGATACAATGATATCAGCCGGTGGTGCGGTCTTGGTTTCAGAAAGGCGCCGGATATCCTGGTGCAGGATATGGATACGGCTTTCCAGGCCGTTCTGCACAGCATTTTTTTGGGCCAGAAAGGCAAGTTCCTCCTGGATCTCCACACCTGTGATCTGCACATCCCGGTGACGGGCACCGAGGATAAGGCTGATGATCCCGCAGCCGCAGCCCATGTCCATGATTCTGTTCCCGGGATCCGGGTGGATATGGGCCGCCAGAATGAGGGGGTCCAAAGAAAACCGGTAACCGGTTTTGGGCTGAAAAATGGTCAATGGGGGACCAGACAGGGTGTCAGCTGTGAATGTTTCCAATTTTAAAACGGATCTGCCGGATCGGGCTGGACGCCATGTGCTGGTTGATATTGGATATGATCTGTTTTTCCAGAAATTTGAGCTGGTGAATCCAGGATGAGCTGGATACATTGACAATCAAAACCCCGTCTTTAAAGGTGTCGGGTTTGGCATTCATGGCAATGGGCCTGCCCACGGCCGTATCCCAGACATCCCATATCCGCGTCATGTCCGTATCACCGGCAGGCCGGTATTTTTTCAAAGCGGTTTTGAGTATGTCACTGATATGGATCAGCTTATGGTCGTTTTTTCTGGTGCTCACCGGTTCTATCCTGTGTTGTCCGGCCGGTATGGGCGGCCTGATGGGGTATCCATACAATTTTTTATACATATCATGTTTTTGCGTGATAATATATATAAAAATGGTGACCGCCGGGTGCAGCTGCTTGTAACCAATCCCGAAAAATATTGCCTTTTGGGCGTGATATATATATATTGGTTATTTAGGTTACCAGGATTATCAACCATTTTTTTACCACACAATTAACAGGAACGTGATTTTATGAATTGGGATTGGGAAAAGCTGAGGGAAAATCAGCAGAAATATGAACAGAACAAGGGCGGCGGCAGCGGCGGTCCAGGTATGCCCAGGCCGCCGCAGATGGATGAAATTTTAAATAAATTCAAAGGTTTCAAGTTTCCGGGAATCTTTCTTGTCATTATTGTACTGCTGGTATTGTTCCTGGCATCTTCCACTTTTTATACTGTGGACAGAAGCGAGGTGGGGGTGGTGCAGCGGTTTGGAAAATTCAACCGCCTTGCCCAGCCGGGTTTGAATTTCAAACTGCCCTCCGGCATTGAAAAGGTCACAAAGGTCAATGTAAGGACGCCTGAGACAGAAGAGTTCGGTGTGCGGGCAGCGGAAGGAGCCGGGGCGTATGGAAACGCATCTGAATCCTCTTTGATGCTCACCGGCGACCTCAACGTGGGGGTGGTGCCCTGGATCGTGCAGTACAGGCGGGCCGATCCCCGGGCGTATCTGTTCAATGTCAAGGATGTGACCTCGCTGTTGCGCAACATGTCCGAGGCCACCATGCGGACTATTGTGGGGGACCGCAGCATCAATGAGGTCATCACCAAGCGGGCCGAGATCGCCCAGGCAGCCAGGGATATGCTGCAGGCTGAACTGGATAATGCAAAGGCCGGTATTGCCGTTGTGAACATTGAAATGAAACGCACCAATGTGCCCGAACCGGTCCAGGCATCCTTCAATGAAGTGAACCAGGCCATCCAGGAAAAAGAACAGACCATTTACAAAGCCAAAGAGGAATACAACAAAGCGGTGCCCCTGGCCCGGGGTGAAGCCCAGCGGG
The DNA here is from genome assembly GCA_036351635.1 of Desulfotignum sp. Taxonomy (GTDB): domain Bacteria; phylum Desulfobacterota; class Desulfobacteria; order Desulfobacterales; family Desulfobacteraceae; genus Desulfotignum. The sequence continues at coordinate 3,459 of JAZBPL010000127.1, forward strand.
TGATAAAAGATGCGGAAGGGTATGCCATCGACCGGGTCAACCGGGCCCAGGGTGATGCCAGCAAGTTCAAGGCCGTTTACGAAGCTTACGCACAGGCCAAGGATGTGACGCGCAAACGGATGTATCTGGAAACCATGGGAGATGTTCTGCCCAAAATAGGTGCCAAGTATATCATTGACGCAGATCAGAAAAATGTGCTGCCCCTGTTGAACATGGGTGATGGTGCATCAACGCTTCAGGACAGATTTCTTCAAAAAGGTGAGTAATATATGAATGCGCAGCAGATAAAAATATTGGGTGTGGCCGTACTGGTCATACTGGCGGTGGTCGTTTACGATGCCGCGTTTATCGTGGATGAAACCGAACAGGTGGTCATCACCCAGTTCGGCAGAATAACAGGAGAACCCGTTGTGGAACCGGGGTTGAATTTCAAGGTGCCCTTTATCCAGAAAACCAATTTTTTTCCCAAGCACCTGCTTGAATGGGACGGCAGCCCCGGCCAGATTCCCACCAGGGACAAAACCTATATCTGGGTGGATACCTTTGCCAGGTGGCGGATTACTGATCCGCTGACCTATTTTCAGACGGTCAAGGATGAATTTTCCGCTTTAAAGCGTCTGGATGACCTGATTGACCCGGCCACCCGGAACCTTATCAGTTCCTATCCACTGGCAGAGATCGTGCGCAACACCGACCGGCCCATGGACACCTTTGAAGGGTTTGGTGCGGACACAGAAGCCAAACTGCAGGAGGAGGCTCCCAGGCAGGTGCGGTATACCGTAAACCTGGGACGGGATGAAATCACCCGGCGCATTGTGGCCCAGGCAAAGGAAAAACTCGAGGAATTCGGTATAGAGCTGGTGGATGTGAAAATCAAGCGCATCAATTATATTGACAGTGTCCGGCGCTCTGTGTATGACCGCATGATTGCCGAGCGGAACCAGATTGCTGAAAAATTCCGGGCTGAAGGACGGGGAGAGGCCAGCAACATACGGGGTGAAAAGGAAAAAGACCTCCAGGTGATCAAGTCTGAAGCCTATAGAACCGCCCAGACCACAAAAGGTAAGGCAGATGCGGAAGCAGCCGGTATTTATGCTGCAGCCTATGGGAAAGATCCGGAATTCTATGCTTTTTTAAAAACCATGGATCTGTATTCCCAGGCCCTGGAAAAAGACAGTACCCTGATTTTGTCCACGGATTCAGACCTGATGAAGTTTATGAAAGGGGTTGCAGAATAGGAAGAATTTGCCCCGGTAAGGGGGCAGCCGGTAAACCGGTAAGGGTATCGGGCTGATAAGATCTGCCCGGATACCCTTACAAAAAAATGGCTATTTCTTCTTTCTCTGGTGCCGGGTTTTGGCAAGTAGCTTTCTGTGTTTATGTTTGCGCATCTTTTTTCTTCTTTTTTTAATAACACTGCTCAAAAAAATCACCTCCTTTGCATTTTAATATGTTAAATGTATCAGGCTAAACTCAAACAATAGCATATTGTTTTGATAAATGTCCAATTTTTTTTATCTGGTATCCTGGGCAATGACATGAAAACAGACCGGTATTTCAACAGGGCAGAGCTGGAACAGGTGGACCAGGCAGTATTGATCTGTGAAGAACTGGTGAACAATTATTATAAACTGTCTTCCGGCCAGTGGCTGAAAAACCGGTATGACATTAAAACCGCCAGGGATCTGGCCCCCCATGAAAAGGTGACAGGCCCTTTTGCCCAGGTGGTGAAATATGAAGGCAGAAAATCGGATGTGCCGCTGGGATCATCCCGGTTCAGCCTGTACACGGTCTGTCTTCAGGACCCTGCCATCGTGTCTGCTGTGGCATCCCGCAAAACACTGGTCTTGTTTCCGTTTCTTTTGTATGTGCTGGTGCATGAACTGGTGCATGTGGTCCGGTTTCTTACCTTCAGTCACCGGTATGAACATGCATCAGAGGCATCTGTCACCCTGGCTGAAGAAAGAAAGGTGCATGGCCTCACCTATACCATCCTGGCGCCGCTGTCCATGGAGGGGATGGAGCAAATATTTGATTTTTTTGAAAAATGGCGTGTTGTCCATGGCCAGTAACCCCTGGAAAAAAAATTTAAAAACCTGTGTCTTGACAGGGGAAAAAGACTTGTTACTTTATCAATGATTTTTCAAGCAGTCATTTACGCTTAAAAGGGAGAAAAGGAAAATGCCGGTTTACGAGTACCAGTGTGCAGCGTGTAAACGCATTGAAGAAGCTTTTCAGAAAATTTCAGACCCCCCCCTGGCGGTCTGCCCCCAGTGCAGGGGGCGCCTTGAAAAAATAATTTCCCACAGTTCTTTCCACTTAAAGGGATCTGGCTGGTATGTCACCGATTACGGCGGTGCAAAAACAGATACCACGGAAAAAACACCGTCTGCATCCACAGAAACAACGCCTGCAGCGCCATCTGCAAAGACAAAAGATGATTCCTGACAGCAGGCGTTGATCATTACATTTATATATGAACAATTAAACAAAACGCAAAAAGGAGTATTGTATCATGAGTTTAAGACCACTGAGTGACAGAATTCTGGTTCAGCGTGTTGCAGAAGATGAGAAAACCAAAGGCGGGATTATCATCCCTGACACGGCAAAGGAAAAGCCGGCAGAAGGCAAGGTTGTTGCCACAGGCAACGGCCGTATGGGTGAAGATGGAAAACTGCTGCCCATGGATGTGAAAGTAGGGGACCGGGTATTGTTCAGCAAATACGGCGGAACTGATGTGAAAATCGATGGCGAGGATTACCTGATCCTGCGCCAGGATGATGTTCTGGGAATTATTGAATAAATGTATCGCATCACAAGATGGCCTGGCTGCCGATACCTGCGGTTGACCATCGTTGCCTGATGCATACACACACGATACCTGAAGAGTAAAAATACGAAAAATCAATATATATAATGGAGAAGATGTAAAATGGCCAAAGAAATTAAATATGATGCCAAAGCGCGTGAAGCAATGCTCAGAGGCGTTAAAGCTCTTGCAGATGCAGTTGTTGTAACCCTGGGACCCAAAGGAAGAAATGTGGTGATTGAAAAATCCTGGGGATCTCCCACCGTGACCAAGGACGGGGTAACCGTTGCCAAAGAGATCGATCTGGAAGACAAATTTGAAAACATGGGTGCCCAGATGGTGAAGGAGGTCTCTTCCAAAACATCTGATATGGCAGGTGACGGTACCACCACAGCTACAGTTCTGGCCCGGGCTATCTATGAAGAAGGCCAGAAACTGGTGGTTGCCGGCAACAACCCCATGGGCATCAAACGCGGTATTGACAAGGCGGTTGCCCAGATCACCAAAAGCCTGGAAGCCCTTGCCAAACCCACCAAAAACCAGAATGAGATCGCCCAGGTAGGTACCATTTCCGCCAACAGTGATGAAACCATCGGCAACATCATTGCCGAAGCCATGGACAAAGTGGGCAAAGAAGGGGTCATCACCGTGGAGGAAGCAAAATCCATGGAGACCACCCTGGAAGTGGTTGAAGGCATGCAGTTTGACAGGGGCTACCTGTCTCCCTATTTTGCCACAGACACCGAAAAAATGGTGGCTGCCATGGAAAATCCCTATGTGCTGATCTGCGACAAGAAGATCTCTTCCATGAAAGACCTGCTCCCGGTGCTCGAAGAAATTGCCAAGACCGGCAAACCCCTTGTGATCATTGCAGAGGATATTGAAGGTGAAGCCCTTGCCACCCTGGTGGTGAACAAGCTGCGCGGCACCCTGAACGTGGCTGCGGTCAAAGCCCCGGGTTTTGGTGACAGAAGAAAAGCCATGCTGGAAGATATTGCCGTTCTCACCGGCGGCCAGGTGGTGTCTGAAGACATCGGCATCAAACTGGAAAATGTGAGCATCCAGGATCTTGGCCAGGCCAAATCCATCACCATAGACAAGGACAACACCACCATCGTCGACGGTGCCGGTTCCAGGGAAGCCCTGGAAGGCAGGGTGAAGATGATCCGCGCCCAGGTCGATGAAACCTCTTCTGACTATGACAAGGAAAAACTCCAGGAGCGGCTGGCCAAACTGGTGGGCGGTGTTGCCGTCATCAATGTGGGGGCTGCCACTGAAACGGAAATGAAAGAAAAGAAAGCCCGTGTGGAAGATGCCCTGAACGCAACCCGCGCAGCAGTGGAAGAGGGCATTGTGCCCGGCGGCGGCGTGGCCCTGGTACGGTGTATTCCCGCTCTTGCGGATATTGAAGCGGATCACGAGGAAAAACTGGGCATTGCCGTGGTGGCACGGGCCATTGAGGAACCCCTGCGCAAGATTGCCGACAATGCCGGCGTGGAAGGAGCAGTGGTCATCAACAAGGTCAAGGAAGGAAAAGATGCGTTCGGGTACAATGCCAGAACTGATGTCTACGAAGACCTGATCGAAGCCGGTGTTATCGATCCCAAGAAAGTGGTGCGGTTTGCCCTTCAGAATGCAGCCTCTGTTGCTTCTGTCATGCTGACCACCGAAGCCATGATTGCGGAAAAACCCGAAGATAACCCTGCTCCCCCGATGCCCGGCGGCGGCGGTATGGGCGGCATGGGCGGCATGGGCGGCATGATGTAGCCTGATTGTAAAAAAGTTTCATTTCGCATATAAAGACTGATACAAGCCCCTTTAACACTGTTTAAAGGGGCTTTTTCATTGGAAATTGACCTTGACAGGATATCCTGTCTCATATACTTAATCTGGTAAAATCTTGTGCTGAAGTAACTTAAGAGAGGGTTTATGACCACAGAATCAATCGGATTGCTTTACATGCTCACGGATGCCGGGCCTGTTGTAAAATTTGTCATGCTCCTGCTGCTGTTTTTTTCCATCATCACCTGGGCCATTGTTTTTATAAAATTTCGTTATATCCGCAAAGCATTCCGGGAATCTGCCGATTTTACGGAAATTTTCTGGCAGTGCCGGACCCTGGCCGATGCCTTTGCCAAGGCCAAGGCCCTGCGGGCAAGTCCTGTGGCCCGAATTTTTATTACCACTTACATGGAGATGGCCAGGTCTGAAAAAAAGGATGGCAAAACAGGCAAATCATTTAAAACACAAGCTTCCTATCTCCAGACCATGGGCAGTATCCAGCGCACATTGCGCCGGTCCATCGGAGTTGAGATCCGACGGTTCCGGCAGCTGGTGCCCTTTCTGGCCACTGTGGGAAACACGGCCCCGTTTATCGGGCTTTTCGGCACGGTGTGGGGAATCATGCACACGTTCCAGGGCATCGGGCTGAGCGGCTCCGCCAGCCTGGCCGTGGTGGCCCCGGGGATTTCCGAGGCCCTGATCGCTACGGCTGCTGGCCTTGCTGCAGCCATTCCAGCGGTGATTGCCTACAACTATTTCACAGACCGCATCCGGATTCTGGATTCGGAGCTGGAAAGTTTTTCTTCTGATCTTTTGAATATTATTGAACGCGACATGCAAAAACAGATGGAGGCATAATGCATACGGGATCCGGCAACGACCAGTTGATGTCAGATATCAATGTCACCCCTTTTGTGGATGTGATGCTGGTGCTGCTGATCATTTTCATGGTAACAGCGCCCATGATGGTCCAGGGGGTGGATGTGGACCTGCCCGTGGCAACCGCAGCCCCGCTGCCTGCCAGTGAAGACAACCTGATCATCTCCATAGACAATGACCGGAAGGTGTACATCAACAACCAGGAGGTGTCAGCTGCCTTTCTTGCCGAAAAACTCGGGGCTGTCCTGGAGACCATGGACACCGGTGCGGTGTATCTTAAAGCCGACAAAAATGTGCCTTACGGTGTGGTTGTCAATGTCATGTCCCAGATCAAGAAAGCCGGGGTCCAGAGTCTGGGCATGATCACCCTTCCTGATGATACCGATGCATCCTGATGCCCTGTCCTGACAAGTCTTATACGTAATGGGTAATATGTCTCACAATGCCGGCAAAAAAGGCGGTGGATTTTCCGGTCCGGGCCACGACAGCCGGCAGATGGCGGTGTATCTGGCACTCTCATTTTTTGCCCATGTGCTGTTTTTTATTGTCAGCATATGGCTGGTCCAGTTCCAGGTGCATACCCCTGTAACAGAGGTGGTGCAGGTGGATCTGGTTTCCTTTGCACCGGGGGAACCGGGCGGTGGTGACCAGTCCTTTGAAGAACCTGTTCCTGCGCAGGAAGTGGTTCAGCAGGAACAGGCCCCGGATGCGGACAGTGCAGTGGTTGTGCCGGAAAAACAGCCTGCGCAGGAAATTATGGAAAAACCGGCTGACCCGGCACCTGTGCCTTTGGTGAAACCGGATATCAGCCTCAAGGCCAAGCCGAAAAACCTGCAGGAGCTGATGGCTGAAAAAAGCAGCAAACCGCCTGAAAAAAAACCGGAACCAAAACCAAAGCCAAAGCCTGAACCAGATCCCAAAAAAGAGCTGGAAAAAGCCAGACAGAAACTGGCTGATAAAATGGCGGCCGAAAAAAAAGAACAGCTGGCCCAGGCCATGGAGCGGCTTGCCCGGGAAGTAAAACAAAAGGATAATGATACCCGGTCCCTGTCTGATGGAGACAAAAGCGGCCCCTCTGTTGGATCCGGCACCGCAGGCGGTGCGGGCAGAAAAGGGGGCACTGCCATTGACAGGTATAAAATGGTATTGAAAAGTGCCATCGAGCAGAACTGGGTGTTCAATGAAATACTGGCCGGCATGGACCAGAACATTGAGGTCCGGATGCTGATTAAAATTTTGAAAAACGGGGAAATAAGAGATATAGTGTATGAAACAAGATCCGGCAACCGCTACCTGGACCAGAGCGCCAAACGGGCACTTCAGAAGGCCAGCCCCCTGCCGGCGCTGCCCCCTGGAATGGCCTCCTATGATGTGGTTGTCATCTTTACACCAAAAGGATTGAAATAGGTATGGTTTTACGTTATGTACGTTGCATAAATTTGATGCTGGTGCTGGCAGTAGTATTCTGGCAGCCGGCGCACAGTTTGGCACAATCGTATGATACCATCAATGTCAGCAACCCGTTTTTGCACAAAACCCCTGTGGCTGTGCCTGCATTTAAGGCCTTGACCGGAAAGCAGGCAGAAACGGATATCGGTGAAAAAGCCCGCGGGATTTTAAACGAGGGCCTGGCATTCACCGGATACCTGAAACTGGTGAACCCGGATGCGTTTCTGGCCGATCCCGCCCGAACCGGGATCCAGCTGGGGCAGATCAATTTCCGGGACTGGACCGGCATCGGTGCGGAACTGCTCATCACCGGCGGGGTTGAAGCGGACCAGGGCCAGGTGACACTCAAGCTGCGGCTGTTTGATACCTTTAACACAAAACTGCTCAAGGGCAAAATCTACACCGGTCCTGAAAGCCAGGTCCGGCGCATGGTCCACCTGTTCTGTGCAGAAGTTTCCCATGCACTTACCGGCAAATGGGGGGTGTTTAACAGCAGGCTCACCTTTGTTTCCACGGTCAATGGAAACAAAGAGGTGTTTATCAGTGATTTTGACGGGCACAACCCTCAGCAGGTGACCCATCACAAAAGCATCAGTCTGTCACCGGCCTGGTCATCAGACGGCGAGTGGCTGGCCTATGTGTCCTATGCCAAAGGTAAGCCTGATATCTATATCAAACACCTGGAACAAAACAGAGGCGCCATTGTCAGCCGCGAGGGCATGAACATATCCCCCGCATGGATGCCGGGACAGGCAAAACTGGCGGCAGCCTTAAGTTTTTCCGGGAACCAGCAAATATATCTGTTGACCCGGAACGGAGAAATTATTAAAAAGGTAACCAGCAGCTGGGGCATCAATGTGTCGCCGCGGTTTTCACCGGATGGCAGGAAGCTGGCGTTTGTTTCCAACCGTTCCGGCAACCCCCAGATTTATATAAAAGATCTGGACACAGAAGATGTCCGGCGGGTAACCTTTCAGGGACGGTACAACACCTCCCCTGCCTGGTCTCCGGATGGAAAAAAAATGGCCTATGTGGGGATAGACAAGAACCGGATCGACATTTATATGATCAATCTGGCATCAGGCCCGGGCATGCCGGTGCAGCTGACCCGGGACCAGGGAGATAATGAAGACCCCTCCTGGTCCCCTGACGGCAACCTGATTGTTTTCACCTCCAGCCGTGAAGGCAACTCCCCGGCCCTGTATGTGATGACGGCAGCAGGTACGGACCAGCGCAGGCTCATGCGCATGACAGGCAGGCAGACCCAGCCCGGCTGGTCCGGGCCCATGGCCCAGGAAGACTGATATACCGGAACAGAACATAATTTCTTAACCAAGGAGGCAGCAAGATGAACAGAAAACTGTGGATCAATGTAGTAATGGCGATGCTTGTGGCAGGACTTTTTTTGACGGTATCGTGTGCAAAAAAAACCGTGGTGTCCGATGCCACCACCATTGAAGATCAGGCCGCCATGACAGAAGCGGAAGCAGCTGCTGAGGCAGAAGCCCGGAAAAAAGCCGAGGCCGAACGTATCAGACAGCAGGAGCTCGAAGAGCAGAAGGCCAGTGAAGCAGCACTGGAGCAGGCCAGGCAGCAGGCTGCCAAAACCCGGTTTCTGCACCAGAACATCCACTTTGCATTTGACAGCTCTGCTTTGTCATCTGAAGCAAAGGAGCGGTTAAAGCAAAAAGCACAATGGCTTAAAGAGAACCCCAATGTGAGCGTTACCATTGAAGGCCATTGTGATGAAAGAGGCACCACAGAATACAACCTGGCCCTGGGGGAACGCCGTGCCAGTGCCGTGGAAAGCTATCTGCAGGATCTGGGCATCGGCGGATTCCGTATGGACACTGTCAGCTTCGGGGAGGAACGCCCCCTGGATCCCGGACAGACAGAAGCCGCCTATGCCAAAAACCGCCGGGCACAGTTTGTGTTGAAATAATCCAGTCTGCACAGGATCGGTTCCGGTACGCCTCCGGCACTGATCCTGTGTTTTCTTTTTTGTGAACAACCAGGATCAGGTATGTAAGATACTGCCTGATCTTTATATGAAAGTGTTAAGTTTTAAGTGTTAAGTTAATATCTGCCTGCTCATACTTTCATTTTTGGTTGTGCCCGCCAGGGCATGGGGGTTATATGAAAGCCGTCAGTACTCAGCTAACAGCTAACAGCTAAAAGCTAACAGCTTTCATCCTTTGTTGTGCCCGCCAGGGCATGGGTATTTATAATCTTTTTTTGACGGCAGCGGGGTTTTGCGATGAAACATATCTTTTTGTGGGGGTGTGTGCTGGTGGTTTTCTTGGTGTTCTCAGGGTGTGTCACCCCGGAACAATACCAGGTCCTGGAAAACCGCATCACAGCGCTGGAAATGGAAAACAACCGTCAGATGGCGCTGCAGGAAA
>JAZBPL010000128.1:0-3224 GCA_036351635.1 Desulfotignum sp.
ATTGGCTGCTGAAATCACATAATCCCAGAACGGGTTGGCAAACAACAGGATCATGGAAACCACAAAACAGTATATGGCGGTTGATTCGATCATTGCCAGTCCCACAAAAAGGGTGCGTGTGATAGTGTTTTTTTCATCCGGCTGCTGAGCGATGGAACTCAAGGCACTTGCCACAGCCCGGCCTTCACCGATGGCCGGCCCGATGGCCCCAACCGCAATGGTAAGACCGGCTGTGATCACAGATGCCATACCGATAAAACTGATACTGCTCATATCATAATCTCCTTTACTGGTTGTCGTCTTTTTGTGGATCTGACTGTTCCTGGATTTGGGTCGCAGATGCAATATACACCATGGCCAGAACAGCAAAAATATACGCCTGAATCAGCCCGGTCAAAAGCCCAAGCAACTGCAAAATCACGGGAAAAACAAAGGGAATGATGGCCAACAGGATGGCCACAATCTTTGAACCGCTCATGATATTTCCAAAAAGCCTGACCGCCAGGGCCAGGGTCCGGGATAATTCCCCCATGATATTGAAAGGCAGCATGAATACTGTGGGCTGAATATACTGTTTGAGATAATTGCCAAGTCCTTTTCGAGCAATGCCAAACAGCGGCACTGAAATAAACACACAGATTGCCAGTGCGGCGGTGGTGGAAAGCGAGGCGGTGGGTGATTCATATCCCGGTACCACGGTGAGCAGGTTGCACGCGGCAATAAAAACGAACAGCGTGCCGATAAAAGGCATATATCTTTTTGCTTTCTGCCGGCTGATTTCACTGATCTGATCCTGGATACCGTTCACCAGAATTTCCAGTATGTTCTGCCAGGAACTGATTTTTTGTTCTGTGGACAGACGTCTTGTGACAAGCCAGGATCCGATTACCAGCAAAGCCATTACAACCCAGGTAAATACAATGGTCAGGTTGAGTGTGATAAAATGATATTGAAAAAATATCACCTGGTCCGGGCTGATCTGCTTGATATCCATAAAATTCATATGGGTGATCCTTTTGCCCGAAAGACAGCAGAAGGCTGCATTTTTACAACAAAAACCTTGCGCATGATCAATATCCCGCCAAGACAGGCCGTCATGCCGGGCCATTCACCATTTGCCACAAAATAAACCCCTGCCAGGGTAACAAAAGATCTGAAAAGAAAACTTACGACAAAAACAAGGCCGTAAAGTTTTGCGCCGGCAAACCGCTGCAGGGTAAGCCATAGACCGCCAAAGTGAAAACATCCGATCCCCAGGCCGACCGCCATGCAAAACACCATTTTTTGAAGATCATACCATGTCATTTGCATTTTATTCCTTTTTTGTGCTTTCCCGTTTTATCCAGTACCAGGCGTTCCAGCATCCGATTACCACGCCGGTCAACAGCAGTGTCAATGTCCAGGAAGGCCTGCCCGGCCAGGTTTTGTCCAGCCAGAGTCCCACAAATGTACCGATCAGAGTGGGAACGGCCACAGACCAGCCCACCAGCCCGAACATGCCCAGGCCGAACCAGACGGGGTGATCCGCATTTTTGCGGGCAGCCAGTTTGCGTTCCTGCTTTGTTTCAATGGTTTTTGAAAAGTCTTTGTCTTCCGGTGCATCAGGCATTGTCCTGGAACTCCAGAAAACGGCGGATAAATCCGGCTTCGATGCGGGCGGATGATGTACGCATATTTTTTTCCCTTTGTTTTTGTTTCAAAAAGTCATTTTCCACGGTGTCTTTCAAAGATGCCAGCTCTTTATCTTTTACTGCCCTGCGCGTTGAGATGAAAACCGTATCCCCTTTTTTAACCAACACCCCTTCCATAACAGCCATGTGCTGCTCTTTGCCATCTTCATCATGAAAACTCAATATACCCGATGCCAGTGCAGTCACAAAATCCACATGCCGGGGAAACAGGCCAAAAAATCCGTTCACCCCTTCCGCAGTGATTTTCTGCACCCGGATGTCCAAAAAAACATGGGTGGGAAGCATCACCTTGAGTTTCATGATGTTTTGGCCTCATCAATACTGCCGATCATATAAAGGGCCTGTTCAGACCGGTCTGAAAATTTATCATCCAGAATCTGCCGGCATCCTTCCAGGGCATCTTCGATACTGACGGACCGGCCTTCATAACCGGTGAACTGTTCGGTCACAAAAAACGGCTGGGTCAGAAACCGTTCCAGGCGCCTGGCCCGGTGAACGGTCTGGCGGTCTTCTCTGGAAAGCTCTTCAATGCCCAGCATGGAAATAATATCTTTGAGATTTTCATATTCAGCCAGGTTCTTTCGAATGTCTCCGGCAATGCGGTAGTGTTCTTCTCCCACAATATCAGGGGTCAGCATACTGGAGTTGGATTGAAGCGGATCAACCGCCGGATAAAGGCCTTCCCCCGCTTTTTTCCGGGACAGAACAATACTGGAAGACAAATGCCCGAAGGTGTGGACCGCGGCAGGGTCTGTAAAATCATCCGCAGGTACATATACCGCCTGCACCGAGGTGATGGATCCGGTGGTGGAGTTGGTGATCCTTTCCTCCAGCTCGGCCAGTTCGGTCCCCAGGGTGGGCTGGTAACCCAGGCGTGACGGCAGCCGCCCCAGCAGTCCGGAAACCTCCATCCCTGCCTGGATAAAACGGAAAATATTGTCTATGAGCAAAAAAACATCCTGGTTGAGATCATCCCTGAAATATTCCGCCATGGTCAGTGCGGAATGGCCCACCCGAAACCGTGCCCCCGGGGGTTCATTCATCTGTCCGAACACCATAATGGTCTTGTCCAGTACGCCTGCTTCCTGCATCTCATGGTACAATTCCTCTCCTTCACGGCACCGTTCCCCAATCCCGCAGAACAGGCTTACACCCTCATGAATGCCCACCATATTGTGAATCATCTCCATGATCAGAACGGTTTTTCCAACGCCGGCACCGCCGAACAGTCCGCTTTTGCCGCCCTGTTCCAGGGGGGAAAGAATATCAATCACCTTGATGCCGGTTTCAAAAATCCGGGTGGATACCCGCTGGTTGTCCATTGACGGTGGAGCGCCATGAATGGTGCGGTAGGTTGCATCTTCTACCGGGGGCTTCTTATCAATGGGTTCTCCAAATACATTCAGGGCCCTGCCCAGCAATGATTTTGCCACAGGCACCTCAAGGTGGCGCCCGGAATCCCGGATATCCGATCCCAAAGCCAGTCCCTGGGTACTGGTCAGGGCAATACCACGGACGGTCTGATCATCAAGG
>JAZBPL010000129.1:0-6921 GCA_036351635.1 Desulfotignum sp.
GATGTGCGGGTGTCATGCCCTGAATCATACCCTGAAGGGTGGTGGTGATCTGCCGGGTGGAGATACCGTGAAGCGCGGCTTTTTCTTTGTCGATGATAAAATCGATGCGTTCATGAAGTGTTTGGGCCATGTCATCGATGTCCACCACAAAGGCTTCTTCGTCCATGATTTTTTTCAGGTGGTCCGTGGCCTGGATAAGCTGGTCGTAGGGCACATCTGCATCAGCATACAGCTCGCCCACAATGGTTGACAGCACCGGCGGTCCGGGCGGGACTTCCACGAGCTTGACCTTGGCGTTGTTTTTACGGGCAATGGCCTCCAGGTCATTTCTCAGCCGTAAAACAATGGCGTGGCTCTGCTGATCACGCACCTCTTTGCCCGTGAGATTGACCCGTATATCAGCCAGATTAGTTGCTTTGCGCAGATAATAGTGCCTGACCATGCCGTTGAAATCCATGGGAGAGGCATCACCGGTATAGGATACCATGCTGGTGATTTCCGGAACGGTTTTAAGAAAGTTTTCAAAATCCTGGACCACCGCATTGGTTCGTTCAAGGGTGGTGCCTTCAGGCATGTCAATAACGATCTGGAATTCGTTTTTGTTGTCAAAGGGCAGAAGTTTCAGGGGCACAAGCCGGAACAGGGCCAGAGAGCAGGAAACCAGCAAAAGCACAAAGACCAGCCCAAACAGCACCGTGCGTTTTGTGCCCGAGTCCAGAAACGGCTGAACAATGCTGCGGTAGATGCGGAACAAACGGCTTTTTTTTGAGATACGGTCTGATGATTCTGTATCCGGGTCGTTCTGATCGATCAGTTCGGGCGCAGTCGATCTGAGCAGCTTCAGGGTCAGCCAGGGCACAATGGTCAGGGCGCTCAGGGTGGAAAACGTCACTGTCAGTGGCACATTCACCGCCATGGGGGCCATGTAGGGCCCCATCATGCCGGTAATGAAAAACAAGGGGACAAAGCAGACAATAATTGCCAGGGTGGACATGATCACCGGGGGCAGCACCTCGTCAACCGCAGCCAGGGTAGCATTGAACGGTTCGAGGAGGCCCATTTTGATATGGCGCTGGATATTTTCCACATTGGTGATGGGATCGTCCACCACCAGACCCAAAGAAAGAATCAGGGCGAACAGGGTCACCCGGTTGATGGTGTAGCCGAACAGGTAATTGACAAACAGGGCCAGCGAAAAACTGATGGGTACGGCAACAGCGACGATCAAAGCCTCCCGCCATCCCAGTGCAAAAGCCAGAAGAATCACCACAGAGGCGATGGCAAATCCCAGAGAGGTGACAAGGCCCCACACTTTTTGGGCAGCGGTTTCTCCGTAATTGCGGGTGATCTGATAATCGACACCATGGGGAAGGATCTGCGCATGAATCCGCTCGAATTCATCTATGATGTCTTTGGCAACAGCGACAGCATTGGATCCTTTTTTCTTGGAAACGGCAAGGGTTACAGCAGGATAGCGTTTGCCGGGCACAAACTTGTCCTGTTTTTTTGCATACGCGTTGGAAAAACTGATTGCCGTGTATGTCTCTGATTCTCTGGGTATGTCCTGAATTTGGGCAACATCCCTCAGATACACCGGAATATTGTCTTTTATCCCGATAACCAGAGATTTTACATCCCCGGCAGTGTACATGAACGAGGTGGTGGTCACCGGAAAACTGGTGTCGCTCCTGGAAAAATCTCCGGCATTGACAGAAAAGTCCGCCTCCTGCAGTGCCTGCTGGACATTCATATAGGAGATCCCGTACCCGGTCATTTTTTCAGGATCCAGTTCAACCCGGATTTCTCTTGGCCTTCCCCCGTGCAGAACGGTTCTGGAGGTGTTTTCAACCCGGCTGAGCCTGGCCAGGGCTTCCTGGCCTGTTCTGTGGAGCTGGGCATCATCCAGCAGGTCGGAAAACAAACTGATGGTGACGATGGGCACATCATCGATTTCTATGGGTTTTATCACCCATTTTTCCACAATGGGCGTGACCTGGTCGATGTGCATGGATATTCGGTTTTGCAGCTTTATCAGGGAATCTTCACGGTCTTCCCCCACAAAAAAGCGGACCGTGACCACGGCCATGTCTTTTTGTGAGATGGAATAGACGTACTCAACCCCGTCGATCTGCCATAAAAACCGTTCCAGGGGAATGGATACCAGCTGCTCGATTTCCCGGGGACTGGCGCCCGGGGCATTGACATATATATCTGCCATGGGCACAACAATCTGGGGTTCTTCTTCTTTCGGGGTGACAAAAAGGGCGGCAGCACCCAGGCAAAGGGCAATGATGACGAGAATCAGGGAAAATTTTGAACCGAGAAATACCTTGACTGTCCCGGGAATAATGCCTTTGGGATCAGCGGGCTGCTGGTCTGTCATATCACCGGGCCTCCCCGATGCCTATGGTTTCATTGGCAGACAGTCCTGACAGAACTTCCACGCAGGTGTTGTCCAGTGGAATGGTTGTAATATACCGGCGCTGCCAGGTGTCATCGGTTTTGACCATGACAAGTTCGAGCTGTCCGGCATGGATAACCGCCTCTTTGGCCATGGTGATGATGGTTCTGTGGGCTTCCGGGACCATCAGCTTGGCATACATGCCTGAATAGATGCCTTCTTTGGCCGGGATGGCGGCTTTGACAAGAAAGGTGCGGGTCTGGGGATCGGCGTAGGGAATTATTTCTTCAACCACGGCATGCAAAGAAAGACCGGGGGTGGGGATAACCGCCTGAAGCTGCGAACCGGTTTTGATGGTGTTGATAAGCCCTTCTCTTACATGGGCTTCAACCCGGTAGCCCCCTTTGGTCCGCACTGCTGCCAGGGGCTTGCCCGGCAGGGCCAGGTCTCCGGGTTCCACCAGGATCCGGATGATTTCCCCGTCCACAGGCGCAGTGATTTTTGAAAAACCAAGGTGTACCGTGGCTTCGGTAATGGTTTCTGTGGCCTGTTGGATGCCTGCCTCTGCCTCCACCAGGGATTCACGGGACATGGACAATGCGGCCCGGGCCTGCAGAAAACCGGCTTGTGCATTTTCAAATTCCTGCTCAGTGGCGGCACCTGATGCATAAAAGCTTTTGATACGCGTAACGTGCTGTTTTGCATTGGTATAAGAGGCTTCAGCAGCTTTGATGGCCTGGAGGGCTTTGTCCCGTGAGGCTTTGGCCCCGCGAAGCGCTTCTTTGGCACTTTCCAGCCTGGCTGCGGCCTGTCTGCTGTCCAGGGTGATCAACAGGGTGCCTGATGTGACGATCTCCCCTGCTTTGACATGTACATCGGTTATCTGGGCACTGATCTGGGCACTGATACTGGTTTCGCTTTTGGGCCGGACCGTTCCCACGGCCGGATAGGTCTGGGCAACAGTCTGCTCCTTTGTTTCGACTGTTTTTTGCGGCTGATACCCTGCATCTGCATCAGCTGTCCTGCAGGGGTACGGAGCAAGCACCAGCAGGGCTGACAATACTGTTTTTGCAATCAAATTGCAGGCCGTGTTATTTTTATGTGAAGACATTTTTTTTATTTCTCCTGTGACCAGAGTCTGGAAAGGGTTCCAATGGCCCGGGCGATCTCTATTTTTGCCGTTTTGCCGTCATAAAATGCAGCCGCTTTGTTGATGCCGGCCCTGGTTCTGTCCAGTTCCGCCTCCAGGTACCGGGTAATCGGTTCAGCACCGCCGTCATAGCGTTTTTTCACTATATGAAGGGATTCTTCTGCCATATCCACACTGGATTGGGCAACATGCAGCCGCTGTTGTGCGTTTTCATGTTCCAGATAAGCCTGTTTCACGTCCTGGTAAATCTGCATCCGGATTTTCTGCCGGGCTTCCAGGGCCCTTTCCAGTTCATGCCTGGCTTCGGCAATCCGTGCCCGGGTGGCAAAGCCGTCGAACAGGTTCCAGGCAAGATTCAGGCTGGCGGTGTAATTGTCCTTTGATGTATTGTACGAAAAATCATCACTGTCCATATACCACCGGGCCTGCAGGTCGACCCGGGGCCGGTAGCCGCTCGCTGCCAGGGATACAGCTGTCCTGGCCATATCGATCTGCTGCTGTGCCCGGTGCAGTTCCGGCCGTTTTTCAAGGGCAAGGGCCCAGGCCTGGTCAATGGACACGGGAAAGCTTACCTTACAGGTGCTGTCCGGGTCCGGATCAAGAGAAAAAGAATGACCGGGTGTATGCCCGAGCAGTGTGGCCAGGGCGGTCATGGTGGTGGCAAGGGTGTTTTCGCTTTCCACCAGATTTTTTTTTGCTTCAGCCAGGCGGACTTTCAAAGAGAGAATATCTGATTTTAACACACTGCCGCCCTTGAAACGCACCGTCATCATATCCAGCTGTTCTTCCACCGTCTGCACCGATGTCCGGGCTATGACGGTATATTCCCTGGCTTTGAGCGCGGTGAAAAACATCTGGATCACCGCAGCGATGCGGTCATTTTCTGTCTGAAGGACCAGTGCGGTCTGGTCTGCGAGTTTTTTTTGTGCCAGCTGTTTTTCCAGCCGGTTTTTTCCGCCGTTATACAGACTTATCCCGGCCATGATGCCTATTTCCGTATTGGTGAACGACCCGGGATCGTTAAAATCAATAACACGGGGCAGTTCTCTCTGGTCAATGGTTTTAAACAGGTAGGCAGAAGGGGCATCACCTGCTGATAATTCACTGAAAGCCGTCACCCGGGGCCAGAAGACCGCTTCGGTTTTTTTGACAGAAGCCCGGGCTTTTTTGATCAGGGTGCGGGCCATCCGGATATCCGGATTGTTTTCCAGTGCGGTGGTAATGGCGGTTTCCATGGTCAGCAGGTTGTCTTCTGCCCGGGATACGTCCGGCAGGACACTGCAGGTGGCGATAACAAGAAAAACAAGTATCAAAATGTTTTTGAATGACAGATTAGCGGATTCCATCTGTTTCTCCCATATGTGCTGGTCTCAAACTGCCGTGTATGCGGGGACAAAAGGGAAAAAATTACATTTCCGGCTCCCAAAAAGAAAACTCTACCATGTATTGGGGGGATTTTAAAGAAGGGAAATCCCTCCTGTTTTCAGGTTATCTTAGGATTAATGGGCAGAAGATCTATGTTATTCCTTTGCGAATTTCTCCAATGGTTATGCCTGACTGAATGTTGCTTTAGCATCTTGTAATTTCCATGATGTATTCATATAATTCCTGTTCATTCTTTGCTTCCAGTCAGCATAGTTTATTTATGCTGTTAAGTCAATTTTTTTGGTTGATACGGGTCTTTTATGGAAGGCCAAAAAGTTCATGTGAGGATCAGTAAACCTTATCATTTGCATTTATCCATTTTGCCACGTGCGGCATTTTGGGATCTGCAGGCCCGGATTCCAAAATATACAGGTTTTTCCCTATGTATCAGCCGGTGTCGGGCATATTATTATACAAAGTTGATACGGTCGGTATCCCGGCAGGGTAAAAACGCAGTTTACACAGGAACAACAGGCATTTGTTCCCTTGATCATATAAGGGGTGAAACTGGATGCAGATTGAATTAACGCAGATGTCAAGCACGCTGCTTTCCATCGGCGGCATTTTTTTATTGGGATTTGCCGCGGATCTGGCCGGCCGCTACACCCCGCTGCCCCGGGTAACGCTTCTGCTGCTCTGCGGGCTGCTCTTTGGACCGGCTGGACTCGACCTGCTGCCCCACCGGTTTATCGATGAATGGTTTCCCCTGCTGACCCATATCGCCCTGTGCATGGTGGGGTTCCTCCTGGGTGAAAAGATTACGCTTTCCGCCATACGTGAAAGGGGGCGATCCGTGTTGTGGATATCCATTGGTCAGGCAATGGGTGCCAGCGTGTTGGTGGGTACGGTATTGTTTTTGTGGGGGACGGCCCCGGCGTTCGCCCTGATTATGGCTGGAATTGCCCCGGCCAGTGCGCCGGCAGCCATTTTCGATGTGGTGAAGGAAAGTGGAAAAAAATCACAATTTACAAAAATTTTGCTGGGTATCGTTGCCATCGATGATGCATGGGGCCTGCTGATTTTCAGTTTTCTGCTGGCGGCAGCCTCGGCAATCAGTGGTCAGGGCGGTGCAGTGGATGCATTTGTAACCGGCTGTGGAGAGGTTGCAGGCAGTATTGTACTGGGACTGCTCATCGGTCTGCCCATGGCCTTTCTTACCGGACGGATACGACCGGGAGAACCCACCCAGGCGGAAGCCCTGGGCCTGGTGATAACCTGTGCCGGCATTGCCGTGCTTTTCGATTTGTCCGCTATTCTTGCGGCCATGGTCATGGGAAGTACCGTGGCCACACTGGCCAGTCACCATGACCATCCGTTCAATGAAATAAACGAAATTGAATGGCCTTTCATGATTCTTTTTTTCCTGCTGGCCGGTGCTTCTTTACATATGGAAAAACTGGCTGCCGCAGGAGTGATCGGTCTGCTGTATATTATTGCCCGGATAACAGGCCTTTACAGCGGTGCCAGACTCTCCGGCCACCTGGTCAATGCAGATCCCGTGATAAGGAGATGGGTGGGGTGCTGTCTGTTCCCCCAGGCCGGTGTGGCACTGGGCATGGCACTGCTTGCAACGGAACGGTTTCCCGAGTTAAAGGATCTGATATTACCGGTTGTCATCGGCTCCACTGTCATTTTTGAAATAATCGGACCCGTCATTACCCAGCATGTGCTCAATAAAAAAGACAATGCAGAAAAGACCTGATTGCACCCGGTGCCTGCCGCTCAGGCTCCGAAAAAAACAGAACCCACCTTTTGCCAATCCCCGCAATGCCGCTGCCGGTATCCTGCGGCAGCTTGAACCTTCCAATCAAAAATTACTGGAGCAAGAGGAATGAAACTGACCTTTTTAGGGACCAAGGGATATATCGATCACAGCAGCCGCCGGCACCGGATGCATGCTTCTTTGCTGGTTTCCTACCTGGGCAGACAGGTCATGGTGGACTGC
>JAZBPL010000130.1:0-6557 GCA_036351635.1 Desulfotignum sp.
GGCGACAAAAAATCATGTACCATCTCAAAAAGCAGTTTCAACGAATAGGGTTTGGGAATGACTGCATCAAACAGGTTCCCATCCATCAGCCAGGGGGTGCCGGACATGGCGATGACCGGGATGTCTTCCCCTTTCAGATTTCTGACATTTTCCAGCACATCATCTCCGGACATCTTGCCCATCACCATATCGGTTATCACCAGATGGTATTCATTGGCCTGCAGTTTTTTAACCCCCTTCTCAGCGCAGTCCGCTGTATCAACCTGATACCCTTTTCTGGACAATGCCATGGCCAGCATTTTCAAAATGGCTGTTTCATCATCAATCACAAGTATGCTTGCATGCGTTGGCGGTTTGTCAGGCATTGTTTCAATTCCAAAAAGGTTTTTGGTCATACCCTTGTGTGTCCCATCCGGTGACGGTATAATATATCAAGATATATAATGCAACAGCAGAATGCAATAGGGAAAATCCCTAAAAAATTTCACTGTTATTACGGACTAAAAATACGTATTTTTCACAGATCACTTAAATAGGCTTTCAAATTCACCCTGGTATGCTTGAGCCCCAGCTTTTCACGGATTTTGTCCCGGTGCGTATCTATGGTTCTGATCCCGCAGTTGAAAATCTTTGCAATCTCTTTGTTGGACAATCCCTGCTTGATAAATGCAGATACCTGGATTTCCCTGTGGGTCAGGCAATGCAGGGGATCTGACAATGTCTTTGAAAACGGATGCACCAGGTCCTGGATGCTTTTTTCCAGCACATCAAACAGCATCTGCTGATCAGCTGTGGAAAGCGTGTTTTTGAGCTGCATGAGAACAGGCTGGACGACCGATGCATAATTGGCATCGATACTTTCTTTGAATTTCTGGATATCCTGTTCCCTTTTCTGGAGCAGGACATTCAGTGCAGCATTGAGTTCCTGGAGTTCCGACGCTTTTTCTGCCAGTGCATCCCCAGCCTTCTGCAGGGCTTTTTCCGCTTTTTGCCGGGCACTCACATCTTTGATAATCCCGATAAAACCGATGGTCTTCTGCTTATGGTCCTGCAAAAAACATACAGATGTTTCGCCGGGAAACACAGCGCCGGTTTTTTTCTGGTACTGTATGGTGTTGACAAAATCCGGGTGGCTGGTTACATTTTTCAGTTCTTTTCCCATCTGCCGGTATTGGGTCTGGTCATGATACAGATGGGCGGTTTTTCTGCCCTTGATCTCATCCAGGGTATAGCCGAACAGCTGTGTAAAAGACCGGTTGCAGTTGATGATGTTTCTGTGGGTGTCCGCCAATAAAATGGCATCCCGGTTGCTGTCAAACAACAGCCTGTAGTGCGCTTCTTTTTCCCTGAGGGCTTTTTCCAGCAGTTTGCGGTGGGTGATATCCTTGGTTATGGACAGAATAATTTTTTCATGGTTGATTTCCAGAACCCGGGCAGACATGAGACCGATCAGGGTTTTGCCGTTTTTGCCGACAAAGGTAAATTCACTGTTTTGCACAAATCCGGTCTTTTCAAGGGCATGGCGCAGCTGCTGTCTGTCTTCTGGATGTTTCCATATTCCCAGCTCCAGGGATGTTTTCCCCAGCACATCCGCTCTGGTATACCCGGTCATTTTTGCAAACCCGTCGTTGATATGCAGGTACAGTCCGTCATCCAGGCGGTTCAGATTTATGGCATCCGGACTGGTTTCAAATGCCAGACGGAACAGATCCTGTTTTTTTCCAGGCATGCTTATGCCTCCCGTGAATGCGAAAAATCAACATGCAAAGTACACTTCTACAAACTACACTTATACGAAATTAATGCAATAAACGGGCCGGAAAACAACAGACCAAGAGATTGGCATGCTTTAGAGAAAACCGGTTTTACGCCATGGACCACCCTTCCTCCACCCCGTGGCAGGACACAAAACTGCCGTTGGGCAGAGCATTGAGGCGGGGGAATTCTTTTTTGCACCGGTCACGGGCAAAGACACACCGGTTGTGAAACACACACCCTGAGGGCAGTTTCACCGGTGTGGGCACCTCCCCCTTGAGTTTGATGTGCTTGGCCTTTTTTTCCCCCACCTTTGGAATGGCGGACAAAAGGGCCCTTGTATAGGGGTGCCGGGGTTCATTGAAAAGGTCATTGGCCGAGGCCAGTTCACACAGGGTACCCAGGTACAAAACTGCCACCCGGGAGCTGATGTGGTGGACCACAGACAGGTCATGGGTGATAAACAGATAGGTCAGGTCATGTTTTTCCCGCAGGTCCATGAGCAGGTTCAGAATCTGGGCCTGGATGGAGACATCCAGGGCAGATACCGGCTCGTCTGCCACGATAAAATCAGGATCCAGTACCAGTCCCCTGGCAATGGAGATGCGCTGGCGCTGCCCCCCGGAAAATTCGTGGGGGTGCCGGGCGATCCAGGCCGGGTCCACCCCCACCTGTTCCATGACATAGTCCACCTTGTCCCTGGCTTCCTGGGAGGTCATTTTCGGGTTGTGGAACCGCAATGGTTCTTCCAGGGTCTGGCGCACGGTTTTTCTGGGATTCAATGACGCATAGGGGTCCTGGAAAATCATCTGCATTTTTCTGCGATAGGGAAGCCACTGCTCATGGGAAAGGGTATCGATGCGCTGGCCGTCATAAAAAATCTTGCCGGCATTGGGCCGGTAAAGCCCCAAAATGACCCGTGCCAGGGTGGATTTTCCGCACCCGCTTTCCCCCACCACGCTCAGGGTCTCTCCTTTGTTGACAAACAAAGATACGTTGTTCACGGCCTTGACAGTGGTTTTTTCCAGGTGAATGCCGCCTTTGAAACGCAGCTGGTCCAGAAATCCGCCGGAAATATCAAAATGCTTGACCACGTCCTGGACGCGCAATAAAGGGGTATGATTCGTCGTCATGGATATTCCTTATCTTATTTCATATGACAGGCTGCCATAATGCCGTTTTGTTTTTCTTCCAGCACGGGGGTCTGCCGGGTACAGATATCTGCTGCAAGTTCGCACCTGGGATTGAATGCACACCCGGGCGGGATATTGGTTAGGGTGGGCATCATGCCCGGAATCTGCTTCAGGTCTTTGCCCGGTTCAATGACGCCGGGAATGGATCCGATGAGCCCGATGGTATAGGGATGCACCGGATGGTGCACCACGGTTTCCGTTGGGCCGTATTCAATTATCTTGCCCGCATACATCACCGCAATCTTTTCGGTCACCTGGGACACCACCCCTAAGTCATGGGTGATGAGGATCAGGCCCATTTTCTGTTTTTCACACAATTCCTGGAGCAGGTCCATGATCTCGGCCTGAATCGTAACATCCAGCGCAGTTGTGGGTTCGTCTGCAATGATAATGGCCGGGTCGGCCAAAAGGGATATGGCAATGATGATCCGCTGGCGCATGCCCCCGGACAATTCGTGGGGGTACTGGGCCAGCCGCTTTTCAGGAGAGGGCATCTGGACCAGTTTCAATTTTTCCAGGGCAATGGCCCGGGCCTGGGATTTGGATATATCCCTGTGGGCCCTCAGGGTTTCGATCATCTGAAACCCGATGGTGTACACCGGGTTCAGGGTCATCATGGGGTCCTGAAAAATCATGGAAATCCGGTTTCCCCTGATTTTGCGCATCCTGGCCGGGGGATAGGCAGATATCTCTTTTCCCTCAAAATGGATACTGCCCCTGGAAATATAGCCGGGCTTGGAAATAAGGTTGATGATGGCAAACCCGGTAACCGATTTGCCGGCCCCGCTTTCCCCCACCAGGCCCATGCGTTCTCCGGGATCCAGTTCAAAACTGACACCGTCGATTGCCGTGATATCACCGGACCTGAGGGCAAATTTCACTTCAAGGTCCCGGACTTCTAAAAGAGAAGGCATCTTAAATTTACGTTATCCTTTGTATAGTTTCGGGTTAAGCACATCCCGGAGCCAGTCACCCAGCAGGTTGATGACCAGGACAAAAAGCACCAGCCACAAGCCCGGCAGCACCGTAATCCACCATGATCCGGAAAAAAAGTACTCCTGTCCGGACCGGATAAGAGACCCCAAAGAGGGCTTGGTCACGGGCATGCCCAGTCCCAGAAACGACAGGGCAGCCTCACTCATGACCGCATTGGCCACCTGGATGGTGGAAATGACCATCACCGAGGTCAGGGCATTGGGCAGGATATGCCGGAACATGATGATCCTTTGGGGCAGGCCGATCACCCGCGCCGCCTCCACATATTCCTTGTTTTTTTCCCCCATGACAGATGCCCGGATGGTTCTGGCAAACATGGGCCAGTTGGACAGGCCGATGATAATGGTCAACAGCGGTATGGCCAGCTGTTCAAAGCTGCCGGCACCAAACACCACCTGGAAGATGGCGCTCATGAAGATGGCCACCATGAGATAGGGAAAGGAAAACTGGATATCTGCCAGGCGCATGAGAACGGCATCGGTTTTGCCCCCCAGGTACCCTGCCATGAGGCCTAAGACAATGCCGATGACCGCCTGGATGGCCACTGCCCCAAGCCCTATGATAATGGAGGTGCGCAGCCCGTAGAACATGGTGGACAGCATGTCCCGCCCCTGGTTGTCCGTGCCCAGGGGAAACTCTTTTGATCCGCCGTCCATCCACATGGGTGGAATCTCTGAATTCATGATGTCGATATTGGCGGAATCATAGGGGTTCATGGGAGAAATCCAGGGCGCGGCAAACGCTATAATCAAAAAAAACACCAGGACGACAAAGCTTGCCATGGCCACCATGTCCCGCCGGAAACTGTATAGAAAATAGGATTCTTTAAACTGCTGTAATTTTGTTTTCATTTGGTTCCTGCTATCCTGACCGTGGGATTGATAAAGCCATAGAGAATATCCACAACCGTATTGACCACCACAAACAACGCCGCCACCACCACCAGATAGGCAATGAGCAATGAGAGATCCGCCCGGTTCACTGCCTCCAGGAACATGAATCCCATGCCCGGCCACTGGAATACCAGTTCCGTGAGCAGGGTAAAGGCAAACATGATCCCGATCTGTACACCGAACACCGTGATCACCGGCAGCAGGGTGTTTTTAAAGGCGTGGACCAGCCAGACCCGCTTAGGGGACAGCCCTTTGGCCCAGGCATATTTGATATATTCGGTTTCCAGCACCTCCATCATCTCAGAGCGGATCAGGCGGATGAACAGGGGCAGCATGAGTGTGGACAAGGAGATACAGGGAAGAATCAGGTGCTTGATTCCGTCAATGGTTAAAAGCCCGGTCATCCATATGCCGTTGCCGAACAGGTCAACGGTTTCCCCCCGGCCGTAGGAGGGCAGTATCCGCCAGTGCACCGCAAACAGATAGATGAGCAGAATGGCGGTCAAAAACACGGGCATGGACACCCCTAAAGTGGAAAAACTCATGGTGAACCGGGACAGCCAGCTCCGCGGCTTCAATGCACAGTACACCCCCAGGGGCAAAGACAGGACAATGATGATCAACGCAGTCCCCAGCACCAGCTCGATGGTGGCCGGTGCATGGTTCACAATCACCTCAAGGTTGGGTTTGTTGTATAAAAAAGACCGCCCCAGATCCCCTTTGGTCACGGCATTTTTGACAAACCGGCCGTACTGGACCAGAAACGGATCATTGAGCCCCATTTTATCGGCGATCTGCTGCCGCTCTTCCGGGGTGACCCGCTCTCCCACCAGGTCTCTGACCGGATCTCCAAACTCTTTTTTTATGGCAAATACCACCAGGCTGATAACCAGCATGACCACCACTGCCTGGAGAATTCTGCGTATGATAAATGCAATCATGTGATGCCATTGTTTCCAGATTTTGTCACTGCCGCCCGGAAAATCTTCCTGGACGGCAGTGACAGGTTAAATTGCAAAAATTGACAAGCGAAAATTTCTATTCGATCACCAGGTCTCCGATATACGGAAAGTTCTGGGCATTGATGACCGGCTGCGCCCGGACATTCTTTTTGACGCCATAGGAATGGTTCTGCCAGTGAAACGGTACAAAGGCGGCATCATCATACAGGATCTGCTCAATCTCCTGGAGCATGGCAGTCCGTTTTTCCACATCGGTTTCCGACTGGGCCGCTATGGTCAGTTCATCCACCCGGGGGTTGCAGTATCCGCTGTTATACTGGCCGTAGCCGGTTTCCGCATTGGGGCACATGGTCAAAAATTCGGAAAAGTTCCCGGAATCTTCGGTGTCAGAGTGCCACCCGATCATCATCATGTCTGCTGCCCTGGCATCAAATTCATTCCAGTACTGGGCCTTGGGCATGGTTTTCAGGTTTACCTTGATGCCTATTCTGCCCAGCATCTGGGCCGTGGCTTCAGCAATCTTGGCATCATTGACATACCGGTTGTTGGGGGCCATCATGCTGATTTCAAACCCGTTTTCATACCCGGCCTCTTTCATGAGGGCCTTGGCTTTGGCCAGATCATACCTGGGTTTGAGGGATTCCTTGTATCCGAGATAGCCTTTGGGTCCCTGCTGGGCCGCCACGGTGGCCGTGCCTTTCATGATCTGTTTGACGATCCCTTCGTTGTTCACGGCATGGACAATGGCCTGGCGGACC
>JAZBPL010000131.1:0-18109 GCA_036351635.1 Desulfotignum sp.
ATACGGGTTTCGGGCAGTTTTTCCATTTTCTGGATCCAGCCGGGGTCACCCACACCGAGAATCAGATCCATGTCCCCTTTTGTGAAAGCAGCCTCCCGGTCATCATTGTCCGGAATAAAATGCATTTCCACCCCGGCAAGCCGGGGTGTTCCGCGAAAATAAGCGGCATGGGCTTTTAACACGCATTTTTTTAAAGGAATATAATGGTCGAACATAAAGGGACCTGTGCCCACGGGGTGTTTTTTAAACGCGTCATATCCGCCGGCCTGGATGGCTTTTTTGCTGACAATATATCCGCCCCTGTGATCGGCGATAAGGGGCAGAAAAAACAACGGTGAAACAGGGTTTTCCAGAATAATTTTCAGGGTGTAATCATCGTGTTTTTCAAAGGTCATGCCTTTATATTCCTGAGAAACAGGGCTGGCTGCGGGATCTGCAATTTTTTTAAGAGAAAAAACAACATCATCTGCGGTCAGTTCATAGGCCGGGCTGAAAGGGCCGGGGTGAAACAATATCCCTTTTTTTAAATGAATTGTCCAGATCTGCCGCCCGTTTTTGATATAAAATTCTGGAATGGATGCAGCAAGATCCGGCTCCAGCCGGGACATGTTCCCCGGGACATACCTCACCAGACTGTTGAACACCATGTCAGCAAAGGTGGCATCCTGGGAACCCTTTGCAAAATGGGGATCCAGACTGGTGAGTGTACTGGTGTGAACGGCAAATTTCAACACCTGCGGGGAGAGCACTTCAGCAGGCACTGCCTGCAGCACCGGCGCACAAAAAAACAGCATCCACCAGGCCACAAATGGGAATATCGCCCTTTTTACCATAACCCTCCTTTGATTTGTCTTTCTTTTATACGAACCACCGGCAGAACCGTCAAGGCAAATATCGGGGTCACGGAATATTTGCTATAATGGATTTTGTATCACAAATCCCCTGGCAGAGAGCCCCTGGCGTTGTGCTGTGACTGGACCGTCAGAGCCGAAGGGGCCAGCAGACATGCCAAGAAGGGAGATCTGTCCATTTGCTGAAAATAGCTGGGGTAACCGGCCCCGGAAGATCTCGGTCCGGGCACAGCACACCGCCAGGGGCGGGCCTGGGACAAGAATACCCCATGAAACGACGCAAATTCTGATACACTTACGGCCAATATCCCGTCAGGGTCACAAGGGTGTATTGGGCACCATATCCCAGATGCCGCAGGGACAGGCCCCTTTGCAGAAGCCGCACCCGATGCACCTGTCTGGATCCACCTGGTATTCAAACCCCGCCTTTCCCAGATCCGCCCGCTGAATGGCAGCTTCCGGGCAGATCGCCACACAGATGCCGCAGTCCCTGCAGTTTCCGCATGAGGCACAGTCTGCCCCGCATTCCGTGAGATCATCGGCAATCTTTCTGGGATCATAATAGGCCAGGTTGACCCGGTTTTTATCCATCACCGGCAAGGGTTCCAGATCGTCCGCCCTTTTTCCGGAAACAATCTGGTGGATGGTCAGGGCAGCCCGTTTACCTGCACCGATTGCATCGGTGATCAGCCCCGGGCCCACCATATCCCCTATGGCAAACACTTTGGGATCTGACGTCCGGTTGAACCTGTCCACTGCCACAAACCCGTTTTCCACAGACAGGTGATCTTCTGCAAAAGCAAGGTCCGGCACATCTCCGATGGCCACCACCACGGTATCAGCAGGCAGCACTTCGCCTTCCCGGAGTATGACGCTTTCAGGCGTAATTTCTTTGGTGAATACCGGCCACCTGAATCTGGCGCCGCAGGCTTCGGCATCTTCTCTCTCTTTTCCGAAAGCCGCGGGTTTCTGGACATCAATGAGGGTAATATCTTCTGCCCCCAGCCGGTGGGCTTCCGTGGCCACATCACACCCCACATTGCCTGCCCCGATAATCACCACCTGCCTGCCCGGGTGCACCTTGCCTGTTTTGGCATCCGCCAGAAAATCATTGGCAGACCATGCGTTTTCAATACCCGGAACCGGCAGGGTCCTGGGTTTTTTGGCCCCGGCGGCCACAATGGTAAAGTCATATGCTTCTTTGATTCTGAGAAATTCCGCTGTAGTGATCTCCTGGTTCAGGCGGATGTCGGAAACAAGGGTCTTGATGCGGGAAAGTTCCGTATCAAGGGTTTTTTTGGGAATCCGTGATGCGGGAATAACAGCGGAGATTTTGCCACCCATGGCTGCGCCGGTATCAAATACTGTGACTGTATGGCCTTTGAGCGTCAGGTGCCATGCTGCAGACAGGCCCCCCGGGCCGGCACCGATAACCGCCATTTTCTTTTTGGTTTTTTTGGCCGGTGCGGGAGGGGGCACATTTTCAGCCGCCTGTCCCAGGGCCCTCACACTGATGGGCTGCATCCCTTCCTGGAGACGGGTACAGGATGCCATGCAGGGACTGGGGCATAAGTGCCCGCACACCGTGGCGGGAAACGGTGTATGGGCAAGGCCCATGGCAATGGCTTCATCCACATTGTCGGCCCGGACCATGTACCATCTGTCCTGTACCGGTATACCTGTGGGACATGCTGCCTGGCAGGGGGACATATACCGCCCCTGTTCCCACACCGGGATA
Organism: Desulfotignum sp.; assembly: GCA_036351635.1. Taxonomy (GTDB): domain Bacteria; phylum Desulfobacterota; class Desulfobacteria; order Desulfobacterales; family Desulfobacteraceae; genus Desulfotignum. The sequence continues at coordinate 2,590 of JAZBPL010000131.1, forward strand.
TACCGGCGCAGGTCTCCCTTGGCAATGACCGGCACGATGCCCGGCAGTGTTTCCTGGAGGTCGCCGATGAGACCGCCCTTTCCCAGTTCTTTGTCCCAGACCTGTTCCCGGAAAAAGGCCATGGAAAGTTTATTCGGGCTGTCTGCCTTTTCATGGGGGGATTTGGCGGTAATAACGACCCAGTCAGACCGGACAGCCAGGGTGGCAAAAAGTTCTGATTCACCTGTTTTTTCCAGGAAAGCCGAAAGCCTTGTTTCCAGCCAGTTCCAATCGTCATCGGACAACGGCACCTGTTTGGCATCTTTTGTGCTGAAACCTGCTGCACTGCCCCGCACAAACACCTTGCCCCCCACCATGCCCACCAGGGGCCGGTACCCCAGAACCTGGTCCTTGGGATCACATCCATGGCCGCAGATCACGGCAATACCTCCGGCCATGAACTCGCCGAAATAATCGCCGGCAGATCCCAGTACCCACAGTTCGGGCGGCTCAAACCGGGGGTTGTGCTTGGTCATTGTCATACCCCTGGCCCCGATGCTGCCCCCCACAAATACCCGGCCCTGGGCAGCCCCGTTCATGACACCGTTGGAGGCATGGCCATGGACCACAATCTGTGCTCCGGCATTGAGCCACCCTAAGTCATCCGAGGCCGGGCCCATAACTTCAATGCTTGTGTTGGCATTGCCCAGAGATCCGGTACGCTGGCCGGAATAGCCGATAATGCGGATATGCACGGGATCGGTCCCTGCATCCCAGAGGCGGCCGCCAATGCCGTGCTGGCCGAAGGCTTCAATCTCCAGTTTCCGGTGCCCGCCTTTGACCTGCTGGTGAACGATCTCCTCCAGAACCCGGGAGGGAATACGCTTTTCTTCTCTCTTGCCTGGTATATAGACAAAATCATCGTGTTTCATAAAAAAATTCCTTACACCACATATTTGATACTGAGGCGCTGTGCAACAGCATAATCATCAATTCCCAGTGCATCGGACATACCAATGGGCAAAGAGGTGGATCTTCCCAGGGGGGCCACAATTTTTTTGAGTTCCGTATCAAAGGAAACAAACAGGTCCACCACCCGCTGGGCCACATCTTCCGGATCAAGCCTTCTGTACAGCCTTGGATCCTGGGAGGTGATACCCTTGGGACAGATGCCCACATTGCAAACATTGCACCGGTCTTCTTCGGTTCCCACACACCCGGCAGCCGCCTGCATCAAATACTTGCCGATCTGGACCCCCGAGGCCCCCAGCATTATAAGGGCTGCGGCATTGGCAGCGATATTGCCGTTTTTTCCAATACCGCCCCCGGCAAACAAAGGGATTTCATTTTGTTTGCCGATCTTGATCAGGTTCAGGTAGTTGTCTCTGATGCAGCTGGCAATGGGGTGTCCCATGTGGTCCATGGAAACGGCATATGCCGCACCGGTACCCCCGTCTTCACCGTCAATGGCAAGGCCCGAGGCATAGTCGTTGCGGGTGAGGTTGTTGAGCACAGCCAGCGAGGTGGAAGATGCGGAAATTTTGGGATACACCGGCACCCGGAATCCCCAGGCCATGGACATGGACAGAATCATCTTGGCCACGGACTCTTCAATGGAGTACTGGGTCTGGTGGGTGGGGGGGCTGGGCAGGCTCACTCCCTGGGGAACACCCCGTATGGCGGCAATCAGCTTGTTGACCTTGTGCCACATGAGCAACCCCCCGTCTCCGGGTTTGGCACCCTGCCCGTATTTAATCTCAATGGCACAGGGGTCTTCTTTCATGTGGGGGATGGCATGGATAATCTCATCCCACCCAAAATAACCCGAAGCAATCTGGAGGATGACATATTTTAAAAACCGGGACCGCAGCAGCCTGGGGGGGCATCCCCCTTCTCCGGTACACATGCGCACAGGCATGCCCATCTCCTCGTTCAGATAGGCCACCCCCATCTGAAGCCCCTCCCACATGGTGGGGGACAGGGCACCGAATGACATGCCGCCGATGATCAACGGATAAATTTCGCGTACGGGCGGGATCCATCCCTTTTCCCGCAGGCGCTTCATGTTTTCCCTGGGAGAGAGCACCCGCCCCAGCAGGGTCCGCATTTCAAATTCATGGCGCCCGGCATCCAGGGCCGGGTCAGTGAGCATGGAAATCCGTGTAAATTTTATCCGGTCCAGAATCGAGGCTGAGGCATTGCGGCGGCCTCCCCTGCGCCGGGGAACCCCCTGCTGGTTGATGTGAAACTTCATCCTGTCCAGACCGGGGTTTTTTACGGGGTGAATGGCATCATTGGGACACACCAGGGTGCACATGGCACACCCGATACAGGCATTTTCCACTGCGGTCCGCTGCCGGATTCCGTAAAAGGTATCATAATTGTTGGTCTGGCCCGCGTCTTTACGGATGGATGTTTTTATGACCCGCTTTCTGAACACTTCCAGTGCAATGGCTTTTACCGGGCACACAGCTGTGCACTGGCCGCAAAGGGTGCATCTTTCATTGCTGTAACGGATCTGCCAGGGCAGATCGTTCAGGCTTAAAGCGGAAGGTTCAAGGCTTCTGTTTGACGACATATGTGTACCTCCTGACGTTCAGGGCTGACAATGGCAGTGTCTACATGCATGGGTTGCATATCTTTGGATTTGTCCCTGTCCGGAATGACGGCATCCAGGCCGCATATCTCCGAGGAAAATCCGTAAATACCGGGTTTTCCCCCCACCACCCCGGGCCGCAGTTTTTTGCGGTCCTGGACCATGAACAATGAATGGTCCGGCAGGGTGCCGATGACACAGTTGGGACCGTCGATGATCAAGGACCGGCAGGTGCGTTTCAGGTGGGACAAAAACCCGGCATCCGGATGCTGCACAAGATCGCTTTCCTGCAATGGGGTGATCACATGTTTATACCCGTCAATTCCCAGCCCCAGTTCCACCAGTGAATAATGCAGAATATGGGCGAACACCTCGGAATCGGACTGGTATCCGGTGTAGGCAGGGATACCCCGGGAGGAAAGAAAATCTTTTATGGGGATGAACGCGGTATTCTCCCCATTGGTCATGGTACTATAGCCCTTGATGAAAAATGGATGGCAGGCATACAGATCAATGGCATAATTGGTGTTCTGCCGTCCCTGGGCCATGATCACCCGGGCCTTGAGTTCTTTTCTGTCCAGGCCCAGGTACTGGGCCAGCTGCAGAGGATCTCCAATCTCCTTGATCATGATGGTATCCGGCCAGAAGGAAAATACCATCATGTCTTTTTTTTCTTCTCCCATTTCGCGAATTTTCAAGCGGATATCGGACAGCCTGTCAGCCAAGGCTTCTCTGGTGAGATTCTCCCAGTCTTCCGGCAGTTCATAAGCACGGATGAGGTACAGATCCCTTCTTGGAATCCCTTCCACCGGAATTTTAGGAATCTTTAAGGAAATTTTATATTTGGTGAGAAATCCCATATCCATCATGAAAAGATCCAGACGGCGGATGCCTTCTTCACTGAAAATACCCGACAGGATAGGGGCGTCTTTCATTTCCTCAAACGGTCCGCCCAGATCCTGGAGCAAAAGGCCCATACCGGATCCGTCATGGCCTTCTTTCATGACATCCAGGGCCTTGATTGCCAGCATGGGTGATACCGGATCCTGGCTGGTAAGTGCAAACAAACGACACATGCTAAACTCTCCTTCATCAAAAAAAATTGCAGCGGTCACCCCATGGGATGCAAACCTGTCACCGCGAATTTTGGAGAAAGGGGATACACCGATTTCCAAAGGTTCTAATCTAAAGATATTCCCGGACCATGTCAATCATTTTATTTGTTTTTCAGGGAGTTACACAGTCAGGTCACAGGGAAACAACACCCGTGCATGCCCCATATCCCTCTTTAAAATTAAGGGGTTATAAAAAAAGCATGGTTTTTGAAAAAGATAGAAAAACAGAACAAAACCCATAGAAAATTCCATAAAACCGGATATTATTTCGAAAAAACAGCAGAAATAAAAATTTTATTTTAATACGGGGAAAAAGCCTGAAGCCCGTAAACACCCCTGGCCAGATCGCACAGGGGGTTGGCCCTGCCGTTCTCCCAGGACCGCTTGAAATTCCGGCATGTGACCGGTCGGGCCGCATATACCGTACAGGTAACCCGGGTGCCCACCACCCCTTTGAGGGCGGCACATCTGGGGGAGGAAGTCTGGGTTCCCTTCATGAGCTGCTGGTGTTTTTTGTCAAAACAGGTCAGGGCCGGCGGCAGGCCGGGACCCAGGTCGGCCTGCTGCACCGCTACCGAATAAAAAGCACAACAGGCCCCGCACCCTATGCAGGGGCTGGGCCTTGCTGACAATGGTTTAATAGTGATACCTGCAGCTCCCGGAGGACAAGGGATTCATACAGCCTGATCGGTTTTCATTGCCTGATAATAATCATTGACCTGCATTTCCCTGGAGTCTTTCTTGTACCAGCCGTCAAACAGAACAAGATTTTTATGTTCATCCAGGGAAGGATAGTCTTTTACCGTTACTCCCTGCATGGCAGCCATGGCAGGGTCAAAAATACGAAAATCAGACATCCCCTCCTTTGGCAGATCCATCACCACCTTGAGCTGCCAGACCCAGTCCGGATCATATTCCAGATTCACCACCAGGTATTTTCCCAGATCTGATGACAAATCTTTGGGCTTGGCCAAGGGTGCCGTGCCTGACTTTTTCCAGAATTTCCAGTTCATTTTCACCTCTTTACAATATGGTGGGGTTTTATGTCTCTTATGGCATCTTACAGCATAAACCATACCAAAATGAGGAAAATGCAATTTTTAATGGTTCGGGACTGTTATTACTGCCATGGCCGGGCTCTAACAAAAGAGAAAAAAAGGACATCACATGTCTTTTTTTACAAATAACGGAACAGGCAATTCCTGAATAACCGGCCAGCCCCTGGCGGGCACAGCTACCCATGAAAGCCGCTATCTGTTGGTAATAAGCAGGAAAAAATTTGTTCTTGTTTGCTGGGATCTGATATGCGTACTGACGGCTGACGGCCTTCATCTAAAAAAAAGCATACAGGCACACGGGGCACACAATGCCTGTCTTTGGGAAAGTTGCTGATCAGGGCATTTCAGGCCAGGCCGATCTTATCAAAAAAATGCCGGCGTTTCATGCGGAACAGGGCACTATCTTCCCGGACCAGGTAAAACACCTTTTTGCCGGTATCATCATTACAGGCATAGACACCTGTATAGTCGTCCAGATCTGAAATATCGCCGACACGCTCCACATCATCATTAAATCTGCGGCATACGGCAGGCCAGTCTTCTGTCTTTGCATTTTTGGCCATGGAAAATTTTTGTGCAGCAGCATCATAATCCGCCTGGATGCATTTCATGGTTTACCTCCGGTTTTTGGGATCATGTTATTGAAGATTGTAACTTATTTATCTGACAAAAGGAATGTTTAAATTCTTTTGCTCTCAACTGTACAATAGCGGGTGTGTTTTTCACAGTAACGGGCCACGGTATTTACCTGTTGCTTTTTTTTTAATGATTTTCTATCTTGATCAGCGGCTAATTTGTTCTGTCCAGTATCCAAAACCCCTTAGATAAGGAGGATCATTATACCAATGGAAATGAAAACAATCTGCGTTCTCGGAGCAGGCATCATGGGTGCGGGCATTGCCCAGGTATCTGCCCGGGCCGGTTTCCAGGTCTTTATCCGGGACATGGAAGACCGGTTTGTGGAAAACGGGCTGTCCACCATCAAAGCCAATCTGGACCGGGCCGTGTCCAAAGGAAAACTTGACAAAGATGAGGCAGCTGCTGTTCTTGGCCGGATCACCGGCACCACCGACCTGAACCTGGCAGCAGCAGAGGCAGATCTGGTAATCGAAGCCATCATCGAGGTAATGGACATCAAAAAACAGGTGCTCCAGGACCTGGACCGGATCTGTAAAAAAGACACCCTGGTGGCCACCAACACCTCTGGTCTTTCCATCACGGAAATGGCATCCGTAACCCAGCGCCCGGAAAAGGTCATCGGCATGCATTTTTTCAACCCGGTACCGGTGATGAAACTGGTGGAACTGATCCGGGGGTTCACCACATCCGATGACACCCTGAACATGGCCTGGGAATTTGTGGAAAAAATCGGCAAAACCCCCATCGAGGTAAAAGAAGCGCCGGGCTTTGCCGTAAACCGGATCCTTTGCCCCATGATAAACGAAGCCGTCTTTGTTCTGGCAGAAGGGGTTGCCTCGGCCGAAGATATTGACAAATCCATGATGCTGGGTGCCAACCACCCCATAGGGCCCCTGGCCCTGGCCGACATGGTTGGCCTGGACACCATCCTGTTTGTGCTGGAGGGATTTCACCGGGAAATCGGTGAAGACAAATACCGGCCGGCACCGCTGCTGCGGAAAATGGTGCGGGCCGGATACCTGGGCCGCAAAAGCGGCAGGGGATTTTACGATTATACCAGATAACCAAAGGAGCACCCATGGGACAGACTGTTGCAGACCGCAGGGATGTGGATTTTGTCCTCCACGAACAGCTGGATGTAAAACAATTGTGCCGGCATGATAAATTTCAGGAATTCAACAAAAAAACCATTGATCTGATCGTATCTGAAGCCCGGAACCTGGCACTCAAGGAACTGCTGCCCTGTATGCGGGAAGCAGATGAAGCGGGCTGCACCTTTGACAGCGGCAAAGTAATGGTGCCCAAAGCGTTTCACCGGGCCTATGACCTGTTCAGAAAAGGTGAATGGATCGCCATGTGTGATGACCCGCACTGGGGCGGGCAGGGCATGCCTGCCACCGTGGCCCTGGCAGCCAACAATTTTTTTAACGGTGCCAATTTTCCTTTCATGCTCCACAATATACTGATCCACGGTGCAGGCAAGCTGGTGGAGCGGTTCGGCACTGACAAGCAGAAAAAACTGTACCTGAAAAACATGTACACCGGCAAATGGGGCGGATCCATGCTGCTCACCGAACCGGAAGCCGGATCTGATGTGGGGGCCCTGACCACCCGGGCGGTGAAAAATGATGACGGCACCTATGCCATTTCCGGCAGCAAGATTTTCATCTCTTCCGGAGAAAACGATCTGGTGGAAAACATCATCCACCCGGTGCTGGCCAGAATTGAAGGCGCCCCTGCAGGCACAGCCGGCATCTCTTTGTTTCTGGTGCCCAAATACTGGGTGAACGATGACGGCAGCACAGCAGATTTCAATGACGTGGTGTGTACCGGCATTGAAGAAAAAATGGGCATTCACGGCAGCCCCACCTGTTCCATGACGTTGGGGGGCAAAGCAGGGTGCAGGGGCACCCTGCTGGGGGATGAAAACAAGGGCATGCGTGCCATGTTCGTGATGATGAACGAAGCCCGGCTGCATGTGGGCATGCAGGGATTTGCCTGTGCCGGGGCCTCTTATCTCAATGCCCTGAACTATGCCAAAGCGCGCGTCCAGGGCGCAGCCCTGACAGCACCCAAAGGTTCTGCCGGGGTTCCCATTATCCAGCATCCGGACATCCGGCGCATCCTGCTCACCATGAAAACCGTTTCAGAAGGGATGCGCAGCCTGCTGTTTTATACGGGATTTCTGGAAGACATGGTAACGGTCAGCAAAAGTGCGGCTGAAAAGGCCGGGTACCAGGGGCTCATTGATGTGCTCATCCCGGTGGCCAAAGGCTATATCACGGACCGGGCCTTTGACATGTGCTCCATGGGTGTCCAGGTGTTCGGCGGATACGGCTTCACCAGGGAATATCCCCAGGAACAGCTGCTGCGGGACTGCAAGATCACCCATATCTATGAAGGCACCAACGGCATCCAGGCCATGGATCTTCTGGGCAGAAAGCTGGGTCTCAACCACGGTCAGGCTTTCATGGACCTTGTGGCTGAGGTGCAAAAGACCATTGCCGCAGCAAAAAAAGATGCCGGCCTTGTCTCCCTGGCAAATATTTTAGAAACCACCCTCAACCATTTGAAGGAAACCGCAGGAAAACTTGGCGCAGACCTGGGATCGGAAAACATGCTGACCGCGTTTGCCCATGCCCATCCGTTTCTGGATGTTACCGGAGACACCCTCATGGGCTGGATGCTGCTCTGGCGGGCAGTGACTGCCGCCCAAAAACTGGCGGAAAATCCCAAAAAAAAGGATCTGGCATTTTACCAGGGCCAGATAACAGGCGCACGTTTTTTCATCAACACCATGCTGCCGGTGGCCCAGGCCAAAATGGCGGTCATTCAGACCGGTGACACCAGCGCCCTGGATATGGACGAAGCATCATTTGGATCTTAAATACTGCAGCATCAAACCGGTTCAGATCAAAACCCATTTTTCAGTCAGATCTGATCTTTGACTGCTGCACAAACAGACAGGAAATCAAAAATGAAAGATATTGTTATTGTTTCTGCCTGCCGGACCGCCATCGGGGCCTTCGGCGGCACATTAAAAGAGATGAACGGCGCAGCAATTGCCAGTGTAACCATGAAAGAAGCCATTAAACGGGCCGGCATTGCACCGGATATCATTGATGATGTCCGGTACGGCACCTGCGTGGAACATCATGACACCCTCAACACCACCCGGGTGGCAGCCCTCATGGCCGGCATTCCGGACAAGGTGCCGGCAGTTACAGTCAACCGGGTGTGCATATCCGGCATGGAAGCCGTGCTTTCCGGGGCTGCCATGATCCAGGCAGGTATGGCAGACGTCATCCTGGCCGGCGGCGTGGAACATATGTCCGGTGTCCCCTATACCGTGCCCAAGGCTAGGTGGGGGTGCCGGCTCCAGGACGCCCAGTTTGTGGATGCCATGATTCATGCCCTGCACTGCGGTTCCCATGTGCTCCCCTTTGATGAGACCACACCTCTGGACACCAGCCAGGCCCCGGCCGCCCATTTCATGGGCAAACCCTATATCATGGGCCATACTGCTGAATTTGTGGCCCAGCATCTGGGATTGACCCGCGAAGAGATGGATGTGGTGGCTTTGCGCAGCCACAACAATGCGGAACGCGCCACAAAAGACGGATCCTTTGCCGAAGAGATCGTTCCCATCATGGTGCCCCGGCGCAAAAAAGACCCCCTGGTATTTGATAAAGACGAGCATTTCCGGCCGGGCATGACCATGGAAAAACTGGCAGCCCTGCCCCCGGCTTTCATCCCCAAAAGCGGCACTGTCACAGCGGGCAATGCCTCAGGGATAAACGACGGATCCGCCGGCATGGTCATCATGTCTGCAGACAAAGCCAGAGAACTGGGCCTAACGCCCCTGGCCCGGATCAAGGCCTCAGGCATGGGGGCGTGTCATCCCACCATCATGGGCATGTCTCCGGTGCCGGCAGTAAAAAATCTGCTTGACAAATCACAGCTTTCCATGAAAGATTTTGATCTGGTGGAGGTGAATGAGGCGTTTGCCGCCCAGTATCTGGGGTGTGAAAAAGAACTGGGGCTTAACCGGGAGATCACCAACATAAACGGATCCGGCATCGGCCTGGGGCATCCCGTGGGCGCCACCGGGGCCCGGATCATGGTGACACTGATCCATGCCATGAAAAATAGGGGCGATACCTTAGGATTGGCCACGCTGTGCGGTGGTGGTGGTGTTGCCATGGCCTGTGCCATCGAGATGCTCTGAATATAACAAGGAACTGCTTATGGAAAACAACCAGGCAGAAAAAAACACCATAGCCGCAAGTTTTGCCCAGGAAATTTTATCCGCCCATGTGGATATTCCCGCCATCCCGGCCAACAGTCAGAAAATTCTGGATGTGGTCCGCCAGCCGATTGACAAAATTGATATCCCCTCATTTGCCAAGCTGGTGGAGTCTGATCCCGGTCTTTTCACCAAAATCCTGCGGGTGGCCAACTCCCCATTTTACAGCGAGCCGGAAAAGATATTCTCTGTCAGGGCTGCCATCATACGCATCGGCCTGACCGAAACAGTCAACTCTGTTTGTCTCCATGTGTTTCAGGAAATGCTGCCAAAATTTCCTGACATCCAGGGATTTACCTACAATGATTTCTGGGCACGCTCCTGGGCCTGTGCTGTGGCCAACCGGCGCCTGGGTCATCCCAGCCTGGAGATGGATATTCTGCCAGGAGATCTCTATCTCACCGGTATGCTCCATGGGCTGGGAAAACTGCTGCTTGCCATTTATCTGCCCGGTGAATTTAACCGGTGTGTACAGACCGCTGTAACACAGAAAGTACCTCTCTTTGAGGTGGAACAAAAAGTTTTCGGTACCACCAGCGCCCTGGTGGCATCCAACGTGCTCAGCACCTGGGAGCTTCCGCCGCATATCTGCGAAGGGGTTGGATTTCACCAGACCCCGGAGCTGGCACCTTCGGAATCCATGCCCATTGCTGCCTTGACACAGTTTGCCGTTGCTCTGGCAGAAAACCTGCAGATCGGCAGCAGCGGGGATGGCCGGACAACAGAACTGTCCGATACCTTTTACGGACTGGACCCCATCTCCAAACTCTCCAATCCCCAGGTGCAGGATGAGCTGATCAATGAAATCAGAGAATATGTCAACCAGAGATCTGAGAGTGTCGTCCGCCTGCCCGCACCTGCCCGGCCATCCTCGGATGTGGATATGCGGATCCGCAGCAGACACACCGCTTCTGATAAACCCCGGAATAAAGGAATTCTGGGATGGATCAGGTCTCTGTTTCGATAGTCTCTGTGCCCAGAAACACACGGCGGACCCTGGCATAATTCCGGGCTGAAGCGGTTTTTATATTTTCAATCAAGGCATAGAGGGTGGGCACCACCACCAGGGTCAGGATGGTGGCTATCAACAGGCCGAAAATAACCACAATGGCCATGGACCGCCACCACTGGCTGGATTCGGATGTCATGGACACCGCCATGACATGAAAATCATATGAAATGCCCGTTACCATGGGCAAAAGTCCGAGAATTGTGGTGACGGCTGTCAGCAGTACCGGCCGCAGCCGGGTGGCACCGGCAGATATGACAGCCTCCTTCAGGGCCATGCCCTGTGCCCGGAGCCGGTTGGTATAGTCGATAAGTACAATGGCATTGTTCACCACCACCCCGGCCAGGGAAATAATGCCCACCCCGGTCATGATCACCCCGAAAGGTGAACCAATCACGGCCAGGCCCCAGAAAGCACCGCCCAGAGACAATACCACGGATGTCAGGATAATCACCGGCTGCACCACAGAATTGAACAGGGTTACCAGAATCAAAAAAATCAGAAACAGGGCCACCACAAACGCTTTGGACAAAAAAGCCTGGGCTTCCTGCTGTTCCTGGTCTTCCCCGGTGAACCTGTAGGTATAGCCCAGCGGCAGGTCCATGGTTTCCAGCAGTTCCATCACCTGCATTCTGGCCACAGCGCCTGTGATTTTGGTTTCATCCACACTGGCCTTGACCGTAACCACCCGCTGGTGGTTTTTCCGGACAATATCACCCAGCGCCCCCTCGTATGCGATAGAAGCCAGGGTGGTCAGTGGCACGATCTCACCCGAAGGGCCGGGGATCATGAGTTTATGCAGAACATCTGCTGCCTGCCGGTCTGATTTGGCCAGCCTGACCACGATATCATATTCCTCATCCCCTTCATAATAGGTGGAAACATCCAGGCCGTTGTAAGCAATTTTCAGGGCCGTGCCTATGGCGGATGTGGTCAGGCCGAACAAAGCGGTTTTCTGCCGGTCGATCTTCACCTGGACAGAGGGAAGCCCCCCCTGGTAGTCATCCCGCACATCTGTGACATGGGGCACGCTCTCCACAACTTTTCTTATGTTCCTGGCAATCCGGCTCAGGGTTGTAAAGTTTTCCCCGGAAATTTCAATATTGATGGGCGCACCTGTCGGGGGGCCTTCCTCCTGTTCATCCACGGTGATCCTGACTCCCGGAATGTCGGCCACCCGTCTGCGGATCTCTTCTAAATCCGCCTTGGTGGACGTTTTCCGGTCTTCAAAATCCAGGAACTGGACACCGATATGGTTGGGCAGATTGCTGTCAAACACGGCGGTGCCGCCGCTGTTCTGGACCACCCGGGTATATATGTGCTCAATGTTGTTAATGTCTGAAGGGGCCATGAATTTTTTCCCCCTGGCAGTGGTGTGCGCCTGCAGCGCCATGGCTGCCTGGTATTCCCGGTCAATTCCCCCGGCAACAGCTGCTTCCACCTGTTTGACCGTCTGATCAATGAACTCCAGGTCCGCCCCCTCCGGCACATCAATGTTCACAAACACGGATCTGGGATCAATGGCAGGAAAAAACTCCACCGGTTTTTCAATACCAACCGTGAGCATCCAGATCTGAAACAAAAATACCATGACAACGACAGCTGCAGCCAGCACTGTCAGTTTATGACGCAACGCTTTGTTCAAAATCCGGGCATAGGTTTTTAAAAACAGGCCCGAAATTTCGACAGGTTGTTCTCCCCGGGATTGGATCGCCTCCAGGTCCAGGGTCTTCTCTCCCTTTTTCCGAAAGTCCCCCATGAAATAAGCGCACATGGCAGGGTTAATGATCAGGGCCACAAACAAAGAAGAACTCAGGGTGATAATCAGGGTAACCGGCAGGTAGTACATGAATTCCCCCATGATGCCCGGCCAGAAAATCATGGGAAAAAACGCGGCCAGGGTGGTGAAAGTGGCGCCGATAACAGGCCATGCCACCTCACTGGTGGCTTTCATTGCAGCAGTTACCCGGGGAACCCCCTGCTGCATGTACCGAAACACATTTTCAACAATTACAATGGCATTGTCCACCAGCATGCCCAAAGCCAGGGTCAAAGAAAACAGCACCACCATGTTCAACGTGATGCCCAGGGCATGAAGAACAGCAAAGGACAGAAACATGGAAAACGGAATGGCCAGCCCGACCAGGAGGGCATTTCGGATACCCAGCACCACAAAAAGCACCACCACCACCAGAATGAGGCCTGAAATGATATTGTTTTCCAGATCCGCCACCATGGCCTTGATATCTTTGGCATTATTCATGAGCTTGGTCACGGTGGTATTCTGGGGGAACCGTTTTTCCGCCGCGGCAACGACAGCATCTATCTGTTCCGAGATGCGGATGATGTTTTCCCCCACCCGTTTTTTCACCGAAATATTGATGGCATCCAGGCCGTTGAGCCGGGATCTGGAGGTTTCCTCCTGGATGCCGTCCACCACCGTTGCCACATCCTTGAGATAGATGGGCTGGCCGTTGTGGGTAGCCACCACCAGGGTCAGGATTTCTTCGGGTCTGTCAAATTCGCCGGGCACCTTGAGCTGGTACCGGCCATGCCCTAAAGTAATTGCGCCGCCTGAGATGTTCTGGTTCTCAGCCGCCACAGCCTGCTGCAGGCTGGTGATGGGAATTCTGTAGTAGGCCAGCTTGTCTGTATCCACCTCCACCCGTATTTCCCGGTCCTGGCCGCCGGTTATCTCCACCTCCAGCACCCCGGGAACCGCTTCGATATCATCTTTTAAATCATCGGCAATTTTCTTGAGCAGCCTGGGACCGCAGTCCCCTGCCAGAGAATACACCACAATGGGCATATCGGAAAAATTGACCTCATACACCAGCGGATCATTTTCCAGGTCCGTGGGCAGGTCATTTTTGGCTTCATCCACCTTGTCCTTGACCTTGACCAGCACATCGTCAATATCAGTGCCCGGTAAAAATTCAATGTTGATCTGGGAAAGGCCCTGGGAGCTGACAGAAGAAATGTTTTTGATCTTGTCCAGGCCCTTGAGTTTTTTTTCAATCTTGATGGTAACCGCAGTTTCAATGTCCGATGCGGAAACCCCTCTGTATTCGGTCCTCACAAACACATACGGGATGGTGATGTCCGGGGTGCTTTCCCTGGGCAGCACCATATAGGAATAAAGCCCGATACTGGCGATGATCACCACCAGTACCAGCACTGATACCCGGTTTTTGACGGCAGCATCGGAGACAATCATTGTTCCAGTTCCGCCATGGACTGGACCCGCCGGTCCACCTGCACCAGTTCATTCTCTTCAATGATGCGGTGTCCCACCACCACCACATGCTCACCGGCAGACAGTCCGGAAACAACCTGGATTTTCCAGCCGTCCTGGAACCCGGTTTCAACCGGGGCAAACCGGACACGGCCCTGATCTTCCACAAACACCCCGGTCTGATTGTTCCTGGTGACCAGGGCATACATGGGCACCCCAAGGCCTTTGGCATCCCTGTTTTTAACAACAACCACCCGGACAAACATATCAGGAAGAATCTCAAAATCCGGATTATCCAGGCGGATTTCCAGGTTGTACAGCCTGGCCAGGTTATCAGAGGTTTTTTGCAGATAATGGTATTGGCCGGTATAGGATTTACCCCCTAAAGCATCGATAACCATGTCAAACTGTTTTATTCGTCTCACAGACGGCACGTCAGATTCCGGTATGCCCACCTGAATTTTCAGCTGATGGATCTGGAGAAGTTTGGCCACAGGGTCACCCACCCCCAAAAAACTGCCCACCTCAATATGGGACCGGTCCACTATGCCGTCCATGGGGGATCTGATGGTACAGCGGTCCAGGTTGAGTTTCGCATTTTCCATGGCCGCTCTGGTGGTCTTGACCTGGGCCCGGGCATCATCAACCTGGGACTGGGTGATAAACTGCTGCTTGGACAGGGCTTCAAACCGCTTTTGATTCACCAGGGCCGTCTCATGGGATGCCCTGGCGGAATCAAAGGCATTCTGGTAGTCCCGTTTATCCAGAACCGCCAGAATATCACCCTTTTTTACAACGCTGCCGTCGTCCATATTTTTTTCCATGATCTTTCCTGATACCTCAGACACCACCTGCAAAGATTTCCAGGGTTTGGCCACCCCGGGCAGGGTGATGGTTTCTGAAAGGTCTTCAGGAACCATCTCCAGGGTGATCACCCTGGTCAACGGCTGGTTCTTCTTCATCTGAGTGGCCTGCTGCTCAGCCAGGTCTGCCTTTTGTGCCGTTATTTTCCTGCCCAGGGGCAAAACAACAAACAGAACAGCAAGGACCACTGCAACAAAAGGGATACTGTGCCAGACAATGCGCAGTAACCTCTGCTTCCATGCCTTCCTGGGCCGGGGTGTGGGTTCCATGAAACCAATCCTTATCAAGATATATAAAATCAGTAATTATAGGACCTATCCAGCTAATTTCAAGGGCAGATTCAGGCATCACCAATATCTAACATTGCCGATCAGCAATGGGCCCCCGGTGGTGTCCTGTGAACGGACCGTCAGAGCCGGAGGAAGCCTGGTATAATATGCCGGGATGCTTGCCACCAGAGCTTGGATCCCTGTATTTCATTACGCAAATGAAAGCAGGCCCTCTCGTCAAACTTGGCAACCATGTTATCTCGGGCCGGGCGCAGGACACCACCGGGGGCGGCATCCAGTCTGATCAACCCAAAGCGGTCTGATCAGGCCAAAGATTCGGCAATGGAAACAGTGCGGTCTCCCAGCAGGTTGACATAACTGGCCATTTCATTGTCATACCAGCCGTAGATAACCGCCTGGGTGACCTGGATACTGCCCACATGGTCCTGG
>JAZBPL010000132.1:0-4799 GCA_036351635.1 Desulfotignum sp.
AAAATACATCATATCCGCCATCCCTTCTTTTTAAGATGGCATTGCCATATTGCATCATTGATAAATTCGTCCTGTAAATCCGTATGATGCCAAAATGCATCTAAGCGAACAAAAAAAACAATCATGAATCTCAAGTCTTGGTTTTTCTGAAAATTGTACTCCGGTTCACTTGCAGGGCTTCTGCTGCTTTACCGATGGAGCCATATGTTTCAATGGCATCATTGATAATATCTCTTTCAATTTCCTGGAGTATGGTCTTAAGTGATTTCGTTCCGAATTCTGTGGCATATTGGGAAGAGCCACTCTCATTATCACTGCAAGCAAAGGTTTCCGCAAACTCCTTTGGCAGGTCAACTGCCTTGAGCAGACTCTTAGTGGCCATGATCACTATGGAATGAATCGTGTTTTTCAGCTCCCGAACATTTCCCGGCCAGTCATAATTGATCAGTTTCTGTTCAGCACAGTTTGAAAAAGAGATATCTTTGCCATACTGGACGTTCCGCTGTTGCAGGAATACTTTTATCAAAGGCAGAATATCATCCTTGCGTTCCCGGAGGCTTCTAATGTATAAAACTGCAACTTTGAGACGATAATAAAGATCGCTCCGAAAACTGCCATCGTTTACAGCATCCTGAAGATCCCTGTTTGTTGCGGCAATGATCCGTATATCCACAGGGATGGGTTGGGTGGAACCTACCCGGATAATTTCCTGGTCCTGAATAGCACGCAGCAGCCTTGTTTGCATGGGCAGAGGAAGTTCACCAATTTCATCCAGGAACAGGGTCCCGCCGGAAGCCTGTTCAAAAAAGCCTTTTTTTCCCTTGGAACTGGCCCCGGAAAATGCACCAGGCGTATAACCAAACAATTCAGATTCTATCAAGGTCTCCGCAATAGCGGAGCAGTCAATTTTTAAGAATTGTTTGTTCTTTCTCAATGAATCACGGTGAATCTTCTGGGCCACCACATCCTTTCCCACCCCCGTCTCTCCGAGTATCAGGACAGCGGCATCCGAAGGGGCAATGGTTTTTATTTTTTCCAAAAGATTTAAAGAATGACGGCTCACGGCGACCATCCCATCTTTTAGAAAGACATCTTCGGGATCAAACACAGCGATTTGTCTCTGATAAGAAGCAATAAGCTCCTTCTGAGTGGATATCTCCTTTTTCAGATTATTGAATGCGGTGACATCCCGTACAAATGTCACGACAAACTCCACCTGGTTGTTTTCATCAAAAATGGGATTGCCGTCTATTACGACATTTCTGCCATTAACCTCCTGAACCGTCATGGCCGGTTTAGCAGTTGCCACCACTTCAGGATTGACAATGTGATTAAAAATTCCTTCGGTAATAAGGTCACGAACATTTTTCCCAAGAACATCTGAGGCTGGAATCCCTGTAAGGTCCTCCCACTTGGTGTTTACAAAAATCGTATCGCCCTGTCGCGAAGAAATATAGACAGCATCGGGCATCAGGTTCAGAATACGCTTGAAATGTCGGTCTATGGTCAGGCAACACCCTTTTGAATTCATAACTCCTTTTCCTTTTTGCAGGTTCGACAAGGTTTATAATATTCATTTTGGTTCATTTAACATACCATTTCAAGCGGGACTGCACCTAATTTCTGCATTGCCGGGCTATCAAAACACAAGCAAAAACCCGGCCACAGCCAAATTATATAACCCATTTTTCAACATGTAGAAACGGGAAATATTGAAACAAAACTGTCGCAAATATTGATTGTACACAATCAGGAAAATATAGTTACCTGGCAGGAACACAAAAAAATCCCGGCAAGGTTATCACCGGGATCGTTGTGTATTAAATTGGCTCCCCAGCACGGACTTGAACCGCGGACCCATTGGTTAACAGCCAATTGCTCTGCCAACTGAGCTACTGGGGAGCAGTGCCTTGAATCAAGACTTGCTGTTTATATAAGATCGGCTGGTTCCTGTCAAGAAGAAAAAACAAAAAATTGACATTGATTCCGGTAATGGTTACCATGCAAAGTAAACACAGAACATAGAAGCAAAAAGGATTGTCGTACCCATGGAAAACATACAGGCACAACCCGCCAATACCCTTTCAGTACCAGGCAGACCGCAATCTGGCAACATTGATCCGGCCCGTCAGAACCAGCAGGTGCCGGCCCAGGATACAGATATCACCCAGGAAACCAGCCGTCCTGTACAACAGGCCTTTGACGTACAGATTTCCAGTCAGGCCCGGGACCAGGCGGATGCTGCTGCATCTGACACAGCACAAAAGACTGAGGCCCAAAGAACTGCTCCTCCTGAAATACAACCGTCCGGCCAGTCATATCCAGGAAGGGGAAACATATTGAATATAGTGGCTTGATACCTTCAATAAGCCTGGACAGTATCCTTATTATAAAGATACTGTCAGGAACGCTTTTACTTATATTCAGGAAAAATATAAAAACCATGATCACTGAACACGGCATTGTCACCCAGACCGATTCCGGCACCGCCTGGATAAAAACCAACCGGGCAGGCGCCTGTGAAGGATGCACAGCAAAAGACAGTTGCGGCACAATGCACAGGGGCCAGGAACTGGTGGTGGAGGTTTCCAACACCCTTGGGGTTCAGGCCGGTGATTCGGTGGTCATCGGCATTGAAACCAAACCGGTCATGCTGCTGACCTTCCTGGTCTATGTGGTCCCCATCATCTGCCTGGTTCTCGGCGCCCTGGCCGGAGATGCCCTGGCCCCGTTACTGAACATTAATGCCTCCTTTTTTGCCATGGTGCTGGGATTTTCATCATTTGCCGCTGCTTTTTTTATTCTCCATAAAAAATCGGCTGTTTTAAATCAGAAGCAGGGGTACAAACCCGTGCTTGTCCGGAAAACCAAAACCGTCATTCCTGTCTCCTGCACCACGCCTTCAAAATAATTTTTTTTCTTGCCAACCCGGCAACAATATACTATATACGCTGCCAGTTGTGGGTTTGTCTCCTAAACTCTAACCCTTAAACTGGAAGATTTACATATGACATCACAACCACACCTGAAGGCAGCGGTTCTGATCATGGCCGTTTTTTTGATCACAGGAATTGTTTGCTATGCTTCTTTTTCACCAACACCCCCGGCCGACCCAATCCGACTGGTGTTTCAAAATGATGCCGGCAAAGTGCTTTTCACCCACCAGACCCACACAGACTCATATCTTCTGGACTGTCTGGACTGTCACCATAACCTTATGGATGATGATGCGTACAACTGCAGCACGTGCCATGAGGAAACCGGTGATGAATTCCTGTTGTCCCGGACCGATGCATTTCATGAACAATGTATTGGATGCCACGCAGATTATGGTGCCGGACCTGTAGATTGCAATTCCTGTCATGTGATGTAGGAAACTGGTTTGAATTGTTTTTTTTACAAAAACACAGAAGCCATGACCACAGCTTTTTTTCGAAACAAGGACGGAACTCATGATTAAACGATCTTTTTTTGCGCTATCCAAGCCCAGGCTGACCTATGACCTGCTTGAGCCGAACCCTGACGAGCCCCAGACCATTTCTTTGCCAGACCGTTTGACACTGTTATTGGCAGATACCATTGACAGCACCAGGCCGGCCTTGATCAAAAAAGGCGATCCAGTGAAAAAGGGGCAGAAACTGGCGCTTTACATGGACAGCACTGCATATGCGATTTCTCCTGTGGCAGGCACCATAAAATCAATTGAAAATTATTCAGATGATTTCGGAAAAATTGACACATGCATCACCATTGCCCATGATCCCAAAAAAGCATCTGCCATTGCACCGTTAGACATTTCAGAAGAGATATCCTTTGCCGCCCTGCACCTGCAAAAACTGCCCGGTGCCCCCCCCTTCGATATCCTGGCAGATGAGAATTTCAACATCAGGACAATCATCATCACCGGTGCAGACACAGACCTTTTGACCACCACCTCCCAGTATGTGACCACCTCCCATATCCGGGATCTGGAACAGGGAGCCAGGATACTCAAACAGATCACAAATGTTTCCAAAATCTGCATTGCCCTGCCTGAAACCCTTAACGGTAATGCCCCTATCGATTCCCTCCAGGTGTTGCAAACCGGCGGTGTCTACCCCGACACCCTGCCGGCCATGATCATGAAAGACCATCTGGACATGGTCCTGCCTGCAGGTAAAACTCCGGAAGACATGGGGATCTGCTTTATCCGGGCGGAAGCGGTTGTCTCCCTGGCCAGAACCTTTGAAACCAAAGCCCTGGGTTTTGACAAACACCTCACCCTGGTTGACAAAACAGGAACCCGGCACCGGATAAAAGCGGTGATCGGCACACCGTTAAGCAGCATATTCAAACACCTGGAAATCCAGGTAAACGACCTGGACCGCATCATTATCGGCGGCCCCATGCGGGGAACTGCCATCTTTACAACACACCACCCGGTGACACCGGACATGGATACCGTAGTGATCCAGGACCGGGAGATTCTCCCGAAAATTTCAGACACCCCCTGTGTCAACTGCGGCAAATGCATCCAGATCTGTCCGGCCAGTATCCAGGTCAACCTGCTGGTGCGGTTTCTGGAAGTTGACCAGTATGAAGAAGCAGCAGATAAATATGATCTTGACGCCTGTATCGAATGCGGATTATGCAGCTATGTGTGTACATCACAGATCGCCCTGGGCCAGTATATCCGGCTGGGGAAACATGAACTGCGCAAACTGCGAGCAGATGTTTAAAAGGGAGACTGCCCATGAATAATACCAAACTCACCGTTTCCCATGCACCGTTCTGGCATGACGGAGACAGCCTGTTCCAAA
>JAZBPL010000133.1:0-10341 GCA_036351635.1 Desulfotignum sp.
AAGAAAAAGATGACCTGGTGCAGTTTCTGGCCGGCATGCCTGACCCCGGTCTGGTATGCCGGCGCATCAGCCTGGCACTCACCTGTTTTGACCAGGCCGCTGTCATGACCATCCATGCCTTTTGCCTGCAGACCCTCAAAGAGCATGCCTTTGAAACTGGCAGCGCCTTTGACATGGAACTTCTGGCAGACCAGACAGGTTTTCTGCGCCAGGTGAGCATGGATTTTTTCATGGCCAGGATCAGTGATCTGGACCCCCTGATGCTCAGGCTTCTGGCACACAAAGGCATCACCCCCCAAACCCTGGCCCGGGACATGCAGCAGGCGGTTGTCCGGCCGGGTCTGTGTATCATTCCTGCGCCTTCCGGGTTTACACAGGTCTGTGACCGGTACCGGCAGACCTTGTCCCGGATACATGCATGCCTGAAAGAGGATGCCCGGGGGGTGGCTGATCTTATCCAGGCCCATGCCGGGCTGGACAAGCGCAGTTATTCGAAAAAAAACGTGCCGGCCTGGCTGGGGGCAGCGCTGGAAAAATGTGAAGCCCAGGGGCAAGATGCCCTGTTTATCATGACGGAAAAAGGTGACAGCCTGTATAAATTCACCCCTGCCCGCATGGGGGGAAAAACAAAAGCTGGTGCTGATCCGCCAACACATCTGTTTTTTGATCTGTGCAAAGCGTTGTGTGATCTCTATGAAAAAATGGAAACCAATGTGATCAGCCTGAAATGCGATTTCCCAAAGTTTTATGAACAGGAACTTGCCCGGATGAAACAGCACCAGGGGCAATGCTTTTTTGATGACCTGGTCAATGACCTGGCCTGCGCCCTGGACACTTCAGGAAAAAAACAGCTCATCTTGGCAGTGCAGAAAAAATATGAGGCATGCCTGATCGATGAGTTCCAGGACACAGACCCTGCCCAGTACAGGATTTTTTCCATTCTGTTTTCAAAGACCCCTTCCAGGTTCGGAGGCAGCAGGCCGTTTTTCATGATCGGAGATCCCAAGCAGGCCATTTATGCTTTCAGGGGCGGGGACATTTTTGCCTATCTTGCCGCCTGCCGGGACAGTGACCAGATGTTCACCCTGGAAAAAAACTTCCGGTCTTCTCCATTACTGGTACAGGCGGTCAATGACCTGTTTTGTGCGGTATCGCATCCTTTTTTGTTTGACGACATCGGTTTTACCCGGGTGGGGACCCCGGATACAGCCATAAACCGACTGCAGGACAATGAAAACAAAGCAGCTGTTCCCCTGCAGTTTGCATTTGTGCCCAGAGAGGATCTGGACCTGGACCGGCAGGGATATGTGACAAAGCAGCATGCAAAAACCCTGATTCCGGAAATTGTGGCAAAAGAGATACACCGGGATTTGACTGCCGGATACACCCTTTTGAACAAAACAGGCGTGCCTGTCCCTGTCACCCCCGGAGATATGGCTGTTCTGGTGCGCACCAACCAGGAGGCTGAAGATGTACACACAGCCCTGTCACAGCAGAATATTGCCGCTTTTGTTTCCAAAACAGGATCAGTATTTGATTCTCCCCAGGCAGTTGCACTCAATGATATCCTCTGGGCGGTGTTCCGGCCGGATTCCATCAGTTTCTTGAAAGCGGCCCTGGCAACACCTGTGTTCGGTTTTTCCATGGCACAGCTCGGGAGTTTGTCCCCGGAAACGCTTGAACAGTGGCAGGACCGGTTCCGGGAATACAAACAGATATGGGAAACAAAAGGCTTTATCGCCATGATCATGGCGCTGCTGCACTCCCCGGGCGGACTGCTCAGGACGGATGCCGGCATCAGTGAACGGGAGGTTACCAATCTGTATCACCTGGTTGAGCTGACCGCCCAGGCGGAAAAGAACCGGCATCTGTCCCTGTTTTATCTCATGAGATGGTACCAGGGCCAGTTGTTTGCCGATACCCGGGAGGAGGCGGCAGATGAACTCAGGCTGGAAAGTGACTGCCAGGCTGTGACCATTGTCACCATCCACAAAAGCAAGGGCCTGGAATACCCTGTTGTCTATCTTCCGTTCCTGTGGTCCGGCACCCGGCCCGTATCCAGCCGGCCTGTGCTGTTCCATGACCCGGATGCTGATCTGCAGCTGTGTATGGACCTGCGCAGTACAGATTATCATGGTCCTGATACAGCCGGGATGGAAAAATCCCAGGCCCTGTACACCATGGAGCAAAAGGCGGAACAGCGGCGGCTGCTGTATGTGGCTATGACACGGGCCTCGGCCATGTGCCGCATTTTCTGGTGCGGCATTTCAGGCATTGCAGATTCCGCCCTGGGCAGCATGGTGCATCCCAAAGGGTGTGCAGATGATGCAGACATGGCAGCAGATCTCCAGGCACTGGCCAATGATCAAAAAAAAATATGTGTACAGTTTCTGGCATCATCCAGGCTGGATACACCTTTATCAGATGAAAAAAAACAGGTGCCTGAACTGCAGGCAAGAAACCTGACCCGGCAGATCAGGCCCTGGTACGGCATCACCAGTTTCAGTGCCCTGGCCCGGGGCACAACCGCACAGCCGGGCGGCACGGCTGCCATTGACCCGGACCCCAGGGCTTCCCCGGGTCCGGCATCCCTTAACCCGGACCCGGGGACAGCGCCATCAGACCTGACAATCGTCCCGCCGGATGCGGGGACAGACCCATTGGACCGGGCTTTCGTCATCCCGGACCTGATGGACAGCACCCCGGTACCAGGGCCTGACACCCCGGACCTCATGGGCGGCACCCTATCTCCAAAGACAGATGTTCCAGTCCCGGGGAAAAAGATTTCAACCGGTATTCATGTCGCGGACAGTGCCATTCGTCTGCAGACATTTCCCAAAGGGGCAGGATCCGGGGATTTTTTTCATGCCGTGCTGGAGCACATGGATTTTCAGGGGGATGCAGAACATGTGGCAGCCTGTGTCGCCCAGTACCTTCCCCGGTTCGGGCTGGTTGATCCGGCGCATCTGGAACCGGCAAAGGCCGCAGTGGCAGATATTGTATCCACTCAGCTTGTGACCGGTCCCGGCGGATTTAGCCTCAGGGATATTGCCATGGCGGACCGGATAACAGAAGCCGAATTTTTATATAATGCACACACCCTGCACCTGTCCCGGCTGGCAGATCTGCTTTCCACCCAAAAGAACCGGAAAGCCTATGCCGCCAGACTGCGGGAACTGGATTCAGGCAGTACCACAGGATTTGTCAAAGGGTTCATTGACCTTGTGGTCAGGGTACGGGGCCGGTATTATATCATTGACTATAAATCCAATTTCCTGGGAAATACCTATGCTGACTACAACCTGTCTGCCATGACCGCGGCCATGGAAGACCACCATTATATTCTGCAATACCATTTATATGTAATGGCCCTGTACCGGTATCTGTCTTTACGGGGAAAAGATTATGACCATGACCGTGATTTTGGCGGGGTTTTGTACCTGTTCATCCGGGGCATGCACCCGGACCTTCCCGGATCAGGTGTGTTTTTTGACCGGCCGCCACAATCACTTATACAAAAAATGATGCACAATGCACTGTGATGGGCTGTGACCGTGTAGCGGTATTCAGACAAACCGGTCGTCGGACCGTTTGTTTCTGATCTCCGTTTCACTGGCCGTAAGCCATCCGGAACGGCTGTCTGCCACAGCATCAAATTTCTGTATATAGGGTTTGATGTCCAGTAATGGCGTGCCGTCCAGAATGTCAATATCCTGGACCACAAGGGTATTGCCCTGGATTTTTTTCAGCCTGACAATGGACAGGCCGATATGGTTGGGCCGCAGCGGGGAGCGGGTGGAAAAAACCCCCCGTGTCCGTGTGTCCATAAAAGGGGTGACACGCAGCTGGGTCCGTTCCGCCTTATGAAAAGTGTAAATAAGATAAATATGGCTGAATCCGTCAAGATCCTGCAGGCCGTCCATAAAGACGTCTTTCACGAGAACATGGCCTTCAATACCTGCTGCCCCTTTGGGTTGAATGGGCATGTCCCTGATGTTTTTATGGGGTGAATGAATTGTTCCTATTGGTTGAAGTTCATGCATGGGGATCAGGTTTTTCCTTTCCGAAAATTGCCATGCCAGCCGTTAATCGGCCAGGATGGACTGGTAGAGGACATAATATTTGTTAATGTTACTGACATACTGTACTGGTTCCCGGCCTATGGTGCGTAGGGCTGCCAATTCAACATTTCTGAACCATTTGTTTTTGTCCAGGCCCATTTTTTCGGCCATTTTTCTTGCTTTTCTTATATTGGCCGGACCGGCATTGTAGGCTGCCAGTGAAAGCCGGATCTGGTCCCGGCGGGGTATTTTTTCAGAACTGAAGTAGTGGTCCTTGAGAAAGGCCAGGTATTTGACCCCTGCATGGACATTGTTGTCCAGTCGTTCCACATGCGGGATGCCGATATTTTTGTCCATGGCTGTTGCAGGTAATACCTGCATAAGGCCTACTGCGCCGGCACTGCTTTTTTGGTCATGGTCCAGTTCTGATTCCTGAAAAGCCATTGCCAGAATGAGCAGCCAGTCAAAATCATATTTTTGGGCATATTTTTTTATGACCCCTTTGTATTGTTTGAGTTTTCCCCATTCTTCAGGGTCCAAAGGATTTTTCAGACGATGGGTGTCATTATAATACCGGTTGAAATAAATATTGCCCAGCAGGGTTCCTTTTTTATGGGTATCTAAAAATGCATTAAGGCTGGACAGCAACAAAGGATTGTTTTTTCGCACCATCCATGCAATTTTGGAATTTTTGCGCAGCACCACATTTTCATTAATTTTGATATTTTCAAGTACTTCAGACCATGCGCTGGCGATATGGCTGTCTGCGACAGTGATGGCAATAGCGCCGTTGTCAACCATTTCCAGGGCGGTTTCTGTTTCCAGTTCTTCATTGAGAAAAATTATCTTTACCGGTTTTTTTTTGTTTTTGCGCAATTTTTCATTCAGCCTGCGCAGGCTTTCATAATAGCTGCTGCTTTTGCGGACATGGACTTTTTTTGCACTTAAATCAAAAATATTTTTCGGCTGAAACCCCCCTTTACGGGTTATCACCACTTCATTTATCCCCGTTAAATAGGGTTTTGTAAAATGCACCCTGGCTTTTCTCTCGGGTGTGATGGTCAGTCCTGCAGCTGCTATGTCACCATATCCAGAGACCAGTTTGGGAATCAGCTGGTCCCTGGATACCGTAATAAACTCCAGCACGACTTTTAATCCATTCTGATCCGCCCGGCTGTTGAGAAATGCTTCATACCCTTTGACCAATGCATATTCATATCCCACCAGATGCCCTTCGGAAATATAAAAATTGGTCCTGTTAAGGGTTGTCAGGACCCGGATATATTTCTTTTCCAGCAACCCGGGCAGGTCATCATCATAGGACTCTGATATGTGCACATTCAGGGGCAGGCTATTGTCCTTTGCACACATGGCAATGCCTGGAAAAATCAGGCATATTATAAGCAGGAATAATAAAAAACAGCAGCGGTATTCTTTTTTCATGGAAGCACTATGCAAAGTTTCAGCTATGGGTAATGCAAATGTGTGTTTAAGCCGGTTACAGATGGGCATTCTGCAGGGCGAATTCCCAATTGATCAGCTTGTCCAGTACTGCGGCAACATAGTCTGCGCGCCGGTTTTGAAAATCCAGATAGTAGGCATGCTCCCATACATCAATGGTAAGCAGCGGGGTCAGACCCGAAGTCAAGGGGGTGCCGGCGTTGGCTGTTTTCACTGTCTTGAGTTTACCGCCGTCCATTACAAGCCAGGCCCAGCCACTGCCGAACTGTGAAGTGGCTGCAGCAATAAATTCTTTTTTGCAGGCATCCACACTGCCAAAAGCATCCTGCATTTTTTGTTTCAATACAGCAGGCGGTTCACCGCCCCCTTTGGGGGTCATGCTTTTCCAGTAAAAGGTATGGTTCCATACCTGGGCCGCGTTGTTGAAAATGCCTGTGTTTTCCGGCTGCATGGCTGTGCTGGCAATGATTTTTTCCAGGGACATGTCAGCAAACCCGGTGCCCTCTGTAAGGGCATTTAATTTGTTCACATACCCTTTGTGGTGTTTGGCGTAGTGAAAGGAAATGGTTCTGGAAGTGATCACCGGATCCAATGCATTGTCGGCATAGGGCAGGGGGGGCAGTGCATGTGGAAAAGCTGCGTCAGCAGTGCCGGGCAGACCGCCTGCTGCAAGGGAAATAATGGCCCCGGCAGACAGGGCAAGAAAACTTCGGCGGTCAATGTTTGTGACGTCCATGTTTTTTGTGTCGCTGGTGTTCATGGGGATCTCCTCTATAGTTTGTTGCAGCCGGGCGCAAACCAGCATCTGTTTTTATGCGCTTTTTTTATAAAATCATACACATAATACCATCCAAAGGGCCGGATGAACAAGGAATAATACCAGAAAACCGTTGATACACATATCACATATCAGCGTTTTCTCCGGTTGGAGCTGCGGCAGACAAAGATTAAATCCTTGACAACCGGCTCTGGCAAACAGCATATTATCAAAAATGTTTCCTTCAGGAGGGCAAAAAAAAAGAATATATGGCATATAAATCACCTTTTAAACTGCCGTCAGTTACCCATACCTGGAATAAAAAAATCCGCAGGGTGGGATTTGAGATGGAATTTAGCGGCCTTGATCTTAACCAGACCACTGCAGTTGTAAAGCAGGTGTTTTCCGGAAAAATTACCAGCGTGTCTCCTGCTGCATGCAAGGTGGCGGTTGCGGGGCTGGGGGATTTTACCATTGAACTGGACTGGCACTTCCTGAAAAAAAAAGCAGCGCAGCAGAATCCGGAAACCCCTGGCAGCTGGCTTGACCTGCTCAGCCAGACGGCAGCCCTGCTGGTGCCCATGGAGGTCGTCTGCCCGCCCATTGCCGTGTCTGATCTGGACAGTCTTGAACCCCTTGTCACAGAACTGCGCAGGGCAGGGGCCAGGGGGACCGAAGATTCCATGATTGCGGCCTACGGTGTCCATATCAACACAGAGGTGCCGGGCCTGGATGCTTTTTGCCTGTCCGGATATCTGCGGTCTTTTGCCCTGCTGCAATGGTGGCTGGTGGATGCCCATCAGGTGGATTTTGCCCGTCGCATAAGCCCCTATGTTGATTTGTATCCAGAGGCATATCTCAAACAATTGTTTTCCCGGACAGCGCCGGATACCAACCAGGTCTGCGATGATTACCTGCAGTACAATGCCAGCCGCAACAGGGCCCTTGACCTGCTGCCCCTGCTTGCACATATGGCGCCTGACCAGGTCAGCAGAGTGGTTTTTGATACTAAAATAATGGCCAGGCCGGCATTCCATTACCGCCTGCCCAATTGCCAGATCGATAAGCCAGACTGGTCTCTGGCCGGGCCCTGGAACACCTGGTGGGTAGTGGAAGAACTGGCACAGCGGCCGGATGATCTGCAGGATCTGTCGGCGCTGTTTATGGACATGCACCGGCCGCTTCTGGGGGTTTCCCGCAGTGAATGGACCGCATTGATGGGCAGATGGCTGCAAGACCACACATTGGCGTAACCGGGTCCTCCCGGCGCTGGGCACCTGCCTGGTGGTGTTCCAGAACAGCTTTGCAGCTGGCTGGAGCATCTGCCCTGCGGATCAGTGTGAAACATGATATCCCGGATATCGCCCTGGATGCACTGATTATCGGCGGCGGCAATGATATCGCACCGGAACATTACAAAGGAGATCTGACAGCGCCGGTAAGATTTGATCCTGAACGGGATTTGCTGGAAATAAAGTGGATCAAATATGCCCTGGAACATAAAATCCCTTTGCTGGGGATCTGCCGGGGTGCCCAGCTCATCAATGTGGTGCTGGGGGGCAACCTGTTCCAGGATATCCGATCCCTGCGGCGCCTGACATATAACCGGCCAGGGCTGCTGCCCACCAAACAGGTGCTTCTGGAAGAAAAATCACTGGTTTCCAGGGTCTGCAGCAGAAAAAAACTTCGGGTGAACAGCCTGCACCACCAGGCCATCCGGGAATCAGGCAAAGGGCTGCAGGTGGTGGGCCGGGACCTGGACGGCATTATCCAGGCCGTGGAAGCCGGTGACGGCCAGAAGATCATCGGGGTCCAGTGGCACCCGGAATACCTTTTTTATCTGCCGGCACAGTTAGCCCTGTTCAAATGGCTGGTTGGATAATTTTTATGGTGAGTTCCGCTTTACTCTTATTCGGGTCCGCTTTTCTGGCTGCCACAATTCTGCCTTTTTATTCCGAGGTCGTACTGTTTGCCCTGCTGCGCCAGGGGGGAGATCCATTGCTGCTGCTGGTCATTGCCACTACCGGCAACACCCTGGGATCTGTTGTCAACTGGTGGCTGGGGCTGTATCTGCTGCGGTTCCAGAACAGGCGCTGGTTTTATTTCAGTCCGGCCCAGATTGCCCGGGGCCAGTACTGGTTCCAGCGCTATGGATACTGGACCCTTTTGCTGGCCTGGCTGCCCATTGGCGGGGATCCCCTCACCCTGGTGGCCGGAATAATGAAAATCCGCCTGGGGGTCTTTCTTGTCCTGGTGGCCCTGGGCAAAGGGCTGCGGTATGTTGCCGTAATCTATTTCAGCGCATGGTGGTAGTGAGGGTTACAGCGTTTCTGGTGTCTGCCGCAGCAAGCTGCCCGGTGATGCACTGCACCAGCAGCAAAGAGATAACGCTTAATCCGGCACCGGCTATGAACGGTATGCGGTAATCAACAATCCAGAGCAGGCCGCCGAGGGCCGGAAGCACCACGGCGGCAATGTGGTTGATGGTAAATCCCATGGCCATGCTCGGGGCAATATCCCTGGGATCGGCAATCTTTTGGAAGAATGTATTGATGGCAATGGCAAAGTTGAAAAAGATATGGTCCAGCACATACAAGCAGCCGGCCACCATACCTGATTCCACCAGGGCATAGGAAACAAAAATGATGACAAGGGACAGATACTCCAGGCTCAACACCTTTCTTTCTCCAAACCGTACAATGCATTTTCCGATGAAAGGGCTGAGGAAATAATTCACGGTATTGTTAATGAAAAAAAGAACCGCAATGGCCTGCACGGAATATTCGAATTTCTTCACCAGCAGAAACACGGCAAACGCCATGAATATCTGCCGTCTTGCCCCGGCCATAAAGGTCATCATATAGTAAAGCCAGTAGCATTTTTTAAAGATCATTTTTTTGTGCTGTGGGACTATATCCTCTGATGCCGGTTTTCTTGAAAACGCCCACAGCCCAACTCCTGCCACAATGGCGCCAAAGAAAATATACAGCCGGGTAAAGGACAAAAAAGGGGCCAGGACAAAGACCAGAACCCCTGCACCCATGCTGCTCAAAGCAGCATAAGAGCGCAGCTTTCCAAAGACCACCGGGGCGACATTTTTCTCAAAATACTGCAGGCCCAGGGACTGGTAGGTAGTTTCAAAATAGTGAAACCCGAAGCTCATCACAAGGGTGGTGAAAATCAGTCCGTAAAAGGTTGGAAACAGCCCTGTGGCAGCAAGGCCGAGTCCCAGAAACAGCACCGACAGAGCGGACAGCCGGTGCTCTCTGATGACAAACAGCACATACACCACCATCAGGGCCAGAAATCCGGGGATTTCTCTGATGGACTGGATCATCCCCACGTGGTGCCCCTCCAGATGCACCACGGTCACGGCAAAATTGTCAAAAAGGGTCTGCCATACATGCAGGCCCCCGGAAACCGTGATGGTGAGCACCAGCAGAAAGATGTACATGGGGTTGCGGGCCAATTGTTTATTCATGGCTCATGTGCTTTTCAGTGCAGTATGCAGGCATTTCAGTGTCGTTTTTCAACAGCAGGTGTTTCTGTGTACAGATGCACATCTGTCTGGGGATAGGGAATGGAAATGCCCTGGGCATCAAAGGCCAGCTTGATTTTCTCAAGCAGGGCAAATTTGACCGGCCAGGTGTCGGGTGTCTTGACCCAGGGCCTGACAACAAAATTGATACTGCTGTTTCCCAGCTCTGACACGGCAATGGTGGGTGCAGGGTCATCAAGAATCCGGTCTTCTTCTTTGAGAACTGCGGTGAGTATCTCTTTGGCCTTTTTGATATCATCATCATAGCTGATCCCGATCACAAGATCCACCCTTCGGGTGTCATTGGCGGTGACATTGGTAATGACATCACTGGTAATCCGGGAGTTGGGAACGATGACCCGCTGGTTGTCCGGGGTGTTCAATGTGGTGTTGAACAGGGCAATGCCGGCCACTGTGCCGGATACACCCCCTGCAGTGACATAATCATTCACCCGGAAGGGCCGGAACAGAATCAGCATGACACCTGAGGCAAAATTGGACAGGGAATCTTTCAGGGCAAGGCC
>JAZBPL010000134.1:0-8291 GCA_036351635.1 Desulfotignum sp.
AAGGGAATTTTTTTTCTGGCGTTTGGAAGAAACACTCTGGCCCAATATCCATCCCAGGAATATGACCCCGAAGCCGGCCAGAAACCATTTGATCATGCCGGTTTTAAGCACCTGGCCGGATTGCTGTTCCAGCAATGCCATATCCCTGGAAAGCTGGTTGTTTTGTTCTTCCAGAACTTTGTTTTTTTTCATGACCTCCAGGACATTTTCCGAAGTTTTTGCCAGTGTTGCATACTGTTCCTTGCTTGCGGCCAGCTGTTTTGTCAGGGTGCTGATCTCCTCCTGTGCCTCTTCCAGGGCTGCCTTAAGGGCTGCTGCTTCCTCTTCTCCGGAACTGGTCCGGGATGTCAGCTGGTTTATGCGCGTGTCATGGGCTGCGGTCAGGTCTGCCAGTTCTTTTTTTAATGCCTGGTTTTCCTGTTCCAATTGTGCAATGATCTGTGTTTTGGGGGTGTCAAACATCACAAACTGCTTGTCCACCCACCCTGTTTCTTCAGATGATAACTGCACCTTGAAATACCCGTTTTCCTCTTCCAGGATGGTTAAAGGGGTATTGCTTTCAAGGGTTTTCAATACCTGGTATGAGGGACCTGGTCCCTGCCTGAAGGTGAGAATCAGCATGTCGCTGACATAACCGGTCCTGGGTTCAGCATAGGTGAATTGCCCGGCACAAAGGATAGCCAAACTTAAAATAAGGGTGAAGAACGCGTGCATATTGCCTCCAGTTTTGTTTTTTGTTTCAATAGCAATCCCTGTACTGTTTTACAATACCCAAAAAAAGAACAGAAAAAAAAACTTGCCAAAACACTGGTAACAAGGATATCAAACACCATTGGTTTTTCAAAGCTGGCAGGGAAAAAATATGAATCAGACAGTGTATCAAAAATTGTGTGTGGCCAATATCATGAACGGGGTGATCGAAGGGCTTTGTAAATTTTCCCATCCCAGCCGGGTGGGGCTTATCTTTGCTGCTGGACCGGATGATCCGGTGATGGTACTTGATCCCCAGGACCTGCTTCAGGGGCATGAGGTCAAAATCCGGCAGAAATTTTTTTCAGAAAACGGCAGCTGGCGTTCCCGTGTGCAGGACAGGATAAGATATCAGCCCCGGGGGTATCTTATTCCGGAAAATGACCTGGCCCTGTCCGGCCTGATTTCTTATGGGGGCAGCTGCAGTGATTTTTTTTACCAGGTCTGGTTTACAGAACACCATCCAGACCTGTGTTCCATTCACCCCACGGAAAGATGGCTGGAACAGGCAGCCACCCTGCTTATCCATGATTTCAACTCCAGCAGGGCTGCCATCAATTCGTCTGAGTATGTATTGAAAAATTATGCCCTCCAGGCCGTTGCCGATCATATTGTGGATGAAAGGGAGCAGCACCTGGGGTATGACAGCAAGATCCGGGTGACATCCATCCTCAACAATGTTCTGGATATTTCCAAAACCAAAGAAGAGGGATCATGGCCAAAAGGGATTCTGTTCTTCTGTGATCCCCGGCAGATTGCCAGAACCGAATTTATCACTAAAATTCAGGAACATGAACGTCCCCAGGTGTCCAATATCAAGCATATCAGAAAACTGCTTCTGGCTGTGGAGGATTCCGACCGGAAACTGGTGTCTGACGGGGTCACCATTATCGGTATCACCGGCGGACCAGTGCCTGATTACGCCATAAGCGCCCATTTCAAGGGAGATTATGGATTTTTGCACCTGAATGATGCCAGAATAGCCTCATTTTTTGACGGCAGCTTTCATTCCACCACCAGGGAGGCAAAGCTGGTGGAACTGGAAGAGCTGCTGCTGGATACAGATATGGATACCGCCACATCCACCATTCTTTTCCAGGTGGTATCCCACCTGGTTCACAGTGCCGGCCGCGCCAGGCACGGCTGTACCCTGGTCATTGACCTCAATGACCCGCCGGTAAGGCTGTCCGGTCATGTCCTGGATCCCCCATTAAGTCTTGTGGAACCCCAGAACATTGATCTGGCCTGCTCGCTGTTGAAAATTGACGGGGCGGTCCATTTGACGGCTGACAGCTGTATTCACGGATTTGCCTGCCTGCTGGACGGGCGGACCATCAATTGGGAAAACATGGCCAGGGGGGCCAGGTACAATTCTGCTTTGCGGTTTTCTGCGGCCAATTCCAAAGTCATTGTGGTGGTGGTGTCTGCGGACCGGCCGGTATCCATCATTTTCAACGGCATCGAAATCAGTGCATTTTGCAACTGGAGACCGGTGTGTCAGCATACACCGGAACCCATTCAACTGGATAAATATCTTGACGGAGTGCAGTTATGAACCATGACCATAATCACGATCACGGCAGCAGCCACACCCACAACCACAGCCACGACCATGCTCATACCCATGACCACGGCCATGAAAATGGGCAGAACATGTCCATTGAAGAAAAACTGGCAGTGCTTTTTTCACACTGGGTGGACCACAATGACAGCCACAAGGACAATTTTTTTTCCTGGGCCAAAAAGGCGGAAGATGCCGGTCTGGAAAAAATTGCAGCACACCTGGAACAGGCAGGGCTTTTGTCTGAAAAAGTGACCCAGGAGTTAAAACAGGCCCAAAAAATTCTCAATGGATAGCTATATCCATCACCTTGCCGGCCAGCGCTTGATGCTGGGGTTTGAAGGTACAGGCCTTACCCCGGATCTCAGGGAGATCATTGAAAAATATCAGGCCGGGGGCATTATTTTGTTCCGAAACAACATCCAGTCCCCGGCACAGCTGGCACAGCTGTGCAAAGATGCCCAGTCCTTTGCCCGGTCCTGCGGCAGACCGCCCCTGTTTATTGCAGTGGACCAGGAGGGCGGAAAGGTTTCCCGGCTGCCTGAGCCGTTTACCCAATTTGGGGGAAATCCAGGTATCAGGTCCCGGACAGAAGCTGAAAATTTCGCCCGGATCACAGCCAGAGAGCTTCAAAATGCCGGCATCAACATGAACCTGGCACCGGTGATGGATGTGGTGCCGTCTAATACAGATTCCATCATGCAGGACCGCTCCTTTGCCGGAGATGCCCGCACAGTGGCGGACTTAGGGACAGCTGTTATCAAGACCCTCCAGGAAAACAACATTATGGCTGTTGCCAAGCATTTTCCCGGTATCGGCCGAACCGTGCTGGATTCACATCATCATCTTCCGGTTCTGGATGCAGATCTTTCCACCCTTGCGGCTTCAGATCTGGTGCCGTTTAAAGCAGCGGTGCAGGCGGATGTTTCAGGGATCATGCTTACCCATGTTGTGTATCCAAAACTGGATGACCAATGGCAGGCAAGCCTGTCTGTGGCCATTGCACGGGATCTGGTAAGAGATGTTCTGGGATTCCAGGGGCTGGTGCTCACCGATGACCTTGACATGAAGGCCATTGGCCATGATATGAAAACCTGTATGACACAGGTTCTGGCATCAGATATTGACCTTGCCCTGATCTGTCATAAAGGGCCCAATATTGAAAATGCGTTTCAGGTCCTGGCGGGGCTGCTGGCATCAGACACAGCCCTGCAGGCCAAAGCAGAGGTCTGCCTGGAACGGATATACCGGTATAAGCAACGCTATCTGGGCTGGCATACGGCCTGAAACGGTCACGCTGAGGGTAATGTCCTGGAAAACACATCATCGTCAAGGCTGCACAGGCATCCGTCCCGGATCATCACGGCTCCCCTTGCCGCCACCATGGCGGCATTGTCTCCGCAAAGGGTTATCGGCGGGGCAATGACCTGGATCTTTTCTTCGGCAGCACGCCGGGCAAGGGTTGTGACAAATGTCTGGTTGGCGGAAACACCGCCGGAAATGCCGATCTGGCTGCAGGACATGGACCTGGCGGCCCGCAGCAGTTTCTCACAGAGCACATCGATGACAGCTGCCTGAAAAGCGGCTGCCACACGGGCCTTGTCCCTTTGGCTTTTCACAGGATTTTCATGGATATGCCGTGCAACGGCTGACTTGAGGCCGGAAAAACTGAAATCACAGCTGTCCTTTTCCAGCAGGGATCTGGGAAAGCGAATCTGGTCGGGATCCTGGGTTTTTGCCAGATTTTCAATCACAGGTCCCCCCGGATATCCCAGATCCAGCATTTTGGATACCTTGTCAAAGGCTTCTCCTGCAGCATCATCCCTGGTCTGGCCCATGAGTGAAAACCGGTTGTCGGCTGAGACATGGTAGATATTGGTGTGGCCGCCGGATACCACAAGTGCGGTAAAGGGAAAGGCAAGTTCCTGGTCTGCCAGAAACAGGGAGTGGATATGGGCTTCCAGGTGATTGACCCCGGCCAGGGGCAGTCCCCTGGCCCATGCAAAGGATTTGGCAAAGCAGAATCCCACCAGCAGAGCACCGATGAGCCCCGGGCCCCGGGTGGCAGCCACCCCGCCGATATCTGAGAGGCTTAAACCGGCCTGTTGCACGGCTTTTGTCACCACCTGGGTGATGGCTTCCACGTGCATGCGGGATGCCAGTTCCGGAACCACGCCGCCATATTGTTTGTGAACCGCCACCTGGGAGGCGATCACAGATGACAATATCCGGTTGTTTTCATCCACCACCGCAGCTGCGGTTTCATCACAGGATGATTCAATGCCCAGAACGATCATTGCACATCAGACCCACTGGATCTGTTTTTCATTTTTTTTTCTGGCGGTTATTTCACCTATGAAATAGGCTTTTTCTTCCATGGCACCCAGGCGGTCCATCACTTCCTGGGCAGACTTTTCCGGCACCACCATCACCATGCCGATACCATTGTTGAAGGTCCTGTGCATTTCTGCATCCGCCACATTGCCCAGGTTCTGGAGCAGTGTGAATATGGCGGGTCTTTCCCAGGCATCTTTTTGGATAACCGCTTTGCAGGCATCAGGAATGACCCGGGTGATGTTTTCATCAATGCCGCCGCCGGTAATGTGGGCCAGGCCATGGATGGGCAGATCCCGCATCAGGCTCAGGATGGTGGGTACATAAATAGTGGTGGGGCGGAGCAGTTCTTTTCCCAGGGTGGTGCCAAGTTCCGGTATCTGGGTGCCCACATCATATTTGCAGTGGTCAAAAAAAATTTTTCTGACCAGAGAAAAGCCGTTGGAATGGATGCCGCTGGAGGCAAGGCCGATAAGTTTGTGTCCCGGTCTGACATATGACCCGTCAATGATTTTGGTGTTGTCCACAATGCCCACGGCAAACCCGGAGAGATCATACTCTCCTGTCTGGTAGATGCCCGGCATTTCTGCGGTCTCACCGCCTATAAGGGCACAGCCCGCCTGGGTACATCCCTTGGCTATGCCGAGGATGATCTGTTCCGCCACGGCATTGTCCAATTTGCCCATGGCAAGGTAATCCAGAAAGAAAAGGGGTTTTGCTCCCTGAACAATAATATCATTCACACACATGGCCACAAGGTCAATGCCGATGGTGTCATGCTGATCCATCAGGAACGCGATTTTTAATTTGGTTCCCACGCCGTCTGTTGAACTGACCAGTACCGGGTTTGATATATTGGACAGGTTCAGGGAAAAAAGGCCGCCAAAACCGCCGATTTCTCCCATGACACCGGATCTTGGGGTTGTTTTGGCAATATCTTTAATTCTGTCGACCAACTGGTTGGCTTTGTCGATATCCACACCGGAATCAGCATATGTCAGTGAATTGTTCATGAAAGTCACCTTGTCTGGATAATTGCATCCTAATAAACCCTGCAATGATAAACATATGGGTAGTAAAAGTCAAAAGCTTTTTGACATGGGCGCCTTTATATTGTATCTATCGTATTTTTAACACAGATCATTTTTTGGAGAAAACACAATCCATGAAAACAATCCACATTGGCATTTTGGGGTTTGGTGTTGTGGGAACTGGGGTGGCAAAACTGCTGACCCAAAAAAAACATCTGCTGGAATCCCGAACAGGGGCCCGCTTACACCTGAAAACCATTGCAGATATTGATATAAAAACCGACCGTGGCATCGATCTTGGCAGCACGGACCTGGTGGATGATGCCGCAGCGGTTCTGACGGATCCGGATATCGATATTGTTGTGGAGCTTATCGGCGGAGAAACCGTGGCAAAAGATTTAATTTTTCAGGCCCTGGAAAACAAAAAACATGTGATAACCGCCAACAAGGCACTGCTGGCCGGTCACGGCAACGAACTGGTAAAGACTGCCCGGAAAAATCAGGTGGATCTGGCGTTTGAGGCCAGCTGCGGGGGGTGCATGCCCATCATAAAAACCCTTCGGGAGTCCCTGGTGGCAAACGATATCCATTCCATGTCCGCTATTTTGAACGGGACCTGCAACTACATCCTCACCCGGATTTCCCAGGAAGGGTGTTCTTTTGCAGAAGCCCTGAAAAAAGCCCAGGAGCTTGGTTTTGCCGAAGCGGAACCGTCGCTTGACATTGACGGCCATGACACCGCCCATAAACTGGCCATACTCAACGCCTTGGCCCATGGCATGGAAATCAACCTGGAAGATATCCACGTGGAGGGCATCCGGCACATCACCCCCATGGATATCGCATTTGCCGGATCATTCGGCTACACCATAAAACTGCTGGCCATCGGCAAAATCCACGGGGACCATGTGGAAGCCCGGGTGCATCCCACCATGATTGACAATGCCAATCCCCTTTCCCATGTGGACCATTCCATGAATGCCATAGCCATTGATGCGGATGCCACCGGAAAAACCATGCTCTACGGCCACGGGGCCGGGATGATGCCCACAGCATCAGCAGTGCTCAGTGACATTGCCGATATTGCCAGAAATATTATTTCCGGGACCAAACGCCGGGTCCCCATCCTGGGATATCCGGAAGACAATATCCGGCCCATGCCCGTTTTATCCATGAAAGAGCTGATGACCCGGTACTACCTGCGGTTCGAGGCCCAGGACCACCCCGGGGTTTTGTCCAGAATTTCCGGCATTCTGGGAGAAAACCAGATCAGCATCAAATCCGTGCACCAGAAAGGGCGCAAAACCAACGGCAACGTCCCCGTGGTCATGATCACCCATATTGCCAGAGAAGAGTGGGTACAGACCGCGCTTTCCCGGATTTCTGCCACAGACAGTGTGGTGGGGAACCCCATGGTGATCCGCATCGAAGAGGAGGCTGCCTGATGGATATGCTTGTGGCAGACCTGGAAGGGGTGTTTCTCCCGGAGATCTGGATCAATGTGGCCCTGAAGACCGGCATAGAGGAATTGAAACTCACCACCAGAGATATCAGTGACTATAATGTGCTGATGACACGGCGCCTGGCCCTGCTAAAAGAGCACAACCTGAAGATTCAGGATATCCAGGCGGTAATCGCCACCCTGGAACCCCTTCCCGGGGCAAAAGAAATCCTGGACTGGATACGCGCCCGGTTCCAGATTATCATATTGTCAGACACGTTTGAGGAATTTGCCAGACCCCTGATGGCCAAACTGGGGTTTCCCACTCTCTTGTGTCACAGCCTGACCATTGATACCCAGGGAAATATTACAGACTACAACCTGCGCATTGAAAACCAGAAGCAAAAAGCGGTGCAGGCCCTCAAGGGATTGCAGTACCAGGTGACTGCCTTTGGTGATTCCTACAACGATATCGATATGATCCAGGCCGCCCACCAGGGATTTTTTTTTAAACCCCCTGCATCGGTGGTCACCGATTTTCCGGACATCCCTGTTACCCGGAACTATGACGAACTCAAGGCCATGATAAAATCACTGCTTCGCTGAAATACAGGCAGTGCCCCAATAAAAAAATAATAAAATGCTTGACCTTTATAAACTTTTGGCCTATATTGATCGAATTGATGCGGGGTGGAGCAGTCTGGTAGCTCGTCGGGCTCATAACCCGAAGGTCGTTGGTTCAAATCCTTCCCCCGCTACCAAAGACACTAAGGGGTTCAGCGTTCGGCGCTGCCCCTTTTTATGATTTTGGAAAAAGTTGATTCCAACCCCCAGGTAGTTCCAATCGTATTACCACCCCTGTTTTTTAACATCCCACGCCGGAATTTCCTTTTTATAGCCGCCGGCTCGGTGGTCCATGCCCAATCCATTCATAAATCCAACATTCAAACCCATTGGCGTTCAAAAACTCTGCCAATCTTGCACAAATAATTGCGTTAGAAAATGTACCGTACTTAAAAACAGCCTGACCAGTGACTGTCACAGGGCATGTTTCAACCTGTCCTTAACCAACCCAATTTTCAATTTTCAATGACGTTATTCTGCTGAATTCTTTCTCATTGTTTGTAACTAACACCAAATTATTACTCATTGCATGGGCTGCAATAAGAAGATC
>JAZBPL010000135.1:0-16685 GCA_036351635.1 Desulfotignum sp.
GGGGAAAAACCTGGATGAATACCTGCTCCAGGAGCAGGAGGACGGGTATGACTGTGTGGAATGGATTGCTGCCCAGCCCTGGTGTGACGGGCATGTGAACATGATGGGCATTTCCTACGGTGGTTTTTCCGCCCTCCAGGTGGCCACCCACCAGCCCCCGCATCTTACCAGTATCATCCCGGTGGATTTTACCGATGACCGGTACCATGATGACTGCCATTACCAGGGAGGGGTGATGCGCCAGTATTATGACATCGCCTATTACGGGGGAGCCATGGTGGCGGCCAATGCCATGCCCTCCCTTTTGGAAGCGGCGGGAGAAGACTGGGCGGAGACCTGGCGGCAGCACCTGGAAGAAAACGAACCCTATCTGCTGCAGTGGTACCGGCACCAGACCGACGGTCCCTACTGGACGCACGGGTCTGTCCGGTATGTTGCCGACCGGATCCGCTGCCCGGTGATGATGATAGGCGGGTGGCGGGATGGTTACATGAACGTGCCCCTGCGTTTGTTTGAGGCCCTGTCGGTACCGCGGAAAGTGTGGATCGGCCCGTGGAACCATGCCATGCCTGACGGTGCCGTGCCCGGCCCCCGGGTGGATTACCTCAAGGAAGTGGTGCGGTGGCTGGACTGCTGGTGCAGGGGAAAATCCACCGGTATCATGGAAGAACCGCCGATTGTGGTGTTCATGCAGCAGTACCAGCCGCCGGAGGTGGACCGCATGGATACCCGCGGGGTGTGGCGGGC
Source organism: Desulfotignum sp. (assembly GCA_036351635.1). Lineage (GTDB taxonomy): Bacteria > Desulfobacterota > Desulfobacteria > Desulfobacterales > Desulfobacteraceae > Desulfotignum. The sequence goes on from JAZBPL010000135.1 coordinate 748, forward strand.
GGAAACCACCTGGCCGGTGCCGGGGGCAGACACCCGGTCTCTGTTTTTGAATGCACCCGGCCGGCTTGCCGGTGAAAACGGAAGCGATGGACATGATCTGCTGACCTATGTGCCCACAGTGGGCACGGGCAGCGGGCTTTTTTCCGGGGGTATCCAGTTCGGCCTGCCCGGAGATCAGCGCCCGGATGAAGCGTTCAGTAGTGTGTATACCACAGACCCTCTGGAGCGGGACCTTCCTATAATGGGACGTCCCAGAGCAGTGCTGCATGTATCTTCCAGTGCCGCAGTAATGGGGTATGTGGTCAGCCTGTCGGATGTGGCCCCGGACGGGACTTCTCATCTGGTGGCCAAAGGGATTCTCAACGGCACCCGCAGGGATTCCTTTACAGCACCGGAACCCATGGCGCCGGGAGCTGTATATGAACTGGGTATCGACATCGACAGCACCGGCTGGATATTCGAAGCCGGTCACCGCATCCGCCTGTCTGTGGCCAATGCGGACTGGCCCAATTTCTGGCCCACCCCGGAACAGGGGGTCAGCCGGATATTTTTCGGCCCGTCCCGTCCCAGCCGTCTGGATCTGCCAATGGTACCGGAGAAAGGGTCGGCATCACCGCCGGATTTTGCCCCTTCCACCATGGTGAAACATCCCCATCTGGCATCGGTGCGTCCCCCCAGGTGGGAGGTGTGTACCGATGTGCTGAGCGGGAGAAAAACCGTGCACCTGCAGGTGGACAGTGCGCACCGTCTGACAGACACCACGGTGTTTGAAAAACAGGCTTCCGGAACATTTCAGGTGCATCCTTGTTATCCGGCCCTGGCCTCGGCGCGGGGAAAACATCTGCAGGCGCTCAAAAGCGACGGGGGAAGCATCCGGGCAGAGTCCGATGTCTGGGTACAGGGGGGGGAAACCCATTTCCAGGTAATCATCAACCTGGTCGTGCAGGTCAACGACGGGACCATTTTTTCCCGAAAATGGGTGGAATCCATCCGCCGCCAGCTGCTGTGAAAAACCGCTTGATTTCCCATGCCTGCACATGAAGGCAAAGGCTTGCTGGCCGCCCGCATGGTTCATTATTCCCGATCATCAGTCACTTCACAAAGATTTCGGGCAGGATGCAGAACCATGCCGGCGGCGCAGGCACTGGACAGGCAATGATAATTATTGGCAAGGGCCTGCGTTTTTATTCAATTTCAAACGCCCGTTCCCCGTGCAGTGCGTTGTCCAGCCCGGCCTGTTCATCCTGGGCATCCACCCGCAGGCCGCCGGTGATAAACCGGGTGACATATACCACTGCCAGGGTGGCTGCGGCGGAAAAGGCGATGGTGGCCAGGATGGAGACCAGCTGTATCCACACCTGGCCGGGATTGCCGTAGAAAAGCCCTGCAGCCCCTTCGGTGACAGCCGGGGATGCAAACAAACCGGTGGCCAGCGCCCCCCACATGCCGCACAGGCCGTGAATTCCAAAGGCATCCAGGGAATCGTCATACCCCAGCTTCTTTTTGAGGACCACCACGCCAAAATACCCGATGGCACCTGACAGAATGCCGATGACCAGGGAATAGGGCAGGGTGACAAATCCGGCTGCCGGGGTGATGGCCACCAGGCCGGCAATGGCTCCGGATGCCATACCCAGCAGTGTGGGTTTCTGGCTCAGCTTCCACTCCAGGAACAGCCAGGCCAGTCCGGCGGAAGCTGCAGCGGTATTGGTGACCAGGAAGGCGGATGCAGCCACCCCGTCTGCTGCCAGTTCACTGCCGGCATTGAACCCGAACCACCCGAACCAGAGCAGGGCCGCGCCCAGAGCGGTGAATGCCACCGAAGACGGGATCATGGGTTCTTTGCCGTATCCGTTGCGCTTGCCCAGCACCAGGGCCAGTACCAGGCCGGAAACGCCGGCATTGATATGGACCACATTGCCGCCGGCAAAATCCAGGGCACCCATGTTGTGCATCCAGCCCCCGCCCCATACCCAGTTGCACACCGGAGCATAAACAAAGGTAATCCAGAGGATGGAAAAAACGATCCAGGCGGAAAACTTCATGCGGTCCACCACCGATCCCAGGATGATGGCCACGGAAATGCACGCGAATGTCATCTGGAACATCACAAATATCAGGGTGGGGATGGTTCCGGATACGGATGCGGTATCAATCCCGTTGAGCATAAAATGCCCCAGGCTGCCGATGAACAGGCTGCTGCTTTCCCCGAATGCCAGGGAATATCCCCATCCCACCCATACCAGGCTGGCCAGGCAATAGGCGGCAAATGTCATGGCAATGGTGTTGAGCAGGTTTTTGTACCGGGACATGCCCCCGTAAAACAGCGCCAGACCCGCCGGGGTCATCATCATGACCAAAGCCGTGGATATGGTGACCCAGGCTGTATCTCCGGAATCAATCGTGCTGTCTGCGGCAAAGCATGCAGTGGTGCCTGTTAGCAAAAGGCTGATAATCATCAGGCAGTATTTTAATCCCATGGTGGTTTCCTTTCCTTCTAAAGAAAATGATTATTGACAAATCCTCCAATTATGTCCCCATGTATTGAGCAAATCACATGCCAGAAATAAAAAATGCCATGAATAATTTCATAACCATTTGATTTAAAACAAATAATAGTGTTTATTTTTTACAACTTTTGCAAATTTTTCATGCTAATGAAATTTTTCTAAAACAATAAAATACAATTTTGTGTTATAATGTTTAATTTATAATACAATAATGTAATAAATATTGGACTTAAATAAATTTTTGCAAAAAACTTATGTTTGACAACGGTTATTCCAGATTTTTGCTGCCAGGAAGCACCTTGGGCGTTTCGTGATCAGTTCTGCAGGGCGCAAAAGGGAAACACAGCACACACCAGAGACTACCCCATGGGATTATCACATTTTTGTGTTTTTGCTGTGCATAAGCCGGCCTGTAAAATAATTGCTGCTGTTCAGGTGTGGGGAGACATAATTGCTGCATAGCTGATGATCAGGCAAAGCTTTTCATATGGTTAAACCATTTCATGTCTGAATGGTGGCCCTGGCAGGGTTATGGCGGTTTTTGCCGGAGAAAGCCGCTATTTTAAGGGTTGACATATAAATAATTATAGGCTACACAAAGCTACAAATAGGCTATAGCAGCGCTTTTCGAGCGGTTTAAGGGGTTTTCACATTGTAACGGATTGTATTTTTTTGTATGGCACAATTAGAGCTAAAAGAGATCGGTGTTCGGTTTGGTGGCCTCAAGGCATTGTCAAAATTGAGTTTTACCATCGGAAACGGCCGGATAGTGGGATTGATCGGTCCCAACGGTGCAGGCAAAACAACGGTTTTCAATGTGCTCACCGGGGTGTACCAGGCATCTGAAGGGGAAGTGATTTTTGACGGGGAAAGCATTCTGGGCCAGCGGCCCTATGTGATTTTTGAAAAAGGTATTGCCAGAACCTTTCAGAATATCCGGCTTTTTTCCGCCATGACCGCTGTGGAAAATGCCATGGTTGCCAGACACTGCAGATCCAGAACAGGGGTGTTCGGCTCCATTTTACGTACCCCTTCCCAGAGACGGGAAGAGGTCTTTATCAGGGAAAAGGCCATGGAAGCACTGACATTCATGGGGGTGGATACCTATGCCGATACAGTGGCTTCCAATCTGTCCTACGGCCTCCAGCGCCGGCTTGAGATCGCCCGGGCCATAGCATCGGAGCCAAAAGTATTGCTCCTGGACGAGCCTGCCGCCGGCATGAACCCGGCTGAAACATCGGAACTGATGAAAGATATCGCGCGCATTAAAGACCTGGGCATTGATGTGCTCCTGGTGGAACATGACATGAAAGTGGTCATGGGTGTGTGTGACCATATCGTTTGTGTTGACCATGGTGTGAAAATAGCTGAAGGAAATGCCCAGCAGATCCAGAATGATCCCAAGGTCATTGAAGCATACCTTGGTCAGCCAGCCAACCAATAACTTTTAGGAGGAAAAAGATGAGAAAAAGCGTTGTATCAATTTTGGCCATGGGACTGATCCTGGTTCCATTTCTTTTCGTGGGTGCAGTTTCTGCAAAAACCTTGAAAATCGGCTCTTTGAGCCCACTCACAGGTCCCTATGCCTCTGATGGTACGGATATCAAGAATGGTGTTCTTACTGCTATTTCCGTATTTGAAGAACAGGGCGGCATGCCCGGGTATGACAAAATCGAATTGTATGCCCAGGATACGGCCTGCGATCCCAGGCAGGCGGTGGCTGCAGCCAACAAGCTTGTCAACCTCGAGGTCGTCGGTGCCATCGGGGCCTATTGTTCTTCCTCCACCATTCCGGCCTCCAATGTGCTGGATGAGGAAGAGGTTATCATGATCACCCCGGCCTCTACCCATCAGGATGTTACCGAACGGGGCCTTCCCTACATGTTCAGAATGTGCGGCCGTGATGATGCCCAGGCCCCTGCTGCAGCCAGGTTCATCAAAGAAGCCCTGGGTGCGAAAACCATATTCGTCGTGGATGACAAAACCACCTATTCCCAGGGACTGGCTGACGGCGTTAAAAAGGCTGCCAAGGAACTGGGCATAAAAGTACTGGGCCATGAACATGTCAACCAGGGTGACAAAGATTTTTCAGCGGTTCTCACCCGGGCAAAACAGGAAAACCCTGATGTTTTCTACATGTCTGTGCAGGGATTTTCTCCGGCAGCCATGATGACGCTCCAGGCAAAACGCCTGGGCATGGATTCCCAGATTGTAACCCAGGATGCCGTTTTTCAGCCGCGGTTCATGGAAGTTGCCAAAGAAGCTTCCCAGGGGGTTTTTCTGACCTACGGGTACACCGATCCCACCACCCCGGAATACAAAGCGTTTGAAGAAAGGTATGTGCCCAAGTACGGTAAGATTGCCGCCTACGCCACCTATGCCTATGATGCGGCCTACACCCTGCTGAAAGCCATCAAGGCGGCAGGCTCCACTGATCCTGCAAAAGTCAAGGCCGAGATGATGAAGATGGATTATCAGGGTGTTGCCAAACGTATCAGGTTTATGGAAAATGGTGATACCGGTTCCAACTACATTGCCTTTAAAGTGGTTGACGATAAATTCGTGCCCTACTGGGATCCGGAAAAAGGACTGCTCAAATAAAACATGACATCATAAGATGCGGCTGGACCCGGGTTCAGCCGCATCCTTTTATCCACCCAAATTTAAGAAATTACGCATAATGGAATATTTTATTCAGCAGTTTGTCAACGGGTTAACCCTCGGCGGCATGTACGCATTGATCGCATTGGGATATACCATGGTATACGGGGTTATTCAGCTCATCAACTTTGCCCATGGCGAGTTTTTTGCCGCTGGCGGGTATGTGGGCGCCATTACACTGGGATACCTGGCCGGCCTGGGGTATATGCAGACCCACCCGGTGCTCTGCCTGAGTGCTGCCTTTGTTTTTGCCATGGCCTATTGTGCCTACCTTGCGGTGGGGGTTGAAAAAATCGCCTATAAACCGCTGCGCAAGGAATCCCGGCTGGCAGCTCTCCTGTCCGCCCTGGGCATGTCCATTTTTCTGTCCAATGGCATGATGCTCACCCAGGGGGTATATGACAAAATTTATCCCGGAGAAATGTTTCAGGGGCGGTTTGATTTTGGCACGGTGGCGATTTCCTATCTGCAGATCATGATTATTGTCCTGACCGCTCTGCTGCTGGTGGGACTGAACATTCTGGTTTTCAGGACCAAGATCGGCATGGCCATGCGGGCCACGGCCCAGGACAAGACCATGTCCGCCCTGGTGGCCATCGGCAGCAACAAGATTATCTCTTTGACCTTTGCCATCGGTGCGGGCCTGGCAGCGGCCGCCGGCATTATGTACGGGCTCTATTACGGCTCTGTCCGGTATGACATGGGATTTGTCCCTGGTATCAAGGCGTTTGCCGCAGCTGTTCTGGGGGGCATCGGCAATATCACCGGTGCCATGATCGGGGGATTGATCATCGGCATGGTGGAAGTTTTCGGTGCCGGATATCTGTCTTCCGAGTACAAGGATGTATTTGCCTTTATTATTTTAATCGGCGTACTTTATTTTAAACCAACCGGCATTATGGGCGAGAATATCGATGATACAAGAGTTTAAAAAAATATGGAAACCATATACCATCGGCATGCTGTGGCTGTTTGGTCTGCTGTGGCCCTTGCTGGGGGTGCATGCCGACGGCACCCTGACCGTTCATGAAACGGTACGGGTATGGGGGTATATCCTGGCAGGGTCGGCAGCATGCCTGATTCTGTACATGGTAAAAAAAGGCGGATACCTGGATTTTGTGGGAGATCCGCTGTCCCGGGCAAGAAGCCGTATTCAGACCCGCGCCGTTGCCATTCCCAACTGGTCATGGCAGGTGGGCCTGATTGTTGTGGCCTATTTTCTGCCGTTGTTTGCCGATCGGTATGGTACGGATGTGGCCATCAATGTATTGATTTATATCTGTCTGGGTCTGGGCCTGAATATCATGGTGGGGCTTTGCGGCCTGCTGGACCTGGGATATATTGCTTTTTACGGTGTGGGTGCATATGCATATGCATTGCTGAACTCGATCTACGGCCTGGGTTTCTGGGTCTGTCTGCCGTTTTCTGCATTTTTCGCCTGTCTGGCAGGGGCCATCGTGGGGTATCCCACCCTGCGCATGCGCGGTGATTACCTGGCCATTGTGACCCTGGGATTCGGGGAAATAATCCGGCTGATTCTCAACAACTGGATGGAGCTGACCAACGGACCCAACGGCATCCTGGGAATCGATGCCGTGGGCATGTATCTGCCGGTGTTTGAAAACGGGCTGACATTTGAACATTTCTGGATGAAAAAATTGTACCTTTTCTACTATCTGGTGCTGGGCCTGGCAATATTTACCGCCTATGGTATACGGCACCTGAATATCTCCCGGACCGGCCGTGCCTGGGAATCCATCAGAGAGGATGAAACCGCGGCTGAACTCATGGGGGTGAACACCTTTATCTATAAACTGCTGGCATACGTCATGGGGGCATTTTTCGCCGGACTGGCCGGGGCGTTTTTTGCCGCCCGCATGCGGTTTGTGAGTCCGGAGAGTTTCACTTTCCTGGAATCAGCCATGGTATTGTGCATGGTGGTCCTGGGGGGCATGGGATCCATTCCCGGCATCATGCTGGGGGTATTTGCATTGATTGTACTGCCCGAGGTGTTCCGGGAATTTGAAAGTTACCGGATGCTGATATTCGGCTCCACCATGGTCATTATGATGCTCTTCAGACCGGCCGGTCTCATTCCGGCCAAGCGCATGGGCACCAGATCCGACGAAAGGGAGGGATAGTCACAACATGGGTACACAACCGATTCTTGAACTCACAGACGTCCACGCCGGATATGGGTCCATTAAAGCGCTGAAAGGCATTTCCCTGAAGGTCATGCCCGGAGAGGTCGTGGCCATTATCGGTGCCAACGGTGCCGGTAAATCCACCACCCTCATGACCATCTGCGGGATTGTGACAGCAGAAAAGGGAGATATTCATTATGAAGGGGAGCGCATCAACAAGGTGGTGCCTGAAAAACTGCCCACCATGGGGCTGTGCCAGGTGCCGGAGGGCCGCCGGATTTTTCCCCGGCTGTCTGTGGAGGAAAACCTGATCCTGGGTGCCTTTCACCGCAATGACAAAGAGGGGATACACCGGGATATTCAGCGGGCCTATGACCTGTTTCCCATACTGGGGGAACGCAGCCGGCAGGAAGGGGGAACCCTGTCAGGCGGTGAGCAGCAGATGCTGGCCATTGCCCGTGCCTTGATGACCAAACCCAGGCTCCTGCTGCTGGATGAACCATCTTTGGGACTTGCCCCCATTATCATCCAGCAGATTTTTGATATTATCAAAACCATTAACAAAGAAGAGGGGGTCACCATCCTGCTGGTGGAGCAGAATGCCACCCTGGCCCTTCAGGCAGCCTCCAGGGGCTATGTGGTGGAAACAGGGCAGATCACCCTGGAAGATTCCTCTGAAAACCTCATCGCCAATCCCAAAATCCGTGAGGCCTACCTGGGCGAATAATTGCCATCAGCAAAAGCGGCATGCAAAGATAAAAACCATCCGGTCCGGGAAATATTTCCGGACCGGATGGTTTGCGTTTGCAGAGACACGGTGCACAGCATCAAACAGATAGTTTGCAGGAAAATCTTGCCGCAAGCGGGTTATGGTCGGAAAACACCCTGTTTTCCAGGGCATCCATATGCTGCAGTGTCAACTGCCTGTAATAGATGCGGTCCAGTGCAAACCCGAATATCTGTTTGACCAGACCGGGCCGTCTGGGCCGTGCCTGCCGGAGGGTGAGTGCCCGGGCCAGGTTGTTGAGAATCTGCTGCCTGGAGCGGTTCCAGCAGTTGAAGTCACCCGCCAGGATCAAAGGGCCCTGGTGGTGCTGCAGGGTTTTGAGCAGACGGGAAAACTCCCATTGATACCAGGCACGGGATGTGAAATTCACGGCATGGATGTTGGCCACCAGCAGCAGGTCCCCGGAACTGAGCCAGTACCGGGTCATAAGGGCATTCTTCCGCGTGGCAACCATGGTTTCCCTGGCCAGGGACATGACATCAGTTTTGGTGTGCATATCAGCCATGGCAGCGGTCAGTACCCCGAAATGAAACCTGCGGATTCTGATGTTTGCGGCCGCCGCATAGGACAGGCCGGCTACGGAAAACAGATTATCCGGGAATACCGCTTCCTGGAACAAAAGAATATCCATATCAAAAAGGCGTATCCAGTTTTTGACCATGGTGTCGAATTCCGGTCTCAGGTTCTCCTTGTGCACATTCCAGCACAAAAGGCCGAAATCACAGGGAATGATTTTGTTCTCCAGAATTAATGGGGACCGCAATAATGGAATATCTGGTTTAAACATGGCTTTTATCGACAATAGCTGGTTACAGCAGCGGGGCAAATACGCTCATGAAGTTTTCACTGAGCCTGCGCCACCTGCCTGCCGGCTGCATATGGCATTCACACTTGTCCAGGAGCTGCGTCATCCATTCTTCACACTGGTCGATGATCGCCCTGGAATAGGCAAAGCTCACCACCTCGTAGTTGAGGAACAGGCTGCGCTGGTCAAAATTGGCAGAGCCCATTATCACGCCCCTGCGGTCATACAGGATGGCTTTGGCATGTATCATGCCATGGGGATAAAGACATACCGTTACCCCTTTGCTGTCAAGGTCCCGCATGAACCCGGACCGGCTCAGGTCAGCAATAAGATGGTTGGAGCTGGACGGGGTGATGAGCCTGACATCTACCCCCCTGTGGCAGGCAATGACCAGGGCCTGCATCAGGCTTTTATCCGGTACAAAATACGGGGTGACGATCCAGATGCGTTCCTGGGCTGAAAACACGGCAGACAGCAGCGCCTCGTACAGGGCATCGCTCTGGATATCCGGGCCTGAGGGCACCACCTGGATATTGGTGTCACCGGCTGGTGCCGGCATAAAATCGGGCAGCGCCAGTTTGTCAGAAGCGGTATGGTTCCAGTCCGCAGTAAAAATTTCCAGGTAATGGAATACAGCCGGGCCCTGGATGAAAAACAGCAGATCCTGCCACCGGTTCCTGCAGGGTGACGGACCAATGTATTCCCTGGTGATGTTCATCCCTCCGGAAAGAACGGTTTTGTCATCAAAGATAAATATTTTGCGGTGGTTCCGCAGATTGATATAGTTCTGAAAGGGTCTTGTCAAAAGGGGCATGTAAAACGCCACCTGGCCCCCGGCTTTTTTCAATTTCCGCAGGGGCAGCTGGTACAGATACAGGGGAAGGGACCCGATACAGTCGATGAGCAGTTTTACCTGAATTCCGCTTGCCGCTTTTTTCGTCAGCGCCGCCAGTATGTTTCGCCCCACATTGTCCGGCCGCAGTACATAGGTGGATATGAGAATGGACTGACTGGCCGAAGATATCTGTTCCATGAGAATATTATAGGCTTTAACGCCGTCGGTATAGAAATAAAACCGGTTGCCCCGGGTGGCACCGGCAATGCCGTTTCTCCGCAGCACCATGTCAATGCGGGTGGCATCCTGTTCCGGGATTTCTCCTTTTTTCGCCAGTTTGAAAACTGTTTTTTCCCGGCGTTTGAGCTTTCTGCTCCTGAAAATAAAATACAGGGGCACGGCAAAATAGGGCAGCAGGATGATGGCCAGAAGCCAGGCAATCATGCTGGGGGGTTCTCTGCGCTGGTACACCATATGCCCCAGTACCCCCAGTACCAGGATGCCGGACATGATGGCGGTGCTCTGTACCAGTATAAAATAAAAAACATTCTCACTCATGCCATAATTGAACCATACTCCCTGAAAAATAGCAACCCGGTGATGTCCGGATATGGCAGGGCCGGGGTATCCAAAATTTTTGTCCCGGGATTTCAAAAAAGCTTGTGGTCATGTTAAATTGTGATTATTTTTACAAGTATTCACATCTTTTGACAAGGAGGTTGTACATGGGAAAAGAAACCATATTGTTTAAAACAGAGGAAAATAAATCAGCCAAAGAGATCAGCGACACCCTCCGGTTGATCGCAGATAAGATAGATGCCGGCACCATAACCCTTGAACAGGGAGGCAATGAAGTCACTGTGACATTTCCGGCAACTATGGAAATACAGCTGAAAGTGGAAGAAGAACAGGGTTCAAGAGTGAAAAAGAAGTTTGAGGTGGAACTGGAGTGGACCCCGGGAGATGGGGATTCACAGGGCTCCACCCGTATTTCCTGAAATGTGACGTATCAAAGGGGGGTAAAATCAAATCTCTGGCCACCGATGGTTGCCTCATACATCAGCCCCCCTTTGGTATGGACAAACACGGCCACACCTTTTCTATATCCTAAGCTGGTCTGGGTTCCTGTGTCAGGGCCTGCACTGGCACTGGCAGTGCCGCCTTCCGTGCCGGCCTTTGCCTGGGCGCCGGCGGTGATGACCACAGCAGAGGCAGAGGCATCAAATTCAAATATGCCGCTGGTAAATTCATCATAGGCCCGCTTGTCCTGGAAAAAAATGATTTCGGAAAAGGCCTGGCCCCCCAGCTGGAATCCCACGCTCACTTTGGACAGGGTCACGTGACCGGTAAGTGTCCCCTGCCGGTATACCCGGCCTTTGCCAAAGGCGCCCCCCACAACAATGCCGCCCTTTCCCACTGTGGGAAATACAGCATATCCATAGGCATTTTTAAAAAACGGCTGCACTGCCGGGGATTTTTTGAATACCGAGATGGTGTGGCTGTAGTCATCGGCAAAAACTGCAGGTCCAGGGGCTGCCATCCAGAAAACACCTAGGATGAATAAAAGGGTTTTTATGGGTTTCATATGTCTGACTCCTCGTATGTTTTTTGCGCCAAAATTGTCCCTGTTTGGTTTCTGATTAATGGGGGCGCATTGTCGCTTTTTGTGCTGGGAGATTTGTACCATTCGGCGTTGGAAAACACAAGATTTTTGATTGGTAATCCTGTGACCACCTGTGTTATCCCTATATGGATCAAGGCTTGTGTTTCCATACGCCTGCCGGTTTGTACTGACAAGCAGCCGATGGCTGTCAGTCTGGCGCCGGAAAAGGAAATCGGGTGGCTGCAGAAAACCGTTCCACAAACCCTGTTTCTGTGGCAAGCTCAAGAAATTTGATCCGGGGGGCCATGACCTGGACCTCCTTGAGCTTTGTCTTGTCAAGCAGGGCCATGACAGCACCGGTACCGGCCAGATTCTCTGCGGCAATCATGTGATTTTTGCAGACGTCAGGGGGCAGCATGCCGATATCCCGGGCATTTTTCCAGTCAAATTTGACACCGAATGCGCCGGTGAGAATGGTGCGGTCCACCTGCGTAACCCCGGCTTTTTCCAGCAGCATCTGGATTCCCACAAACAGGGCGGCCTTGGCCAGCTGCACCTGGCGCACATCCTTGAGAATGAACTGTACATCGGTTCCCGGCAGGGTGAATGCACGGCCAACACCTTTGTCATCACAGGTTACCCCGGGTTTGTCCGGGTCAAAAGTGCCGTTTTCTCTGATGATGCCGGTTCTGCGCATGGCAGCCAGGATGTCGATGACCCCTGTCCCGCAGATGCCTGCTGCCGGGGCATTGTTGATGGTTTCATGGAAAATGGCGCCGTTGTCGACCCAGACCCGGCTCACGGCGCCGGTTGCGGCCCGCATGCCGCTGGAGATCTGGGCGCCTTCCAGGGCCGGCCCGGTGGCACAGCTGGTAGCCCATATTTTTGCACCGGTACACAGCATGAGTTCGCCGTTGGTGCCGATATCGATGATCAAGGTGGTTTCTTTTCTGGTATGGGAAAGATCCCCGAGACAGGCAGCCAGAATATCCCCTCCCAGAAATCCGGAGATCACCGGAAATATGTACACCGGTATATTTTCCCCTGCATGGATTCCCAGATCGCGGCAGGTCAAAAAAAGGGTATCATGAAATACAGGCAGATACGGGGCAATGCCCAGGGTATAGGGGTTGAGGCCTGCAATAATATGCTCCATGGTGGTGTTGCCTACCACGGTGATCTGGTCAATGGCATCCCGGTCCCTGCCGACCGCTTCCAGACAGTTGTCAATGAGATGGTTCATGGCCCCTGCTGCAAGTTTCTGCTGGGCGGCCAGGCAGGCGCTATCCTGGCTGGCAGCGGAAATTCGGGAGATGACGTCCTCCCCATACCTGCGCTGGGGATTGACCATGGCCTTTGCCGCCAGTATGGTTCCTGCTGCCATATCACATACATAGGCGGCAATGGTGGTGGTACCGATGTCAAAGGCAATGCCCAGCCCGGATGGGTGCCGGCCTTTTTGGACTGAAATCACGCCGGCATCTTTGTGGAATACCACGGTTATATCATTGTCATGGATGGCTGGATCAGAAAGTTCCGCCAGGGGAAACCGGTGGGAAAACCAGATCTTTTCAGCATATTCAGATGCAACTGCACGGCATATTTTCTGGGTCAGGCTGCAGGTACCATCCTGTGAAGCCGCCTTTATCCGGGCTTTAGTCAGGAAAAACCGCTGTACAGCCGGATCAGCGGTAAATTGTCCCGCAATAGCGGTTTTGCCGAAAACCTCATTTCCAAGGACCAGTTTTTCCGGTATGGTGACCTGCAAAGGTCCTTTCAGTACACGGGCCTGGCAGGATAACCGGTGGTCAGGGCCTTTTTTCTTCAGCAGTTTTTCTTCCTGTTCGGTTCTGGGGGCCAGGTGGCCCGGAAAGTCAACAATGACGAGGCACTTGCCGCAGGTGCCTTTTTCTCCGCAATCGGACCGCAGCAGTATTCCCTTGGAAAGGGCGGCCTGAAACAGCGTGGTCCCGGCGGGCACGGTGACCCGCCGGCCAAAGGGTTCAAAAACAATAGTGCAGGGCGTTGTCACAATATTATCCTTTCAATTAAACCAGATATCATTTTCCAGGTAAGCCTGGTCCAGTTTTTCCTGGTGGCGTTTCAGCTCCTCTCCCATATCTGCGGCCAGGGTATGGAGCAGGTAATGGATCAGGCTGATCATGGACACCGGGGTGCCCAGAAACGGAATGCTTTTCTGGGGGGTGATCAGGACATGGTCGCTGAACTGGACCAGGGGGCAGGATGTGCTGTCCGTGATCAGGACCTGGCACAGGGCCTGGCGCCGGGGTATTTTGCCCAGGCGGACCAGTTCATTGGGGTAGCGCGAGGTGGCAATGACCACAACCACCGCGCCTTCAGGGGCAAAAACTATCTGGTCCATGCTGGTTCTGTCACTGCCGTTGAGGATGCATACATTGGCCCGAATTTTGGACATGGTCCATCCCATGTAATGGGCCGATGAATAAGACAGCCTGGAGCCCATGACATATACGGCTGGAGCGGATTTCAATACGCTGCGCACAGCCTGCACCGTTGCCGGATCAATATTTTTATGCATGGCCCTGATGCTGCCGATATCCTGGTTGATGAGGCGGTCCAGCTCCGCATCTTCACTGCCTGCCACAAGATGGCGCATCCTGCCCCGTTCCACCAGGGTCAGGTCCCGGTCAATGAGGTCCCGGAGGGTGTTGATGAAGACAGCATAGTTTTTGAACCCCAGCTGCCGCACAAACCGGACCACGGTTGCCTCACTGGTGCCGACGGCTGCAGCCAGCTGCCGGGTGGTCATGAAAACCGCCTTGTCCGGACTGGACAAAACAAAGTCTGCCAGGTGCCTGCCTTTGGCAGCCAGTGTATCATATTTTTCATGGATGATGGTTTGCAGAAACCCGGGCTTTTTTGTCATCAATTTTTCCGTTTGTAAAATTTTCAAAGGGTTTTTTATATGTCTGTCTGGTGATGCTAACGGCTCCTGATTTTCAGCAGCATTGTTGTAACAAAAATTATCAAATTGTACAATCAGTTTTAAAAAAGACAGCTTTTGTTACACTTCGCTTGACACGCCGGCCGGACCATGACATAAAATAAACCGATTGTCCATAACCATCCGGACAGGAAAACAAAAATCACATAAAAGCCACCCCAAGGAGAAAATTATGAATTTAATGGGACTGCAGGGCGGGCAGTACAAGCCGCTTTCCGAACAACAGGTTGACACCGTGCACAACGCTGCATTGACCATTCTGGAAAAAACCGGGATCACCTATGAATCCGGTCTGGAAAATACAGTAGACATGCTGGAAAAAAATGGGGCCGCGGTGAACCGGGAAAAAAAACGGATCATGTTCCCCGGGGATCTGATTGCCGCATCCGTGGAAAAAGCACCTGCAGAGGTGGTGCTCTGCGGTCAGAATCCTGAAAATGACCTGCATCTGAACGAAGACCGGGTCCATCTGGGAACCGGCGGGGCTGCCATCAAAATCCTTGATCCTGATACCGGCGATATCAGGGCCACCACCCTGGATGACCTGCAAAAGGTATCCTGCCTGGTGGACCAGCTCAAAAACATTCACTTTCTGGTGCGGCCGTGCATCCCCACGGATATCGATGAAAAAGACTATGACATCAACATGTTCTATGCCTGCCTGTCCGCCTCCGGCAAGCATGTCATGTCCGGGGTAAACAACGAGGAGGGGCTTCACCAGGTCATGGAGATGGCCGCCATGATCACCGGCGGAAAGGAAAAACTGGCAGAACGTCCCATCATTTCCGTGATCACCTCCTTTGCCATCAGCCCACTGAAGCTGTGCACCCAGTCCACAAGGATCATGCAGGAAGCTGTCAGAAACAGCATCCCGGTGGCCCTGTCTTCTGCCCCCATGGCCGGTTCCACCTCGCCCCTCACCATGGCCGGCACACTGGCCCAGCTCCATGCCGAGGTACTGGCCGGCATCACCATCTGCCAGCTGACAAATCCGGGGGCACCTCTGCTTTACGGCGGCATTCCGGGCATGGCCAACCTGGCCACCATGGGATACTGTGGCGGGGCTGTGGAGTGCGGCATGATGAATGCGGCCATCCATCAGATGTCCCGGCATATCAAGGTGCCCAACTACAACTCATCCGGACTGTCCGATGCCAAGGTGCCCGATGCCCAGGCCGGGTATGAAAAAGCCTTTACATCGGTGCTGGCTGCCATGGGCGGTTCCAATTATATCCACCACAGTGCCGGTATGCTGGAATCCATGCTCACCATTGCCCATGAGCAGTTTGTCATCGATGATGAAATCAACGGCAGCTGCTGCAAAGTATTGAAAGGCATCGCGGTGGACGACGAACACCTGGCCCTGGAAGTCATTGACTCCATAGGGCCGGGGGGCAATTTCATGACCGCCCCCCATACCATGACCCATATCCGCAAGGAATACTTCAACGGCAACGGGGTGACCGACCGCAGGAACCGGGACCGCTGGGCAGCGGACGGGTCCCTGGATGCCCGGCAGCGGGCCCTGGCCATTGCAAAAAAACTGCTGGCCAACAAGACCGCCTATATTCCGGAGGATGTGGATGCCGCTATCCGGGAAAAATTCA
>JAZBPL010000136.1:0-12407 GCA_036351635.1 Desulfotignum sp.
CCGGCTGTTAAGAATGAAAGTGTGTGAAACCAGTGAAAAAAACATTGGTCTTTCACCCACCATCTGTTTCCTTGACCAAAGATTCCGAATAGGGTAAATTGGCAGACACTAATAACCTGTAAGATCCAGACATCCCTCTGGCCGATTCAGCAGATCGCTGCCTGTCTTACACATCAAGGAGACAAGATGCAGGACCAGACCCAGGCCGGCCCGGATGCCCTGTCCGTCTATTTTTTTCAGATCGCTGATGCAGCGCAAAAAGAGGCTTTGGCGCCATCTGATGCCCTGTTTTCCATTATCCGGCAGGTTCTGTCAGCAGCCGCCCTGGTGCTGGATTCTGTCGCTGGAACATGCGAATCGCCGGTGCCGGAATGTGCCAGCGGATGCAGTTTCTGCTGCCATTCCCGCATTCATGTGATGCCTCTTGAAGTGGTTGTGATCTGTTCTTATGTGCACAACCATTTCAGCCCGAAGGCACTGCAGGGCCTGAAAACCAGAATTCGCACCAACCTTTCATATACCCGGGGCCGTTCCCTGGCCCAGCGTGTGGCGGTCAAGGACCAGACCCCCTGTGTTTTTCTGGATCACCAGGTCTGTTCCATTTATGACCAGCGGCCCTTTATCTGCAGGACCTGGAATTCACTGAGCCGGCAGGATTGTGAAACCGCTTTTGTTTCCGGCGATAAAAATGCTGAAATTCCCTGTTTGTCTGCACCCAATTATGTGTATACCCTGGCCCGGGATGTGGTCCAGGCGGTGTGCGAAACCATGCATCTGGAAACCGGGCGGTTTGAACTGGTGTCTGCCATGGACCGCTGCCTGGGAATGAAAGATGCGCAATCCGACTGGACAGGGGGCTGCACCGTATTCGGCAGATCCGGCGGTGATGAAAGCCGGGAAAAGACTGAAAAAAATAGCGGAAAAGAAGAGAGGTGATGATATCTTGTTCCATGCAGATCCCTGTTTTGGCCCCTTTTATGGACATACAGGTCAAACGGCTGCTGGAACGGTATTTTCTGACCTTTACCAGGGAAGACACCTGCATGGAATATTTTTTGTGGGATGTAAAAACCAGGGCTCTTGTTTCCCTGAACCTGATTCTTTCCCATGACCGGTTTTCCAAAGGGATTTATATATCCAAGTTTTATCCCCAGCTTTTCCTGGAATTTCAGCCCAGGTTTCTCTCAGCTGCCTGTTTTTTTCTGATGGTGCATCATAGTGCTGGTGTGTTCGGCCTGGCAGATCACTGCCGGATATCTCTTGAAACCGAAGAAAAGGTGTTTGCCGATTTTTATTCCAGGCTCACCGATTTTCAATTTACAATCGCCCGTTATCGCCCTGCCAACCGGGTATGTCTCAACGGGTCTTACCCGTGCCTGCCCATTGCCAGAAAAATCATGAATGAGATATAAAATTGTTTCGGTAATCCTGGCGGTGTTGTGATATAATTACAAGAAGTGACAGGGTCAGCAGTTAACTTTTTTGCCTTTTTTATGGCAAGGTTGTTATCATCTGGTCGGCTTGATATCATCAGGTCGGGATGAAATCAAACCCATGAGTGATTGACATGGCTGACAGATGATTGATCGTGAGTGATAATTTTTTTGTGCAAATGGTTCATCATCTGCCAGGGGGCGGAAGTGTAACATACAGAGAATACAAAATAAGGTAAAAAAGTTAACTTCTGACCCTAAGGGGGGTATATGCACATGCTGCCAAACGTTTTTCAATCACCCGCACCCGGTACATCCAGGGTGTTGTTCTGCGGGGATTGTCTGCTGTTTACCCTGACCCTGGACAAAAAAGCGGCCGGCAATGCCTGGGTCCGCACCAATCTGGGTACGGCAGCCATCGCCCGGCAGGAGATTATCGACCGGGTGGAAAAAAACGAAATCAAGCTGGATGAGGCCTGGTATGATATCCAGATGAAGAAAAAAAGCGCCACAGAATTTCAGATTCTTCTGCCGCTTCACCAGACAGGCTATTTCCAGGCCAAATGTTTTTTTATTCCGGAAAACCAGAGTGTCCCTGTCTGGCCGGAGGGGGACAACTGCATCCTCAATGTGGAGCCGGCCGGCACCTGCTGCGCCAATATTATTTACAATGCCTTTGTCCGCCAGTTCGGCCCTTCCAGATCCAGTGCCGGATCCGGGGAGGACCGGTCTCTGGCACCGCTGGTCCAGACCCTGGATACAAAAGGGTTCACCGTGATCCCGGAGTCGGGAAAGTTTCGGGATCTCAAGGAGCATGTGGGATTTATATTTTCAACCCTGGGATGCCGGGCTCTGCACCTTCTGCCCATACATCCCACCCCCACTACCTATGCCCGCATGGGACGGTTTGGCAGTCCTTATGCCGCCCTGAATTTTACAGATGTGGACCCTGCCCTTGCCCGGTTTGATCCGGCTGCCACGCCCCTGGAACAGTTCATGGAGCTGGTGGATGCCGTGCATTTTCACAATGGATACCTGTTTTTAGATATTGCCATCAACCACACCGGCTGGGCCGCAGCCATTCACCAGTCCCATCCGGAATGGCTGGTCAGGGGAGAAGATGGCAGAATAAAGGCCCCGGGGGCCTGGGGCGTGGTCTGGGCGGATTTGACCAAGCTGGATTATACCCATACCGACCTGTGGGAGTATATGGCCGATATTTTTCTGCTCTGGTGCCACCGGGGCGTGGACGGATTCCGCTGCGATGCCGGCTACATGGTGCCCACAGATGCTTGGGAATACATGGTGGCCAGGGTCAGGCAGGAATACCCGGACACCCTGTTTCTTCTGGAGGGCCTGGGCGGGTACCTGTCAACCACCAGGGAGATCCTGAGCCGTGCTGATTTCAACTGGGCCTATTCTGAACTGTTCCAGCACTACACCAGAGAAGAGATCCAGGAATATCTGCCCTTTGCCACCCGGATTTCAGAAACCTGCGGCCACATGATCCATTTTGCGGAAACCCATGACAACAACCGCCTGGCAGCGGTTTCACCCACCTATGCCAGAATGCGCACCGCCATGTGTGCCCTGTTTTCCGTATGCGGGGGATTTGGTTTTGCCAATGGTGTGGAATGGTTTGCCACCCAAAAAATCAATGTGCATGAATCCCCGGGCCTCAACTGGGGGGCAAAAGACAACCAGGTGGAACATATCTTCCGGCTTAACCAGATATTGAAAACCCACCCGGCGTTTTTCAAGGACACCCGCCTGGCAATGATTCACGCAGAAGACACCCAGGCACTGGCCCTGCTGCGGCATAACCAGACTTTACAAAAGCATCTGCTGGTCCTGGTGAACCTGGACTGCCAGTCCTCCACCATGGTGTCCTGGAATCAGGAGGATGCGGGCCCCATTTGTGATGAATGGACAGACCTGCTCACCGGTACCCGCATCAGGCCCACCTGCACAGGAAATATGGCCGGTACCAGGCTGGCCCCCGGCGAGGTGATGGCCCTGTCCCCGGATCCGTCAGATCTGAAAGCCCTGGCACCGGCAGCCCCCCGGGACATTCAGGTGCCGGCAGTGGTGCCGGAAAAGGTGCTGGCCCAGAAGATAAGGGCCAGGGTACTGGCAGTGAAAACCGCCCTGGACGGGTATAGAGATGTCAGCGCTATGGAACTGGACCAGGCAGCCCGGGACATGTCAGCTGATCCTGGAAACTTTATCCGTTCTTTGAACACAAAGTCACAGGAAAGCTGTGTCATCCCCTTTGATGTGACAAAAGACCTCAGACGCCAGGTCATGGTGCCGCCGGGATATTTTCTGCTGGTGAAAAGTCCTGTGGGGTTCCGGGCTGAAATCCTGGATACTGCTGATGCCGGTACCCGTTCTCTGGGATATGAGGAGGGACTGCCCCTGGCAGACGGCTGTTTTTTTGCGCTTTTTTTGCCCATGGCTGTAAAAAAGAAACACAAGGCATGTGATCTGCACCTGCGGTTGTTTTATGCCGGAGAAACCCGGAAGGAAAAAGCAGCTGTTCTGTTTCTGGCCCCTTTTGACACCCTGCGCCTGCGCACCACCTTTACCAGAAGAAGCATTGCGGCAGATCCCGGGCTCACCCTGCTGGGTACCACAAGCACCGGCGGCATGATGCGGGCGCCTGGTGACTGGGGAGAGCTTCACAGCCGGTATGACGGCCTGCTGGGGGCAAACCTGCATCCTGGCATGCCGGAAAACCGGCGCATGGTGCTGGCCCGCTGCAGGATCTGGGCCATTTTCCAGGGATACTCCAGAAAACTGGCAAAGGACTGCCTCCAGAGCTTTGTCTTTTCCTTTGACAATGCCGGCCAGTGGCGGTTCCATGTGCCCACCTCAGAGGGCAAGTATTATGTTCTGGAACTGACACTGACCCTGGCTTCAGCATCCAACAGAATCCATCTGTCTGTCAGACGGCTGCCGGCAAAAAACAACTCCGGCCGGTTTCTGGAAGATACAGCCCCGGTGACACTCATTTTCCGGCCGGATATTGAAGACCGCGATTTTCATGAAACAGTCAAGGCCTTTACCGGGCCTGAGACAGCATGGCCTGCAGCGGTGAAACCCCGTGGTGAAGGGTTTGATTTTTCCCTTTCCTCGGGCCATCTGTTTTCCATGGGCCTGGCCGACGGTGTTTTTGTGCATGCGCCGGAATGGCAGTACATGGTGCACCGGCCCCTGGAGGCCCAGCGGGGCCTTGATCCTGACTCTGATCTGTTCAGTCCGGGGTATTTTACCTTTGACTGCCGGGGCGGGGAATCGGCAAGTGTTGTGGCAGAGGTGAGAGATGCCATGGACCAGCCCCGTCCCAGAGATATGCGTGATCCATTACCGGAAGCTGTGCCGGCATTTGGTGACGGCTTTGCTCTGGACCTGGCCCTTTTCCAGGGGCTGGACGCGTTCCTGGTGAACCGGGGCCAGGACAGGAGCGTGATCGCCGGTTATCCCTGGTTTCTGGACTGGGGCCGGGACAGCCTGATCTTCTGCAGAGGCCTGATTGAACTGGGACGGATATCTGATGCCCGGGCCGTGCTGCACCTGTTCGGCCGGTTCGAGGACCAGGGCACCCTTCCCAACATGATCTGCGGTGAAGATGCCGGCAATATCGAGACTTCGGATGCGCCCCTGTGGTTTTTTGCCTGCTGCCGGGACATGATGGAAAAAACACAGGACCTGTCCTTTCTGGACCAGGACCTGGACGGCCGCACATTGAAACAGGTACTGGTTTCCATGGCGGAATCTCTTGTTGCCGGTACCCGCACCGGCGTGCGGGCTGATCCTGACACACAGCTTTTGTACAGCCCTGCCCATTTTACCTGGATGGACACCAATTTTCCGGCCGGCTCCCCCCGCCGGGGATATCCCGTGGAGATCCAGGCCCTGTGGTACAACGCCCTTGTTTTTTTAGGAACCATTGAGCCGGGCACCGGATGGAACAAAAAGGCACATACAGTCAAGCAGGCCATAACATCGTTGTTCTGGCAGGAACCGCTGGGGTATTTCAGTGACTGCCTGCACGGAGACGGCCCGGCATCCAGGGCGGTGCCGGATGATGCCCTGCGGCCCAACCAGCTGCTGCTGCTCACCCTGGGGGCCATAGACCCCGGGGACTTGGCACAAAAAACCGTGGAAACCTGCCTGGAACTCCTGGTGCCGGGCGGGATAAGAAGCCTTGCCGACAGAAAGGTGTCTCACCCCCTGGCTGTTGTACATGACGGTATAACTCTCAATGACCCCCACCACCCCTATGCCGGGGTGTACCAGGGGGATGAGGATACACAAAGAAAACCAGCATACCATAACGGTACTGCCTGGACCTGGCAGTTTCCTGTATTCTGCGAAGCCTGGGCCGCAGTGTTTGGTCCGGACAGCCATGCCACCTGTCTGGCGTGGCTGGGCAGCTGTAAACATCTGATGAGAACCGGTGCTGCCGGATATATCCCCGAAATTCTGGATGGCGATTTTCCCCACACACCCAGGGGCTGTGATGCCCAGGCCTGGGGCGTGAGCGAGGCGGCCCGGGTGGTACATAAATTATCCTCGAGGAGTACATGACATTCATGCAAGAAATGCAGATTTATAAAGTCTATCCGGCCATACCCGAGTCTTTGTCTTTTCTCGACTACCTGGCCAGAAACCTGTGGTGGTGCTGGAATGACGAGGCGGTTGATGTGTTCCGCCGGATCAATCCGGTGCAGTGGGAGGCGGTGGGAAAAAATCCGGTGGTATTTCTCACCCGGATCTCCCAGCGCCGGTATGAGGAACTTTCCATCGATGAGAGTTTTTTGGGCCATCTGGCCCGGGTGAAAACAAAATTTGAAAACATGTTTTCAGATATACCCCAGATTCAGGGGCTTGATCTGGGACCCAAGGAGACTGTGGCCTATTTTTCCATGGAATTCGGGCTGCATGAATCTCTGCCTTTTTTTGCCGGTGGACTCGGGGTTCTGGCCGGAGACCATCTCAAGGCATCGTCCGCCCTGGGTCTGCCCCTGACAGGCATTGGGCTGCTGTTCCGGGAGGGGTATTTCCGCCAATACCTGGACCATAACGGCTGGCAGCAGGAAACCTATCCCATCATTGATGTGTTTGATCTGCCTGCCCAGAAAATCAGCAACGGGTCCGGTACAGATCTTCTCATTGAAATCCCGGGCCCCAGGGGTATTATCCGGGCCTGTGTATGGCAGATAAAGGTGGGGAAAATACGGCTGCTGCTTCTGGACACCAACCTGCCTGAAAATTCAGAAGAGATCAGGAACATCACCTCCCGGCTGTATGCCAGCCACGGCGAGATCCGGGTGGCCCAGGAAATTCTGCTGGGCATCGGCGGCACCAAGGCGCTGCAGGCCATGGACATGTTTCCTGCTGTCTGCCATATGAACGAGGGGCATTGCGCCTTTGCGGGCCTTGAACGCACCTGTCTGATCATGGACCGGTTTGACCTGGAATATCAAAGCGCATCCCAGGTCTGCCGGCGCAGTGCCGTGTTTACCACCCATACGCCGGTGTCAGCCGGGCATGATGAATTTGACAAGGAGCTTGTCCGCCCATATATCGCAACGTATGCGCATAAGTTCGGTATTTCGGAAAATGAACTGCTGTCCTGGGGGGAAATGCCCGGGATCGGTGGGGAGACCAAATTTTCCATGTTCTGTTTCGGGGTGGCTTTTTCAGGCTATATTAACGGTGTCAGCCGGCTGCACGGCCATGTGGCAAGGTCCATGTGGCAGGGACTGTGGCCCGGGCGGCAGAAAGAGGAGATCCCCATTTCCCATGTCACCAACGGGGTTCATATCAATTCTTATATTTCACGCCACAAAAACGGTCTGCTGGAACGGTATCTGGCATCGGACTGGTCCGGCCGGCAATCTGATTCTGGTCTGGTGGCACGAATCGACAGCATAGAGGATGCCGATCTGTGGCATGTCCATGAACTGGACCGGTCCAATCTTATCAGGAAAACCCGGCAGCTGCTGGTGGCACAGTATGAAAGGCGCAATGCCTCCCGGAACCTGCTGGATGAGGTGTCAGCAGCCCTGGATCCCCGTGTCCTTACCATCTGTTTTGCCCGGCGGTTTGCCACATATAAACGGGCCGGACTTCTGCTCAAGGATCCCCAGCGCCTGCTCCGGCTCATCACCAGCGCGGAGCAGCCGGTCCAGCTGGTGTTTGCGGGCAAGGCCCATCCCAATGACAACGAGGGCAAGGCCCTTATCAAACGTATTGTGGAATTTGCAAGGCAGGCTGAGGTCCGTCACCGGGTGGTTTTTCTGGAAAACTATGATATCAATATCGCCCGGTATATGGTACAGGGGTGTGATGTGTGGCTGAATACCCCCAGAAGACCATTTGAGGCCTGCGGTACATCCGGTATGAAAGCAGCTGCCAACGGGGGCCTGAACCTGTCCATACTGGATGGGTGGTGGTGTGAAGGGTTTTCTGAAACCACGGGCTGGCGTATCGGCAACGGAGATGATTATGAAGATCCGGATTACCAGGATGAGGTGGAAAGCCAGGCATTGTTCAATATTCTGGAAAATGACGTGATTCCGGTCTTTTATGACCGGATGTGGGGCAATCCGCCAAAAAGATGGATCCGGATGATGAAGGCAGCCATGAAAATGGCGATTATGGATTTTTCCAGTGACCGGATGGTCAGGGAATATTCCAACCGGTTTTATATTCCGGCTGCCAGAAACCTGGAACAGCTCACTGAAAACACAGCCAGAAAAGCCAAAGACCTTGCGTTGACCCAGTCCCGGCTCAACGCCCTGTGGTCCCATATCCGTTTGTCAAAGCCAAAGATCACGCCATCAAGTGATTTTGCTGTGGGAGAAAGCTTCAGTATTGTGCTGGAGGTTTTTTTAGGGGAACTGACGCCTGAAGAGGTGGAGGTACAGATATACCATGGCAAATTGCGGGGGACAGGGCAGATGGATGGCAGCCGGGCCGAAACCATGGAACTGCAGAATACCATTGCCCCCGGCACCCATATTTACGGATGCCGGGTCATCTGTTCCGATTCCGGACGGTTCGGTTATACCGCCCGGGTAATACCCAGGGGAGATCCGGTATTAAGCAATACCCCGGGATTGATCACCTGGGTTGGACCAGACAGTTGAAAATGTAAGCATTCACACCAAACCTGTTCCAGTTGTTGTTCACGGGGGAAGATATATGGCACAAAAACCAAGAATCCTTATTGTGACGCCTGAAGTAACCTACCTTCCTGAAGATATGGGGGACCGGTCCAATTATTCTGCCAAAGCCGGGGGCCTGGCTGATGTGTCTGCCGCCCTGATTTCCGCCCTGTTTGATCTGGGCTGTGATGTACATGTGGCATTGCCGGATTACAGGTCCATCTTTGACGGCAGCACCACCAAAACCCACAGCCGGGAACTGGCAAAGATCCGTAAACGCCTGGATGAAGAACGTATTCACCTGGCAGCAGACCGGGCCTTTTATTATTTGAGCAATGTGTATTCCGGGTATTCCGACATGGATCTGAAGGTCTCTCTGGCATTTCAGCGGGAGGTCATCAACAACATCATCCCCCGTGTGGAGCCGGATATCATTCACTGCAATGACTGGATGACAGGACTGATCCCGGCCATGTCCCGGGAAATGGAGATCCCCTGCCTGTTCACCATTCACAATATTCACACCATGACATCCACCATGGCGGAAATCGAAGACCGGGGCATTGATGCGGCCGCTTTCTGGCACCGGATGTATTTCAAGCAACCGCCGGTAAACTATGAAGAGAGCCGGGACTGGAACCGGGTGGATTTTCTCACATCAGGGGTGTTCGCTGCCCATTATGTGAACACCGTAAGTCCCACTTTTCTGCGGGAAATTGTGGAGGACCGCCACCCTTTTGTGGAACCCTGCCTGAAAAATGAACTGACCCATAAATATTATTCCGGATGTGCCACCGGGATTCTCAATGCCCCGGAACCGGAGTTCAATCCGGCCGTGGACGAATTGATAAGGTATAATTACGGTCCCAAGAACCATAAAAAAATGAAGGCGGCAAACAAAACATATCTGCAGAAAATCCTGGATATGGAAGATAATCCCCGTGCCCCTCTGTTTTTCTGGCCGTCCCGCCTGGATCCGGTGCAGAAAGGGTGCCAGCTGCTGGCAGAGATCATGTTCGATATGGTGGACCGGTACCGGGACCAGGGGCTGCAGATCGTATCTGTAGCATCGGGTTCTTTTGAAAAGCATTTTCATGATATTGTCCGGCACCATGGCATAGGCAGCCGCGTGGCTGTCTGCGGATTCAACGAAGGGCTTTCCCACCAGGCATTTGCTGCATCTGATTTTGTACTCATGCCCTCAGCGTTTGAGCCCTGCGGCCTGCCCCAGATGGTGGGGGGTATCTACGGCAGTCTGCCCATTGTGTTTGATACCGGGGGGCTCCATGACACGGTCCAGCCCCTGGATCCGGCCGGTGACAGCGGCAATGGATTTGTATTCACCGTCCATGACGCCAATGGCCTTTCCTGGGCCGTTGACCGGGCAATGGATTTTTATATGCTGGATGACCAGACCAGAGAAACCCAGATCCACAGGATCATGATTGAAAGCGTACTGGCATTCAACCACACCCGATGTGCAGAGGATTATATCAGCCTGTATGAAAAAATGCTCCAAAGGCCATTCCTTGTCTGACCCCGGAATTTTCAATGACCCGGGACTGCTGGCCCATGCCGATACCATTGCATCCCGGCTCCGGGCTGCCCAGGACCTGGAGCAAAGACTGTGCCGGGAAAATGGCGGTTCTCTGGAATCGTTTGCCGACTTTCACCTGCGGTTCGGCCTGCATTTTGACAAAAAAAAGTTTGAATGGGTGTTCACGGAATGGGCGCCCAATGCTTCAGACATGTACATTCTGTGTGACAAAAACAACTGGAGATGTGTGCCGGAATACCAGGTTTCCAGAAAGGACGGCGACACTTTCCAGGCACAATTTCCTGCAGACCGGTTTGCCCACCAGGATCTGTTCCGGTTGAAAGTCATCTGGCCCGGGGGGGAGGGAGACCGGATTCCCACGGCAGCCAGGCGGGTGGTCCAGGATCCCCATACCCTGATCTTCAATGCCCAGGTGTGGGATCCGCCGGAACCCTATGCATGGCAGGTGCAGGAGACCCTCCGCAGGGACGGTCCCATACTGATTTACGAAGCCCATGCAGGCATGGCACTGGAGGAAGGACGTATCGGCACCTGGACGGAATTCCGCCGCCATATCCTGCCCAAGATCGTGCATGCCGGGTACAACACCATCCAGTTGATGGCGGTGCAGGAACACCCCTATTACGGGTCTTTCGGCTACCATGTTTCCTCTTTTTTCGCCCCCTCATCCCGGTTCGGCACCCCGGAAGAGTTCAAAAAACTGATTGATGCAGCCCACCAGGAAGGCATACAGGTGTTGATGGACATCATCCATTCCCACAGTGTCCGCAACGAGGTGGAGGGGCTGTCCTGTTTTGACGGTACCCTCTACCAGTTTTTCCACGACGGTTCCAGAGGGATGCACCGGTTATGGGATTCCCGGTGTTTTGATTATGCAAAACCCATGGTCATAAAATTTCTTTTGTCCAATCTCCGGTACTGGATCGAAGAATTTCATGTGGACGGGTTCCGGTTTGACGGCATTACCTCCATGATTTTTGAAGACCACGGCCTGAACCGGGCATTTGTCAGTTATGCTGATTACTTCGGGCACGGTGTTGATACAGATGCCCTGTCCTATCTGTTTGCCGCCAACCGTCTGGTACACCAGATTCAACCCGGGGCGGTAACCGTTGCCGAGGATGTCAGCGGATATCCCGGCCTGGCTGCAGGCATTGACCAGGGAGGATACGGGTTTGATTTTCGTTTTGCCATGGGCATTGCCGACTTCTGGATCAAGCTGCTCAAGGAAACCCGGGATGAAGACTGGCCTTTGGGAAAGCTGTGGCATGAGCTCACCAACCGCAGGGCAGAAGAAGCCACCATTTCCTATGCTGAATGCCATGATCAGGCCCTGGTGGGGGATAAAACCCTGATG
The DNA here is from genome assembly GCA_036351635.1 of Desulfotignum sp. Classification (GTDB taxonomy): domain Bacteria; phylum Desulfobacterota; class Desulfobacteria; order Desulfobacterales; family Desulfobacteraceae; genus Desulfotignum. The sequence goes on from JAZBPL010000136.1 coordinate 11,527, forward strand.
ATGCATCTCATGGGCGGCCGTATCTATTCAGCCATGCACAGGGAAAATGCCGGCATTGAAACGTTCCGGGGGGTGGCCCTGCACAAGATGATCCGGCTGATCACCCTGGCCACGGCCAATGCCGGTTACCTGAATTTTATGGGCAACGAGTTCGGCCACCCGGAATGGGTGGATTTTCCCTCCCGTCAGAACCATTTTTCCTTTCAGTATGCCCGGCGCCAGTGGTCACTGAAATATGACCCGGATCTGTTTTACACCGATTTATTCGCATTTGACCGCTGTATGATTCTGCTTGCAAAAGAAAAAGATCTGCTGGCATCATACCCGAACCTGTGTTACCTGCATGAGGACCACAATATCATAGCCTTTTCTCGGGGGAAATTTTTTCTTGTCTTCAATTTTCACCCTGACCGGTCTTGTTTTGATTACCGGGTGGATGCGCCGACGGGAAGATACCGGATGATCCTGGACACGGACGAGGCCCGGTTCGGGGGCCGGAACCGGCTTATACCGGGACAGACGCATTCCACCAGCCCCATGATCCAGGGGGAGGTCACCCGGCAGCTGCTGCCCCTGTATCTGCCCAGCCGCACCGCTTTGGTGCTGGAACAGGTGCTGTAAAACAGGTGCCATTATCCGGCATCATTATCATGTGAAGCGGTTATGGATAATTCTGGCTCGTCTTGATGCAAGTAAAAGTCCTGAAGATCTCGATTTGCGTGGATTACAACTTCATCCGTTGAAAGGTGAACGCCATAGTTTCCGGGCAGTTGATGTCTCGGGCAACTGGCGCGTTTTCTTCCGGTTTGAAAACGGCAACGCCGTTGATGTTGATTACGATGATTACCACTAAGGAGAAAAAAATGGTTATGCATAACCCA
>JAZBPL010000137.1:0-7369 GCA_036351635.1 Desulfotignum sp.
AAACCGGAACCCTGCAGATCAGTGGTGTACATGATCTGTCAACAGGTGCCAACCTGATGCAGGATGCAGTGAACCAGCTGCAGCATGTGGATATCCGGGATCTGCCGCAGGATTTTGCACAAGAAATTTTCACAGGAGACGGCGCCCATGCCGTTACCGCTGTTTCCGATCCTTTCTGCCCCCATTGCCGCAAAGGGTGGGAATATATCAAGCTGCACCAGGACCGGATCAAAACATTCAGATTGGCCCATTTTCCCCTGAATGCCCCTGCAGAAGCCGCATGCATGGTTATTGCCGATGCACATCACCGGCAATTCAAGGTTTTTGAGATTGTTGATTTTGCCTATAGCCGGCTGCAGTCTGCACCTGACCCCCAGAAAATCCTGAAGCAGTTCATGGATGCCTTTCCAGAGCTTGGAAAAAACTGGGGACAGGATCCCACCTCATCCCTGGCGTATCTGACACAGGCATACGGGGCGGCTGTCCGAAAGGAACGCAGTGCTGCCCAGGCCCTGGGAATCAATTCAACCCCTGTCTTTTTTGTGAATGATACTTACATCAGGGGATTTCATGCCCAGAAAATAGACACTGCCATGCAGTAACCCTGGACCAAAAAGCTGTGTACGGCAGAAAACTATCGTATTGACCAGCCCCGTTCATCGTCATTGGGATCATAGGGATTAAAGATTTCCACCTCCCCGGTTTTCGGATCGATACGCACCGGTGTGTAGTAGTAATAGGAAAACCATATGCCGATCAGGTTGCCTTCGTGATCCAGGATATCTGCTGCCCGCATTCTGGTGGCATCAGGATGCAGATCGCTTAAGTTCCTGACTTTCCGATATACCTGTTCCATATCATCAATCTTAATCCAGAGCCGGGCGTTGAACCGGTATTCCGGGTCTATACCCACCACCGCATAGGGCAGGCCGGACCTGCCGCTGTAGTAATACTGGTACGCATCAGGCAGGGTTTTTGTGTTATACTGCTTCTGGATCACAGGATTTGAAACAAGTTTTCCATACGATCCCATACAGCCGGCAATCATAATAAACGCCGCCAGCAGTGCCACACAGATGCCTTTTGACAGGTACCTGACATCGAATATATTTCCAAGCTGAAAAGATCTTTTGGCATCATGCCTGTAGTAAAAATATCTCATATCACACCTCCTTGCTGTTTCACCCGGTGATGTTACATCCGCTGTTATTCCCCTTCAAAGGCAACCATGGAAAATACCGGACAGCCCGGTATCTGTTCTCTGCCCTTCAGATCGGGCAGTTCCACAATAAAAGCGCACTCCACAAGGTCTGCCCCCAGTTTTCTGATCAGTTTCACTGTGGCACCGACTGTGCCGCCTGTGGCAATCAGGTCATCAACCACCACCACTTTTTCTCCGGGTTTTATGGCATCTTCATGGATTTCAAGGGTGTCAGTACCATACTCCAGGTCGTAACTTTCCTGGATTGTTCCCCCGGGCAGTTTGCCGATTTTTCTGACAGGCACAAACCCAATGCCCAGTTTATAGGCCAGCACACCGCCGAAAACAAAGCCCCTGGCATCAATGCCCACAATTTTATCAATACCTTTGTTTGTGTACCGTTCAAAAAGCATATCGCAGGAATATGCAAACGCTTTCGGGTCCTGCATCAATGTGGTCAGATCCCTGAAAACAACACCTGCTATGGGCCAGTCTGGAATACTTCTGATGGTTTCTTTGAGATTCATTTGCGCTGTAATGCCTCCCGGAAAATTAGTTTAGGTTGCCGATATCCGTAATACATAGCATTTTCCATTCTCAAGTACAATTACATATCCGTACTTTCCGTATCCTCATTTTGCCGTTAACAGAACCTTGTCGTGCCGGGAAATTCCTGTCATTGCAGCAGCATGGCTGTTTTTGACGGCAATTTCCATATATCCTGTGGACGCGTTCAGGACAAAGGGCCGGCCCTCCGGGGCAGATGCATAGTTTTGATAATATGCGGAAATGACCTTATCATTGATCTGCAGGCAGAAGCCCTTGTCCAAAAAGGGCTTAAACTGATCCCAGGTCAGGTTTAAGCCAATATTTCCAAAGGTATCAATGTGGCGTACGGTGAGCAGCAGTCCTTTTTCAACAGGCGCTGGTTCATCCAAAATCAGGCGTGTCAGCTCCCCGCAAGGATCACCTAAGGCAGAAGGCTGTATGCCTGTGGAAAGATGGGCTGCAACCGGCGCAAAAATATCCCGACCGTGGAAGGTCTGACTTATGCTGGAAAGAAAATACCGGGACCGGGTCAGGTGCACCACATTTTTGATAATGTTCCGCCGGGCTGCCTGCCACAGGATGCCGTTATCAGGTCCCACCATGAAATAATCGCAGGTTTCCACCAGAACGGCCCTGCGCGATGCCCCCACCCCAGGATCCACCACTGCACAGAAAATAGTACCCACTGGAAAATAATCCATGGCACTGTCCAGCATAAAGGCGCCGCAACCAATGTCCTGGGGCGGCACCTTATGGCACAGATCCACAATCACAGCCCCGGGATTGATGGACAGGATCACTCCCTTGATAATGCCTGTAAAAGGATCAATGTCTCCAAAATCAGTGAGCAGTACAATGGGCCCGGATCTAAGCTTGTTCATATCCCTCTCCTGAGATTTTTTGCCACAGTATACCTGCAATTAATGTTAATATCAGCCGCAAATATGGTATAATGGGGGTACATATAAAATAAAACAGATTTTGGAAAAACCAAATAGATTTACAAAGACAAAAGGATACCTGCCAGATGAATATTCTCGTGGTGGATGATGAGATAGTAAGCCGGAAAAAAATGATGAAGATCCTTTCCGGATTCGGCACCTGTGACGGGGTGAAAACCGGGAAAGCAGCATTGCGCGCCGTAAAAACAGCACTGGAAAACTGGAAACTCTATAACCTGATCACCCTTGATGTTTCCATGCCTGATATAAGCGGGGTCACGGTGCTGGATGCAGTCCGGAAAATGGAAATAGACCGGGGGCTTGCAGATGATGAAAAAAGCAAAATTTTGATGGTAACCTCCCACTCGGACATAGAAACCGTGAAGGCATGTGTGGGAAAATGTAACGGATACATCATAAAACCCTTTAACAGGGAAGTCATGACCCAAAAAATTAAAAAAACCGGTTTGGTCCGCTGACCAAATCCTGGAAAAGGCTTTTTTGTGATGGCAGTTGAAATAGAAAAAAAATTTCTGGTGACCACATTGCCTGCTGATCTAACGCCGGGCATTGAGATCTGCCAGGGATATATTCTCAACACACCCGGCAAGGTAGTTCGGGTCCGCATTAAGGGAAATCAGGGGTTTCTGACCGTAAAAGGCCGGACCGTAGCAGCCGTACGGCCGGAATTTGAATATGAAATCCCTGTATCCGATGCCCGGCAGATGCTGGACCTGTTCTGCGGAAACCCTGTAATAGAAAAATGCCGCCACACCCTTGCATACAAGGGTATAAAGTGGGTTATTGACCGGTTTTACGGCGCCAATCAGGGGCTTGTGGTGGCAGAGGTTGAACTGTCATCCAGGGATCAGGTCATTACAGTTCCGCCCTGGGCCGGCAAAGAGGTCACCGAAGATGCACGGTACTATAACGCCAGTCTGGTGCACTACCCTTTTTCTTCCTGGCCGGACGCATCCCTTTGATTTGAGATTGCAGGACAGCATTAAAAAATCCAGCTTCTGCTGCGCACCCAGGTATAAGCGGTTGCCCCCAGCAGCACCATGCAGAAAATCAGGTGTAGCAGATCCAGACCAATGACCACCCCATGGGAAAAATAGATGCCTGACAGGTTTTTTACCACCATGAAACAGCCGGTGATAATCAACCCGCAAAGCGCGGCTATTTTTACCCAAGCAGATGCGGAAATGCGGGTGTCTTCCGTTATCTGAAATTTTTTTGTACCGCTGTTTTTGCGGGCAAAATAATAATCGAGGGCCACATAGGCACAAAACCCGATGAGCAGTGCGGCCAGGGCATAATGAATCGCATGGGTGACAAAAAACTGTGCCAGCCATCCCAGCCCCGGTATATCTGCGATGTAATAGCGTTTGAATATGGGCATCTGGGCAAATCCGCTCAAAGCGATAAAAAACAGGGTCAGGCCGTACATTATACGGCGGCTTTTAAAATCATACACCATCAGGCCTCCTCTTTCATCTGCCGGTAATATTTTCCAACGGCGGCTGCAGCACCGGCAATTGGTGCGATGACCAGGGCAATGGCCAGGTTGGACCCCTCTGCCATGGTGTTTTTTACCGGATGCATGTGGGGTTTGCCCTTGCCGGTCTCAAAGACCAGCTGGTCAAAGGGCACCGGGGAGACATAAATGGTATTGGTTCCCCCGTTTTCATCAAGCCCGTAAATATAGCCATCCATCTCTTTAGCCAGATCCTTTGCCATTTTGATGATATCAGATCTTTTGCCGATGGTCTGAACATCTTCAGGGCAGGCTGCAATACAGGCCGGCTGCTCTCCTTTTTCTATTTTCTGGTAACACCGGTCACATTTGTACATGACCCCGTTACCGGCAAATGCAGGCAGCAGATCCAGGTAAAGACCCGTACCGGTCTGGCGCTGGGGGATATCCCAGGGGCAGACCTTGTTGCACTTGGATCCGCCCAGGCAGATCTGTGCATCAATGCGGGAAAGACCATTTTTTTCCTGTTTGGCAGCCCCCCATGGACACAGCTTTACACAGGGCGGATTCTGGCAGTGCATACACCGCCGGGGAATGGTCAAAGTTATATTCTCTCCCTCTTTGGTGGTGGCGCTGGCATACTGTATATACAGCCAGTTATAGGGTGTCAGGCGGTCAATCACATCCCTGCGGTCTGACCAGTCTTCCACCGGCACCCGGTCAGGATACATCTTTGGAAACGGTTTTTCCGGTTCCGGGAACTTGTGTGCATTGGCATCCTGACAGGCATACACACATTCTTCACACCCGATGCACCGGCTGATATCGATAAGGGTTACCAGAGGCTCTTTGTCTTCATCAGAAGTATTTGCTGCCTTTGCCGGACCAGTGCCGGCAATTGCTGAACCGGCCGCAAACAAAGAGGTCTTTAAAAAATGCCGTCGTGAAATTGGTGAACGCATGGCCATCTCGCTTTTCAGTATATGGTTTGTGGGTCAGCTTTTGACAAAATCCTGAAAACTCATCTTGTCATAGCTTTTGGTATGAATATATTTGAGTATCTGCAAAAGCTGGGAGCCGTCAACATAACCCGGAAGACTGCTGATTCTGCTGCCGTCAGGGGTGAGAAACCACATGGTGGGCAGACCCTTTACCTGCCATGATTGTGACAGTGTCTGATTCTTATCGGTGTCAACGGAAATACTGATAAAATTTTTGTCCAGATATGCCAGCACCTTTTCATCCAGAAACGTGGTTTTTTTCAACTGGGTGCAATAGGTGCACCACTGGGCATAAAAATACAGGAACACATTCTTGTCCTGGGTTTGGGCCTGGGCCAGGCCAGGGGTATAATCTTTCCATTCAATCCTGTTATTCCGGGTTGCGTTACCGTTCCCGGTATTAGCGTTACCTGTTGCCGAAGCAAGCGTTTCCTGTGTTTGCGCAACCTGTTTATTACCACTGAAATTTTTCTGTCCTGAATTGGCATTAAAAAACCAGAACAACCCTGACAGGGCAATGGTTATCAGCACAATAACCAGAATATTTTCTTTTTTCATTTACACTCCTTTTGTATCAGGGCCTGGTCCTGTATTTTTGCTGCAGGCCGCCCCAGTTCAAATACATAAGCAAACATAGTGCCATAGCCATATGTGCATCAGTCAGTTATTTTACAAAACGCTAAAAAATATTGTTTTATCAGCGTATTACATAAAATCATCCCAAAATATTTTGGTGCATGGCACCAGGTTTCACCTGTTTTGTTTTCTCCGCAGGTATTAACCGTGTGCATTTTTCAGGGCAATTCCGTGTTTTTTCATGCGTTTCCACACCGTTACCCGGGACACCCCCAGCATCTGTGCCGCCCTGGTCTGGTTGCCGTCGCTTTTTTGCAAAGCCTCCACCAGAGCGGCTTTTTCCGATTGTTTGCACGCTATTTCCGCAACAACAACGGGTTCAGGCCGGGAAGGCATGGGAGGGGATGCGGCGGGATTATGCAGCAGCAGTTTTTCCGGCAGATGTTCGGTGCCGATACTTTTCCCTTTTGCCAGCACAAAGGCATATTCCACGGCATTGCGCAACTCCCTGATATTGCCTGGCCAGGGATAGGCCACCATGGCCCGCATGGCCTGGGGGGTAAACCCGAGAATATTCTTCTTTGTTTTCTGTGCCAGAATACTGATAAAATGCTGAATAATCAAGGTAATATCATCCTTGCGATGACGTAGGGGGGGACAGGTCAAAGGAAACACATTGATCCGGAAATACAGGTCCTGACGGAATTCTCCCTGAAGAATCATTTTTTCAAGATCCTTGTTTGTGGCGGTGATGATGCGCACGTTAATGGGTATGGAGCGGTTATCCCCCACCCGCTGTATCATCTGTTCCTCCAGCACCCGCAGCAGTTTCACCTGCACGCTCAAAGGGATATCCCCGATTTCATCCAGAAAAATCGTGCCCTGGTGGGCTGCTTCAAACCGGCCGATACGGTCAGTTGCAGCCCCGGTATACGCCCCTTTCACATGGCCGAACAATTCGCTTTCCAGAATGGTTTCACTCAACGCCGCGCAATTGACTTTGACAAAGGGCTTGTCAGCCCGGCTGCCTGTTTCGTGCAGGGCTTTGGCCACCATCTCCTTGCCGGTACCGCTTTCTCCGAGAATAATCACCGGTGTATCCAGAGAGGCAACCCCCTGGATATGTTCAAAAAGATTCTGCATTACCGGGGTGCGGCCGATAATACCATGGAACCCATCATCAATATGGTAAATACGTTTAATGGTATCCAGTTCGTTTTTATAGCTGATATTTTCTGAAATATCCTTGAGGGTCTCCACTGCTCCTAAAATCTGCCCGGCAGCATCGTACAGCACAGTGGCGGTTTTGACGATGGGGATGGTCTGTTTGCGGCTGTCGGTTATCATGCATTTTTTATCCCGGACCAGTCCCTGGGAAAAAAGCATGCACCAGTCTTTTCCTTTTCCAGTACCCTTGATTTCACATCCGGTGCAGTTGAGAAGCCGGCAGGACCGGCCGATGAGCTGGTCTTCTGTATATCCTGTCATGAGCTGGGCCGAGTGGTTGGCAGCAATGAAATTTCCCTGTTCATCCAGGAGGATAATCCCATCCTGGACAGAATCGATAATCACCCGCCAGTGTTTTCCAATATCCATGTATATCTCCTGTTAACAATATCGTTAA
>JAZBPL010000138.1:0-14450 GCA_036351635.1 Desulfotignum sp.
CCCCAGACCATTGATGTGGAAAAGGTAGAAGCAGAATTGAAAAACGGGGTGCTCACCCTGCACATGCCCAAATCAGAGGAAGCCAAACCCCGGCAGATTGAGATCAAGACCGCTTAATGCCTATACGCAAAAACAAAACCCGGAGATGTTGATCCTCCTTTGACATGCCATAACCCTGAACCGGGAAGCTTTCTCCGGGTGGCTTCCCGGTTTTTTCATGGCAGGCAGGGCGGTGCCGAATCTTTTTTTTGAACCGATTTACCATACACAAGGCCTAAAGCATACCGGTTGTCTATCATTTCCAGCCAGGTGGTTACTGCCTGTTCCTGGCTGTTGTGAAAAATATGCCGGTTGATGACGGCCACTTTATGAAGGCTTTCGTTGAATCCCAGCCCCAGGTATTTCAGAAACGCTTCCTTTAACGTCCAGTTCGCAAAAACAGCTGCTGCTGTTTTTGGCATGTGTGCAATTTCCTGTTTTGTAAACGCGGTTTTCATGAAGGATGCACCCGGCAGATCAGTGATTTTTTCAATATCAATACCAAGCAGGATATCAGGATCACGGCTGAGGGCGACAGCCGTATAATTGCCGCTGTGAGACAAGGAGATGGGCACCCTGGGGAACTGTACCAGATATGGGGCCCCCTTTTCCCGGTAGGTGATCCGGATTTTTTCCAGAGCCAGGTCCAAACCCAGGGCATCCTTTGCAAGGGATTTTAAGGCAAAACGGCCGCAGATCCACTCCATCTGTTTTTTCAACGCCTTGAACCGATTGACCTGCACTATCTCATCATCCGACAGAAACTGCCTTGCAAACATCTGCCGGCTGAAAATCCGGCTTTTCATGGATTGATCATCCGGCTGCATCCCGGGCTGAAACACCGCGTTCAGGATATCCGGTATCCTGGCAGTCTGAACGATAACCGGTTTTTCAGTATGTCCGGGCAGACCGACAGAGCGCCGGTGAAAGATGTCCGGGTTGTATACCATGCCTGTAAACAATATCTCCTTGTTTGGTTTTGGGCATCATTGCCCAAATGGCCGGAAATGTCAAATCAGCGGTATTCTCTTAGGGAAGGGAGATGGTTGGGTTGCCGGGGGCGGTGTGAGCACCGCCCCCGGGAAAATTCGTACCCAAAGAGTTGCCAGGCACGAATCAGTGGCTATTTAATGAGTGCTTTGTGGCTGGAGATCAGGTTGCCCACCACGTCGGAGTCCGCCAGGGTGGAGATGTCCCCCAGCTGGTCATATTCATTGGTGGCAATCTTGCGCAGGATCCGGCGCATGATCTTGCCGGACCGGGTTTTGGGCAGCCCGGGTGCAAAATTGATGATATCCGGCGTGGCAATGGGGCCGATTTCATCTCGCACATGCTGTTTGAGCTCCCCCAGCAGCTCCGGGGTGGGCACGGCACTCACATTGAGGGTGACAAAGGCGTAAATACCCTGGCCTTTGATGTCGTGGGGAAATCCGATAACTGCAGCCTCTGCCACCAGCGGGTGGCTGACCAGTGCAGATTCCACTTCTGCCGTTCCCATGCGGTGGCCGGATACATTTATGACATCATCCACCCGCCCGGTGATCCAGAAATATCCATCCTCGTCTCTGCGGCAGCCGTCCCCGGCAAAATAGTACCCGTCAAACATCTGGAAATATACCTTTTCAAAACGGTCGTGGTTGTTGTACACCGTGCGCATCTGGCCAGGCCAGGGTTCCTTGAGGGCCAGAATCCCGTCGCAGGCGCCTTCCAGTTCCTTTCCTTCTTCATTGAGAAGCACAGGCTTTACCCCGAAAAAAGGCAGGGTGGCGGACCCGGGTTTCTGGTCAATGGCATAGGGCAGGGCTGAAATCATGATGCCGCCGGTTTCTGTCTGCCACCAGGTATCCACAATGGGGCAGCGGCCCTTGCCCACATGGGTATGGTACCAGCGCCACGCTTCCGGATTGATGGGCTCCCCCACCGATCCCAGAAGGCGCAGGGAGGACAGGTCATATTTTTTCACCCACGCCTCTCCCTGGGCCATGAGGGCCCGGATGGCGGTGGGCGCGGTGTAGAACTGGTTCACCTGCCACTTGTCCACTGTGGCCCAGAACCGTCCCGGGTCCGGATAGGTGGGTACCCCTTCGAACATCAGACTGGTGGCTCCCTGGGACAGGGGGCCGTAAACAATGTAGGAGTGGCCCGTGACCCACCCAATATCCGCGGTGCACCAGTAAATGTCGCCGTCATGGTAGTCAAAGATGTATTTGAAGGTGGTGCCGGTATAGACCATGTACCCGCCCACATTGTGCTGGACCCCTTTGGGTTTGCCTGTGGAGCCCGAAGTGTAGAGGATAAACAGCGGGTCTTCCGCATCCATCCACTCCACAGGGCAGTCAGGTGACTGGGCATCTGCGGCTTCGTGCCACCACACATCCCGGTCCGGGACCATGTCGATGGCAGTTCCGGTGCGTTTAACCACAAAACAGGTGTCCACCTGGTGTCCCCGTTCCCTGCACAGGGCCATGGCCCGATCCGCCGCAGTTTTCAGCGGAACCGCCTTGGCCCCGCGCATCACCCCGTCCGTGGTGACCAGCACCCGGCACAGGCTGTCTGCGATCCGGTCTGCCAGGGCTTCGGCGGAAAATCCGCCGAACACAATGGAATGGATCGCCCCGATCCGGGCACAGGCCAGCATGGTGGCGGCCAGTTCCGGGACCATGGGCATGTAGATGGCCACCCGGTCTCCTTTTCCCACCCCTTTTTCCCTGAGGGCATTGGCAAACCGGCACACCTTGTCATGGAGCTGCCCGTAGGATATGGTCAGGTCTTCTCCCTCCTGGTTGCCTTCCCAGATTAAAGCGGTCTGATCTTTTCGTTCCGGCAGGTGCCGGTCCAGGCAGTTGTAGGCCATGTTGGTCTTTCCGTTGATAAACCATTTGATGGAGATGGGGCCTTTGGACAAATGAAAGTTGTATTCCCGGACTGTGTCCCATTTTTTTTGCCAGTAAAAGTTTGCTGCCATGTCTGCCCAGAAGGTATCAGGGTCTTCCATGGACAGTCTGTACATGGCCTGGTATTCATCCATGGTTTTTATCCAGGCATTTTTCCGAAATGCGTCAGAAGCGTGAAACAGATTCTGGGTCATGATACTCTCCTTTTTCAGATGCGGTTCAGCAAAAATAATGGGTTATGGGATTCAGTTACAGCAGAGCAGGCCGGGTATGGGTATCAGTTTTTTCCAGGCACCGGCACCGGGACACCCAGAAACGGTGTGTCTGTTCTGGTTTCCGGGGCCTTTGTCACCAGGGCCAGCACAGCACCTATCAACAGCAGGGCTGCTGCCAGGATATAGGCCATTTTGGGGGTGCCGGTGTAGGCCACGATCATCTGGGATACCCGGGGAAAGATAAACCCGCCGATCCCCCAGGCGGAAAATACCAGACCGTAATTGACCCCGAAGTTTTTCAACCCGAAAAAATCCTTGGTGGCCGACGGGAACAGGGACAGGTTGGTGCCGTAGTTGAACCCGATAAAAGTGGCGGCCATCACCAGAAGAATCACCTGACCCGATGCGATGAACATAAGGGAAAATATGATCAGGGCCTGAAAACTGAGCATGATGAACAGGGTGTTGGCCCGGCCGATCCTGTCGGACAGAATCCCTGCCACCACCCGGCCGGAAGCATTGCCCACAGCCATGAGGGCCACCACGATCCAGGCCAGGGACCCCATGCCGGACTTGGCCATTCCGGCCACACTGCCGATGATCATCAGTCCCGCGCCAGAGCCCACGCAGAACATGATCCACAGTTTGTAAAAGGTGCCGGTTTTCATCATCTCGGAAGGAGAAAAATCGGTGCCTGCTGGTGCAGCCGGTTTTGTGGCCGTGGCCCGGGCATCTGGATGCACATATCCTGTTGGCGGGTTGACCAGAAACTGGGCCAGGAGACAGACCACCACCAGAAAGGCCACACCGAAAATCAGCATGGACTGGCTCAGCCCGAACCGGGAGATCAGCCAGGTCCCGAGGGGTGCGATATAGACGGATGCCAGGCCGAATCCCGCCACCACAATGCCGGCGATCATGCCGGTTTTGGCCGGGGGAAACCATTTGATGGCCGGCGGGGTAGCAGATGCATACCCGAATCCCAGGCCCGCGCCCATGAGGACCCCGAATCCCAGGATCCAGACGATCCAGGTGGTGGAGAACGCGATGAGAATCAGGCCGGCCCCGGTCAGGACACCCCCCATGATGGCTGTCATCTTTGGTCCTGTTTTGTCCTGGACCCGGCCGGCCAGAATCATGGCAAAGGCAAACACCAGGCAGCACACAGCATATGGGTCATTCAATGCGGCCAGGTTCCAGTCGAACCGCCCGTCCCCGGCAACAATGGACTCTTTGATGGATTCCTTAAAAATACTCCAGGTGTATAAAATCCCCAGGGCCAGATTGATACCCAGCCCGGCAAAGGTGACCCGCCATCCAATGTTTTTTACCTCTTTCATGATGTGCTCCTTGTTAAAATTGGTTTGCGGTGCAGGCGGCATGCTGCTGCCTGCGTCCTGAAAGTCATTCATTTTCTATAGGAGCAATCAGCGTGCCACAGGATAAATATTATTTAATCATCTGATTTCATTATTTATTTGTTGGAAATGGGTGATTCTTCATGATCGGTAATTGTACAACAAAAATTGTACAAAGCAGGTCTTCTGTACCTACAGACGGGAGGGACAAAGGGTATGGACCGCATTACAACCAAAGTTGTGGATACAACCAAAGTTGTGGTATTTTTTTGGAATCTGCCGGCTTAACCCCAGTGGCGGCTTGTGAACCGCAGGTGCATGTCTGTAAATGCGTTTTTTTATTTTCGTATTTTCTGGAGCCGCTTGCTCAATGCCTGCTGGGAGATGCCCAGGATTTTGGCGGCAGCCGACTGGTTCCCTCCGGCCTCTTCCATGGCTTTTTCCACCAGGATATTGGAGGCCTGCTTCAGGGTGGGCAGGCTGTTGCCGGTTTCTAGGGCATGAATGCCGTCTTCCAGAGAATCTTTTTTTTCTGTCAGATCCAGTCCCTTAAACAAATTTGCAGTGATGGGCCCCTTTTTATACCGGGACAGGGCATCATGGACCATGGATTTGAGTTCCCGGATATTGCCCTTGAAAGGATAAGATTCCATCTGTTCAATCAGGGTCTTGGGAATGTCAGGAATGGGTTTTTCCAGTTCCACCGCTGCCTGGCACACAAACCGGTCCAGCAGCAGGGGCAGGTCCAGGAGACGTTCCCGCAGGGGTGGCAGGGTCAGGGTGTGTGTGGAGAGGCGGTAAATGAGATCTTTTCGGAATTTTCCCTGCTTCTCCAGGGCCCAGAGATCCTGGTTGGTGGAGGTGATGATCCGGGCATCGGAATGCCGGGTTTTATCAGATCCCAGGGCCAGGTAGTCACCCTCCTGGAGCAGGCGCAGCAGTTTGACCTGGGAGGTCATGGCCAGGTCTCCTATTTCATCCAGAAACAGGGTGCCGCCGGCTGCCTGTTCAATGAGGCCGGACCGGGCTTTGTCCGCACCGGTAAAGGCCCCGGGGACATGGCCGAACAGGGTGTCGGAAAACACATTGTCATCCAGGCCGGCCACATTCACCACCACCAGTCTGCCTTTGCGGCTGCTCAAGGTGTGGATGCACTGGCCGATCAGTTCCTTGCCCACCCCGGTCTCACCGCAGATGAGCACCGGCTGCAGGGACGGGGCAATGGCTTCCACATAGTGGAAAATGGCATGCATTTTCCTGTCCTGGGTGATGATGTGCCGGAAGGCGGCGGGGTTTTTGATCTGGGCGAAAAGGTCCTGGTGCAAAGGCTTTTCGCCATTCTCCCCGGTTTCTTCCATGGCCAGGGCCTGTTTGACTGACGCCACCAGGCGGCCTTCCTCCACCGGCTTGACCACATAATCCAGGGCACCGATTTTCATGCACTGCACTGCCGTGTCCACTTCGATGGTGCCGGTGAGGACAATCACGGGAATGCGTGGCCAGGTTTTGCGGATGATCTTGAGGAGCCGGCCCCCGTTGATGTGGGGCATGTTAAGGTCCAGGAGAATGAGGCAGGGGATCTCCCGCTCCATGTGCCGGATCACATCTCTGGCATCGTTGATGGTGATGATGTTGTCAAATCCGGCCATGCGCAGGGTGGTGTCTACTGCCACCAGGATTTCAGGTTCATCATCCACCACCAGGATGGGTTTATCCATTGCCGTATTGTCCATGCTCTTTTTATAATTTATTTTTCTTTGCAGGGCAAGCGGATACTGGCGCTAAATCCCAGGCCTGGCTCAGATGAAAATTCCAGAATCCCCAGAAGATCGGAGATGATTTTTTCCGAAATAAAAAGGCCCAGACCGGTGCCGCCGTCATCCCTGCGGGTGGTGAAAAACGGGTCGGTTATTTTTTCCAGTATTTCCGGCGCCACCCCCGGACCGGTGTCGGAAATATCTATGAAAACCACGTTTTTGTGCTGGTTTGTCCCTGTTTTGACGGTGATGACCTGGTCCGGCCTCTCAAGGGCCTGGGCCGCATTCACCAGCAGGTTGATGACCACCTGCTGCAGTTTTTGAAAATCCCCTGACACAGGCGGCAGGTTTTTTCCGTAAAGGACAGACACCCTTGAGGTGGCTTTTTTGAGCACGGTCTGGGTCAGGTCCAGAGATTTTTCCACCACCTGGTTGATATCGATTTCCTGGGTCCTTTTTTGGTCCCGTCTGTCCGCCGGCCGGGAAAAGTCCTTGAGATCGGAAATAATCTGCTTGATCCGGGTGGATGAATCAAGAATGGCGGCCAGCATGAGGTGGATGCGGCTGCGCAGGTCCGGGTAGACCATGTTACAGACCCGGGCATCTGGATGACGGGCAAAGTGGTCGTCCAGTATTGGACTAAAGGCTTCAAACGCTTTTTTCAGGTTCGGGGCGTTGAGCATCAGGGTAGTGGCCGGGTTGTTCACCTCATGGGCCACCCCTGCCACCAGGATCCCAAGGGATGCCATCTTGTCCGCCTGGACCAGCTGTTTTTCCTGAAGTTCTGACAGGGCCATGGCCGCAAGTTTTTCTTTTCTGGAAGCTGCCGCAGCCCAGATGATATAGCCGGACAAAATCAGGACTACCCCCATGATCACCGCACAGGCAAGCATCAGCTTCCGGGTGACAGCTGATATCTGGGCTGTGACATCTTCCACATAGATGCCTGTGCCGATGATCCATCCCCAGGGTTCAAAACTTTTGACATAAGATATTTTGGGCACAATATGCCCGGAATCTTCTTTCCACTGCCACAGGTAATCCACAAAACCGGATCCGGATGCCCCGGTGATCTCCACCATACGGGCAAACAGCGGGTTGCCCGCCGGGTCGGTGAACGCGGTCACGTTTTTGCCTTCCAGGTCCGGCCGGTAGGGATGCATGATCATCACCGGGGTATCATCATTGATCCAGAAATAATCCTTGCGGTCGTCCCCGTACCGCATCTGTTTCAGCAGGGCCACGGCTGCCTGCTGTGCCTGGTCCACAGAAAGCACTCCCCGGGCGGTCTGGTTGTGAAAAAAGTCCAGCACTGACCAGGCGGTTTCCGTCAGGTGCCGGGTGGTCTCGCGTTTGCCATCCATCATGGAAGCCTCCATTCTGGGAAGGATGAACAAAAAAATGGTCAGGATAAACAGAATAATGGTCAGGGCCACCGGGATGATGATTCTGACCGGCAGGGCCTGAAACGGACTGGCACTGGTATTGGAAAAACTGGCTTTGGCCACGGTTATGCTCCTTTTGTATCTACTGTTTACCATAAACCGGGGTCATATAAATTTCAAGCAGTTGCCATTTCTTCTTTTAAAAGAGACCTCCCCGAAAGCAAACAGGCCATATGCTATCCTCCTGCCTCTGATATAATGCAGTTGCATTGTGCTGGTTTGTGATTATTTTTTTAAAGGTTACCCCATGGGTTTGTCCAGGCCGAACAGGCAGGTAACTTCCCGATAAGTTTTTTAAGAAATAAAACATGGTTGTATGGAAAAACAGATAACCAATAGAGGAGGCAGATAATGAAGCGTTTTACCTGTATAATGATAATGGCCGGTTTTTTTCTAATGGCTGCAGCAGGACCAGCTGCCCTTGTTTATGCATCATCCTGCGATCAGGAAAATTATAAGGCTTCCGGCGGACACACTTTGTTCGGCCAAGATTTTTCTGATATGGATATTGATGGAGATGACAGCCTGAGCTTTGTGGAATTCCAGAAAGTATTCACATCAACGGAGCAAAAAGCCTTTGACCGTCTTGACAGTGATGAAAACGGCACGCTGAGCCGTGAGGAATGGCACCAGTTCAAAGAAATGCACAAAGGAATGGGAAAAAAGTACCACCATAAGAACAAGAAAAGATATCATAAGGAAAAACTGCCTGAAGCGTCAAAATTCAATGCCCATTTTCCAGACATGGACAGTGACCATAATGACCAGGTGACTTTTGATGAATTCAATGCATATTTTACAGATGCACCTGATAAACAAAAAGTGTTTAATGCTGTTGACCTTGATGAAAGCGGTTATTTAGATCATGGTGAATGGCATGAATTCAAAGCTGCGCATGAATTGAAGCACATGGATTGATTTCATCCAGTCCAGAAGAAAACTGTAAAGACTTCCCCTCAAAAAACATTGTTTCATGCATGCGGGGAGGTCTTTTTCATGGCAGCTGTCAGCAGCTTGGGAAGGCTGAACCGGGAAATATGGTCCAGGCATACCGGCCGGCCCGATATGATGGTGTCGGCTGCGGCAACACCGCTCTGGATGGCGGCATGAATTCCTTCTCCCATGTCAATGGTGGACAGGCCGGCGGCATCGCCCGCAAGGAATACATTTTCCCGTCCCAAATCAACCGGTTTGTGCCGCAGAAAGTAGGTGTGTCCCTTGGGACTCCCGGGATGGTGATCCACAAAGCCCTGCTTTAAGAGCCGGTGGATAAAATTGTGCCAGTGCTTCATGATGGTGGTTCCCCGGGCTGCCATCCGGTGCTGTTTGCCGCCGATACCAATGTTGATCCATCCGTTTTTTTTGGGCAGGTACCACGCATATCCGGGCAGGCCCTGGTCCAGGTACCAGATGTGGCATTCCGGAATCCGGCAGGGAGCCTGAAACTCTTTTTCAACCGCAGATATCAGAGCCCGGGCCGGGCGGAGCTGCAAAGGGTCTTTAAAAGTGCGGCGCACCGGACAGTGGGTGCCGCCGGCCCCGACCAGATACCGGCATGCAAACTGATCATCTATCACATAACCGGACCTGACTTTCTGGATCTTTCTGACCTGATGGGTATGTACCGGAACTCCTGCCCTGCGGATCAGCCAGTTGTCGAATTCAAACCGTCTGACCGCATACTGCCGGGTTTTAACAGGCATCCTGATTCCAAAGAGGTGAAAGTGAATGCGGTCGATATGGGTCAAGGGGTAAGGATAGGTTTCAGGGGAACATGCCAGGGAGCCAAAAACATCCGGTGAAATCCATCCAGCGCAGATTTTTTTCCTTGGAAACACCTTTTTGTCCAGGATTCTTGCAGCCACACCATTTTTTTTGAGGTGTGCCGCACAGGCCGCACCTGCAGGGCCTCCGCCCACAATGACCACATCCGCCTGAACCATGGCCGGTTTCATGAGATTCGGCAGTCCGGTCCGGGACGGCCGCGCCGGGTCAGGACAATCTGCCATAACTGAAGGGCCCGGGCCCGGAAGCCCCCGGCACAGGTGAGCAGATAGTATTCCCACATCCGGTAAAACCGTTCCCCGTACCTGTCCCTGAGCCGGGGCCAGGCCGCTGTGAAATTCTGGTACCAGGCCATGAGGGTTTTGTCATAATCTTCACCGAAATTGTGCCAGTCCTCCATTACAAAAAGACCCTCCATGGCCTGCCCCAGAGCGGCAATGGAGGGCAGAACAGAATTTGGGAAAATATATTTGGCGGTCCAGGGATTGCAGATCGTAGTGGTTACATTTCCACCGATGGTGTGTATGAATGCGAGGCCGTCCTCCTTGAGCAGACGGTGTGTCAAATCCATATAGGTCCGGTAGTTTTTAAATCCCACATGCTCCATCAGGCCGATGGACAGGATGCGGTCATATGTGCCTGAGGCATTCCGGTAATCATCCAGCCGGATATCCACCGGCAGTCCTTTGCAGTAATCTTTACCGAATTCCGCCTGTTTTTTTGACACGGTAAAACCGGTCACAGACACCTGGTATTTTTCGGCAGCATACCGGGCAAATCCGCCGAAGCCGCATCCCAGTTCCAGAATGGTCATCCCCGGGGTCAGTCCTATTTTTTTGCAGATCAATTCCAGTTTTGCTTCCTGGGCCTTTTCCAGATTTTCGGCATTTTTCCAGTATCCGCAGGTGTACTGCATCCGCTTGTCCAGCATGTTCCGGTACAGGTCATTGCCGATGTCATAATGGTGTTTGCCCACTGCAAATGCCCTTTGAATGGTCTGCAGGTTGAATATCTTTGCCATAAGGGCATTCATGGCTGTCATCCGGTCCTGTTTGACCTGGCCGGGAATATCGGCACGAAGTGTTTTTTCTATGAACGTATCCAGGGCCGGACATTCCCACCATTCATCCATATAGGACTCGCCCATCCCCAAGGCCGGAGAAGCCAGAACACGCTGATAGAATTTGTCGTTTTTAACCTGGATATCAAAGGGCCTGTCTCCGTTCACACGGATACCGGCTTTGGTCATCATATCTGAAAAGACTTTTTCTGCCTGCGCCATCTTCATCCTGTTCCTCCATATAAAGCGCGTCTGGTTCGGGTAGAGCAGCAACTGGCTGTTTTATAGCGGATATGTTATGAAGAATCAAGGCACAGGTTTTTCCCGGTAATTGCATCAGCGGTATTTTTCACAGAATGCCTGTGTGATTTCCCACAGATCAGGGGTCAGCAGGTTCTCAACACGGGATTGCATTTCAGGGGGAATCCTGCCGAAAAAAGCTTCTGCCATGCCGCCGGCAATGCAGGCCAGGGTATCGCTGTCCCCGCCCAGAGACACGGCATTGCGGACGGCATCTTCATAAGAGGCGGCTTCCAGAAAGCAGATGACGGCTTCAGGTACAGTGCCCTGGCAGGAGATGTCAAAGGTGTAGAACGGGCGGATCGCATCAATGGTCCGGTTCAGGTCATACCCGAACTCCCGGGACAGGCGGGCTTTAATGTTTTTTTTACTCTGGCCGGTTCTGGCAAGAAATATGGCAAGGGCTGTGGCCTGGGCTCCCTTGATGCCCTCCGGGTGGTTGTGGGTGATGGCCGCGGTTTTTTTTGCCTGGTCCAGGACTTCTGCTTCTGTGGAAAAGGCAAACCCCACCGGACTGACCCGCATGGCAGCCCCGTTGCCCCAGCTGTTGTAGGGCTGGGGATTTTCTTCATGGAGCCAGCGGATAAAACTGGCACCGTAACCTGCATGGGGATGGCGCTGGCCGATCTTTCTGACCGATGTCAGGTAGGATCGGTTTGAGAGGATGGCCTCTGCAATGGCTGCCGTTAGAACTGTATCGTCGGTAAACCGGCACTGGTCATCAAACAAGGGGAAGTTTTTGGTTTTTATGGGGTGATGTTCATAAATGGATCCGATGATATCTCCTGCAATGGCGCCGATCATGGTGTTCTACCTCCTGTCATGGGGGGTGAATTTTGTACAGCGGACCGGGCATGGCCTGTTCTGATTTTGTAATACAGATGGTAGTTAAAAAAAAGCAAAAATGGATGCCCGGGCAATAACTTTTTATTTCTTCAATAAAAAATGGGGAATGAATCTGGAATCCATGCGGTTGGAGGGAACCATGCCGTATTCTTCCTGGATTTCAGAGATCAGATCTGAGAGCAGGTCTGTTAAAGGGGCTGGCAGGTCTGCCGTATCATCCATGCCGCTGGCTTTTGTCGCCCACAGGATCAGATCATCGGGCCGGGGATCGCCGGGTACATCAATGCCGGCAGGGGGGTTTTCACTGGTGCTGCCGGCTGATTCGGCGGTGTTTCCGGAAAACAGGGCCATAAAAAATGGTTTAAACGTGTCGGCTGGAATGGGAGACAGGTCTTTTTCAAGTCCTAAGCGGTCCTTTGCCCAGAGGGTGAGGATAAGGCTCTTGTAAGTAAGCACCCCTTTTTTAAAAGAGGCAAGGTCTGGCTCCAGGTGTGTCAGCAGCCGGTCCAGTCCCATGATCTGGTCCAGGGCCTGTCTGGTTTTTTTGATATCAGTCAAAGCGGCAAAATGCCGGTACAGTTCGCCGGTTGCAAAGTTGTCAAAATACAGGGGCCGATCCAGAAACAGACCGCCCATGATGCCGAGAAAATTTTCTCCCAGAAAGCTTAAAGGCAGGTTCTGCTCCTGGATATAGCTGTTTTTATACCAGGTTTTTGCCGCTGTTTTGAGCTGGATGCCGGCCCGGGAACCGGTCCTGAAAAGATCTTCCAGATAATATGTCTGGATGATGTCCGCTGCAGCTTCCAGGCTGATATTTTCCTGGAGTATGGTTTCCAGCCCCAGGCTCAAGTAGGCTGCGGCCTTGTGGATGGTTTTTTCCAAGGTTTCTTTGTCCCGGATTTTCTGCCGGTCCGCAGAGATGATCTTGTTGATCAGGGCGGCCAGCTCCGACTCCAGGGTGAAAACAAAATCAGATGGCAGCAGGGCAAGGCTTTTGACAAACAGGTCCTGTCCGGACAGGAACCGGGTAAAACACTGGGGGGGCAGGGGCAGTTCCGGATCAAAGGTATCAGGGCCGAATATCTGGGTTCTGGGGCGTTTTCTCAAAGATGCGATATCCGTGGGCTGGTAAATACCGATGGCCTCATGCATGGGCAGAAATCCTTTTTCCGCCAGGCGGATGTTTTTCAGGCGGAACTGTTCTTCTTCGGTTTCTGCCGGCAGGGTGCTGAGTGTTTCCAGCAGCAGGCCGTGGAAGACGGACAGATCCATATCCGCCAGTTTTCTGACCATGGCATCAATGAGTTCCGAAGCCTGGACATCTTCAGACAGCGGGGCATCTGTTTCTGCCTCTGTGTCTGGATCAGCATCCTGTTTTTCTTCAGGAAACCGGAAATAAAATTTATCGTCCAGGGTCGTGTAATCTTCAAATTCCGAAGGCGGAAATTCATCATGCTCCCGGATTTTGATATCCATGTGCTGAAACAGATAAAATTCAAAATAATCGGGTTTTTCCATGATGATCCAGCGCAAAAAGCGCTCCGGGTCTGCCTGGAAAAGCAGGTCAAAAGCCCGGGTCATCACCTGTGTGTTGAGCCGGTCTCCATCCCACACCTCCACATCCAGA
Source organism: Desulfotignum sp. (assembly GCA_036351635.1). Taxonomy (GTDB): domain Bacteria; phylum Desulfobacterota; class Desulfobacteria; order Desulfobacterales; family Desulfobacteraceae; genus Desulfotignum. The sequence goes on from JAZBPL010000138.1 coordinate 13,327, forward strand.
ATGTATTCCCACTGGTCGGATGCTGCCAGAGACAATATGGGTATAAAATCGGAAGGCCCGATTTTATGCATGAGATAATACAGGTCCTGGTCAGGAAATGACTGGACTAAGGTGGCCGGGCTCGGGGCATCCAGTATGGTATCCAGGGCGGTTTCCGCATCCATGTCCAGAATTTCTTTTCGCCGGGAGCGCAGTTTGAGTTCCCGGTTCTGCAGGTTGGCCAGGTGGTGGTCAAAGGGTTTGTTCATTGTTTTTTTCCAGTTCTTTTCTACAGATGGACACATAGTGTCTGACATCTGCTAATTGGTTGAAAGAAGACAGGCAATCCAGGGCGGCGCGAAATTTTTTTTCGTTCATCAGGCAGATGCCTTTGCACAGGCTCAGATCCTTGCTGCCGGCAAAATGAGTAAGCCCCTGGTCCAGCACCTGCAGGGCCCGTTCAAACTGTCCGGATTTTTGCAGCAGCATGCCCAGGCCTAAAAATGCCCTGAAATCCGGATGATAGGTCAGGGATTTTTCAAAAAGTAGCTTGGCAATGCTGTCTGAATCCTGCACCCGGTCATCTTCTGCATAATCTCCGTGGGAAAAGGTCATGGCCAGCCTGGAAAGAAAATCTGCATGGAACCGGTACAAGGATGGGTCATCAATGAGAACAACCTTTGCGGCAAAGTCTGACAGATGGGTGTAAAACGCCTGGCGCAGGGCATCACCGAATGCCTTCACCTGTGGAAAATCAAGGGTGTCATCCAAGGTAAACCAGGGCAGGTCTTCCATTTTTTTGTGCCAGATATCTTCTGTCACCCATCCTTTTTTTATGGCCCGGTCATACAGCCCGGTACCGGGAAACAGCACCAGCATGTAAAAAACAGCCCCCAGGGGCTGCAGGGCCATGAGCAGATCAATGCTCTGGTTTATGGTATCCATGGTTTCACCGGGAGATCCGTAGATAAAATAGGCCCGGGGTACAATCCCGTGGGACGCTGTCCAGTGAAATGCCTGGACGGCAACGTGGTTGGGAACCGGTTTGCCCAGGCGTTTTTTTATGGCATCGGATCCGGATTCCACACCAAAGCTGATCTGTATGCACCCGGCTTTGCGCATCCATGCCAGAAGTTCCGGATCCA
>JAZBPL010000139.1:0-3770 GCA_036351635.1 Desulfotignum sp.
CCAATGCCGCTGAAACCGTGATGGTGGCCAGAGATATTCTGCTGTCCCAGTTGACCGGTGCCCACGTGCATTTCTGCCATATCAGCTGCAAAGAGTCCATTGCCGCCATCCGGTCCGCCAAACAGCAGGGCATCCGGGTGACCTGTGAAACCGCCCCCTATTACTTCACCCTGATAGATGAAGATGTCAAAAACTATGACACCAATTTCAAGATGAATCCGCCCCTGCGGTCAAAAGAGGACCGGGATGCGGTCATCCAGGGCCTGGCGGACGGTACCATCGATGCCATTGCATCGGACCATGCCCCCCACAGCAAAGAGGAAAAAGACCTGGAGTTCGACCAGGCGGCCTTCGGCATCGTGGGGCTTGAAACTTCCCTGCCCCTGTCGCTGCAGCTGGTGCACAGCGGTGCTCTGTCCTTAGAGGAACTGATCCGGAAAATGGCCAAAAACCCGGCCCGGATTCTGGGCATCAACAATGATATTACCCCCGGCAGCCGGGCGGATTTGACCCTTATTGATCTGGAAGCAAAAACCATCATCGATCCGGTACAATTTGTGTCAAAGAGCCGGAACACCCCTTTTGCCGGCATGGCGGTCCAGGGGAGGACAGTGTGCACCATGGTGGACGGACAAATTGTTTTCAGTGCATTAAAAGGCTAACCCATGGGTGATGGATACAACATACTGGTGGTGGATGATGATGAAGGCATGCGCGAATTCCTGGAGCTGCTGCTGACCAGGGAAAACTACCGTGTTTCCACAGCCAGAACAGGGAAACAGGCGGTGAACATGATCCAGAAAAACACCTATGACCTGGTGCTGGCAGATATCCGCCTGGGGGATATCACCGGTCTGGATGTGCTGAAACAGGTAAAAAAACAGCACCCAGACACTGTGGTCATCATGATTTCCGCCTACTCCACCACGGAAATTGCCGTAAAAGCCATGAATGAAGGGGCCTATGATTTTGTCCCCAAACCCTTTGACAATGATGAGCTGCGCCAGACCATCGCCCGGGCCCTGGCCCTCCAGACCCTGGATCAGGAAAGAGAACACAGAAGTTCCGAACTCAAGGACCAGCTGCATTTCAACCGGATTATCGGCAAAAGCCCGGGCATGGCCGCCATTTTCAAGCGTATCCAGCAGATCAGCCCCACCAAGACCAATGTGCTGGTTACAGGCGAGAGCGGCACCGGCAAAGAACTCATCGCCCGGGCCATCCATGAAAACTCCGACCGCAAGGACAAACCTTTTGTGGTGGTGAACTGCGGCGGCATCCCGGACACCCTCATGGAAAGCGAGTTTTTCGGTCACGTCCGAGGGTCTTTTACCGGGGCTGTGGTGGACAAAAAAGGGCTGTTCGAGGCGGCTGACCAGGGCACGATCTTTCTGGATGAAATCGGGGAACTCTCCCCGCTGCTCCAGGTGAAACTGCTGCGGGCGGTCCAGGAGACTGCTTTCAAGCCTGTGGGCGGCACCAGTGAAATAAAAGTGGATGTGCGCATCATTTCCGCCACCAACAAGAGACTGGAAGAGGAGGTGATTGAAGGCCGGTTCAGAGAAGACCTGTTCTTCCGCCTCAACGTCATTCCCATCAAGGTACCGCCCCTGCGGGACCGCAAAGGGGATGTGGCCATCCTGGCCCAGCACTTTGCAGAAAAATATTCCAAAAAAATGGGCAAGGATATTGTGAAGCTCTCCTCCTATGCCATCGATTTTCTCAACAAATACTCGTTTCCCGGCAATGTCCGGGAACTGGAAAACCTGATTGAACGATCGGTAGCCCTCTCCTCCACCAACATCATCCTGCCCGAAAGCCTCACCATTTCCATGCACAAAAAACGGCGGTGGATCGAGGTGGTGGAAGACCGGCGGTTCAACCTGGACGAGGTGGAGCAGGGTGTGGACCTGGACGAGATTCTGTCCGCCATCGAGTCAGCCTACCTGAAAAAAGCCATGGAGCTGGCCGGCGGCAACAAAAGCAAGGCAGCCGAATATCTCAACCTGACCCTCAGATCCATGCGCTACCGCCTGGACAAAGCCGCCATCGACACCTGATCCTAACCGGATATATGCATCCTTTCCCTTGATGACGCGCAGGCCAACGCACCCGGTATTTAATTGTCATGATGCCAATTTTCCCACAAAATATCTGTATTTTTGACTAAACTGTAAAAAACAAATCTTTATATTTGACGTGAATGAAAAATACAGATATTTTACGAGCTATGAAAAAACGATATCTGCAGAATCAAATCAAAAAAGATCTGAAAAGCAAAATGGTGTTTGTCAGCGGCCCAAGGCAGGTTGGAAAAACAACAGTGGCCCAGTCTGTGTTGACCGATGATAGATCCTACCTCAATTGGGATATCCCGGCTCACCGGGAGGCGATTTTGAAAAGAGAATTGCCTTTGACTGACCTGTGGTGTTTTGATGAAATTCACAAGTATTCCTCCTGGAGAGACTTTCTAAAAGGATTGTATGATGAATTTCAGGATGTTCATGAAATACTTGTGACAGGCAGTGCCAGGCTGGATATGCTGAGAAAATCCGGTGATTCTCTCCAGGGGAGATACCATCATTTGCGGCTGCATCCCTTGTCTGTCAAAGAGTTGGGGCTTTCCAGGCAGGAGGAATTTCTGGAATTATTGACGCTTGGAGGGTTCCCTGAACCCTATTTTTCCAAATCTGCTGTGGAATCAAAAAGATGGTCCCTCAATTACCGGTCGTTGCTGGTCAACTATGAAAGCCCTGCCATAGAATCGATTTCTGATTTGTCCAAATTGGAGCTGTTGTCCTTACGACTGCCGGAACTTGTGGGTTCCCCTCTGTCCCTGAATGCTTTGCGGCAGGATTTGCAGGTGGCCCATAAAACAATTGACCGCTGGGTAGGTGTTCTGGAAAACGTCTATATGCTGTTCCGGCTTTCTCCCTTTGGATCTCCATTGATCAGGGCTGTCAAAAAAGAACAAAAGCATTACCATTTTGATTGGAGTCTGGTTCCGGATATGTCTGCAAGATTTGAGAACCTGATTGCATCCCATTTGCTGAAATGGGTGCATTACCAGCGTGATGTTTTCGGTGAGCCGCTGGAACTTCGGTATTTCCGAGATACAGACAAACGAGAGGTTGATTTTTGCATCACAAATAATTTTAAGCCGCAAATGTTTGTGGAGTGCAAATGGAAAGACAGCAGCACCAGTTCACATTTGCATTATTTGCAAAAGAAATTTCCATCTGCCAAATATTTTCAAGTTTCAGCTACCGGTAAAAAGCAGTTTGTGAATCAAAAAAAGATCATTCATTTGCCGGCCATCAATTTTTTGCAGGAATTTGTGTAAAGGGATTCATGGGAACGAACCCAGATGTTTCAGCCGCTTGATTCTTTCTTCCACGGTCAGGATTTTTTTTTGAATTGATTTCATGATGAATTTTTTTGGTTTGATACCCTTGGGCAAGCGCGCGTTTCAGACCCGTTCCCACTCAAAAGAGGTGATGTTTCTTTTTTCCTTTGAAAATGCGATGCCGATGAGAAATATATTTCTGCCGTCTTTCATGTATTTTTCAAAGTAGCGCTTTTCCTTGATCTGAGCCAGGGGTTTTTTGCTTTTGGATTGTCCATCCTGAACCACTTTGAATTCAAAGATGTAAATCAAATCTTTGGAAAATTTGACCACCATATCTGCCCGGCCGGTGCTGGCCGTGTCTTCCATCTGGATGTCAATGCCCAGGGAATAAAAATATGCATAGATCACACTGGTATAAAAC
>JAZBPL010000140.1:0-3952 GCA_036351635.1 Desulfotignum sp.
ACCACACTCAGGATCTGGGCGTACCCGATGATGAAGGCGGCAAAAAACGCCCCCATCCAGGAGCCCAGGCCTCCCACAATGCATACGGCAATGGACATGATCAGGACATGGTACCCGGATTCCACCACAATGTTGCCTAAAGGCAGGATGGAAATGGCCGCCACCCCTGCCAGGACCGCACCGAATCCCATGGCCAGCATGGCCATGAAATCGGAGTCGATGCCCAGCATGAGGGCGGCCCGTTCATCCTGGGCCATGCCCTGCAGAGCCAGCCCCAGTTTGCTGAAATGGGTGAAAATCCACAGCCCCGCCACCAGCAGGATGCCGATCACCACCATCACGAGGCGGTGATAATCCACCGGAACCCCGCCGATGATCACCATGCCGTCCATGAACACGGGCAATGTATAGGTCATGCCCCGGAATCCCCCGTACCGAAGACCTTCCAGAATGGCCAGCCCGATGGCATAAGAGCTGATGATTTCCGAGATGCTCATGCCCCTGACCCGGATCAGCACCAGCCGGTACATGAGAATGCCCAGAAGCCCGTTGGCGGCCAGAGAGAGCACAATAGCCAGCCCGTATGGCAGTCCCAGTTTCTGGAACAGTGTCCAGGTGACGAATCCGCAGATGATGTACAAGGCCCCGTGGGCGAAATTGGGTATCCGGCTGATGCCGTACACCATGGCGAACCCCAGACCCATCAGGGCCAGAGACACCGAGTTGATGGTCCCGTAAACAAGAATTTCCATAATACGATTTCCCCCGGTTCAAGGATCAAAGGATCAGGGCCAACCGCACTCCAGGCGGTTGATTCATCCAGCTCCCCTTCTGAGTAACTCATTTGAATCATTCGTGGGTTGGGCACCGGGCAATGCCCCGGTGGGTGCGTTTTCTATTGATTCATCCAGGGCGGCAGCAGGATTTCCCCTTTGGCGATGCTTTTGGGATACACCACCACCCGTTTGCCGTCCTGCCACTGCAGGATCGAGCCCACGGCCCCTTCCTTCGGGTCGGTGGCGGGAATCACCTGGTGGGTCTTGGGATCAAACCTGAGCCGGCCGTACACGCCCATCATATCGATATTTTCCAGGGCTGTGACCACCTTGTCCGAATCAATGGTACCGGCCCGCTCGATGGCATCCTTGAGGGCATACACCGCCATGTACGAGGAAGAGGCCCCCAGACCTTCGGGTTCCACGCCCCATTTTTCCGCATAGGCGTTGTAGAATTTCATGGTCCAGGGGGTGGCGTCGGATGGGGCGTTGCCCGCGTTGACCACGTTGCACAGGGTATATTCTCCCTTGCCTTCAGTGGCATCCCAGAACCCGGGCTGTTCTGCTGCCGCCAGGGTGGAGCCGAAAGGCAGGGCCGGGATTTTCAGGTCATACCACTGCTTGAGCAGAATGGCGCTTTCCGGCATGTCCATCCAGATGTTGATGATCTGGGCGCCGGTGGATCGGGCTTTGAGCAGGCCCATGGAAAAATCGGTGGCGCCGGTGGGATAGATTTCCGTCCCCGTGACCTCAAATCCCTTGGAGCCGGCCACCTTGCCCATGACCTCGGCCGCACCCCGGGCATGGGACACATCCTGGGCCATGATGAACACCTTGGTCAAGCCGTGGTTTTCCTTGAGGTCCGCAAAATTGGCGATGATTTCGCCGATGAGATTCACGGCTTCCCCGTGGATCCGGAAACAGTATTTGAACTTGTCGTAATTGGCTTCCACGGTTTTGTGATATTTGGGGGTGAGCACCCCGGAGGTGACAATGGATACTTTCTTGTGTTTGGACAACAGCGACATGGCTGCCAGGGCCGCCTCGGACCGGTTGGGGCCGCCCACGATAAAATCCGCCCCTTTGTTGAGGATCAGCCGCTCCACCGCCATGAGAGCCTCGCTCACCGGGACGCCGGGTTCCAGGTCCCGGGTGTCGATCACTTCCACGGCAAAGGGTCTTTTTTTGTCGCCAACAGCCACACCACCGGCGGCATTGATTTCATCCACGGCCAGCCGGATGCCCCGTTCCGCATCCCAGCCGTACAGATACGCCGAGGACAGCGGGGCCCCCAGCACAATGGGTTTTTGTGCGGCGGCCGGCCCGTACCACAGAACCATGCCCGCCATGATGAACAGAATACACCAGACGCTTGACCTGATACGCTTCATAACCTTTTCTCCTTATGCGTGAAAGCAGCACCATCATTGGCACTGTTTTTTTATGGCATATGTCTTCGGGGCGGGTTGAAATCCCCCGTATCATGGCTCCATCGGTGCCCGGTGGGAAAAGGCGCAGGAGGCAACGGACCGGTTCTGGTACAATGGCTCCGGGCAATGGCAAAGGGCTGTGTTGTAAGCAGTTCTGTTTTGTGTCCTGAATTTAAAAGCAAAGAGTATGCCATGATTAAATTCTGAAATCTAAAAATCAAATGAATCACCTTCATTGAAAGGATGGATTATTTTTTCGTAGGATTCCCTGTAACAGATGCATCCGGAGAACGGAAAGTGATATCGGAAAAAAATTTTCCGTCTGGTAGAAAAAAATTTTCCGTTCAACTTCCATTGGGATGGATTTGGTATTTTTTGATCTTGCTGCGCAGGGTGGGCAAGGTGATCTGCAGCAGCCGGGCGGCCCGGGTCTTGTTCCAACCCAGCTGACCCAGGGTCCGGGTGATGTGCTGTTTTTCCACGTGGGCCAGGGAAAAGGATTCCAACCCCTGGACCGGTTCGGTGCGGTGCTGGTCCAGAATCCGGTCGACGTCGTCCCTGAGCAGCACATTGCCCCGGCATCCCACCAGGGCCTGGACAATGATGTTTTCCAGTTCCCGGACATTGCCTTGCCACGCATGCCGGCGAAGGCGTTCCATGACCCCGTCCTGGATTTTGGTGACCGTGGTGCCCAGCTCCCGGTTGATTTTGGCCAGAAAATGTTCTACCAGAAATGGAATGTCCGACAGCCGTTCCTCCAAAGGCGGCAGCTGGATGGTGAATACCTTGAGTCGGTAATACAGATCCTGCTTGAACAGGCCTTTTTCCACCAGTTCAGACAGGTCCTGGTTGGAGGCCGCCACGATGCGGCAGTTGGATTTCAACACCCGGGTCCCCCCCACCCGGGTGAATTCCCGGCGCTGGAGAAATCCCAGCAGCTTGCCCTGGATCTTGAGGGGCAACTGGGAGATCTCATCCAGGAACAGGGTGCCGGCCCCGGCCAGCTCGATCTTGCCGATGGTGGTCTGGTCCGCGCCGGTGAACGACCCTTTTTCATGGCCGAACAGCTCGCTTTCAATAATGGTGTCCACCACTGAAGAGCAGTCAAACACAATGAAGGGTTCGTCTTTGCCTGCGGCATTCATGTGGATCACCCGGGCCGTAAGCTCTTTGCCCGTGCCGGTGGCGCCCTGGAGCAGCACGTTCACCTGCCGCCCGCACACCAGGCCCATCATTTTGAACACGTGGCGCATTTTTTCACTTTTTCCGATGATTTCCACCGGCGCGGCCGGTTCAGCGCAGGGGGTCAGGGACGGGGTTTTCCGGTCGATTTCGATGATCCTTGCGGCCCGGTCCACGGCCTGCTCCACCTGGTCGATGTCCAGGGGTTTGTGGATATAGTCGAAGGCCCCGGTCTTCATGGCCACGATGGTGGTTTCCATATCCTGGAAAGCCGTGATCATGATGATCTTGGCCGGCAGGTTTTCTTTCACCATGGCGGCAAGGATGTCCAGGCCGTTGGCATCCGGCAGCCGGATATCCAGGATCACCACCTGGGGACGCTGTTTTCGGAACAGGGTCATTCCTTTTGTGCCGGTATCCGCGGTCAGCACGGTCAGTCCCTTTTCCTCGAAAAACATGCCCAGGGTTTCGAGGATGGATTTTTCGTCGTCAATGACCAGTAATTTTGCCATGAAAAGTTCCGTTTCTTGATTGTTACGGCCTTGTCTGTGATCGTGGTATGCG
>JAZBPL010000141.1:0-15499 GCA_036351635.1 Desulfotignum sp.
TATAGCGCTTCGCCTTAATCACAGACAATCGGTTGATTTCGATTTTTTCACATCGCAACCCATTGAAGCCGATGCACTGTTATGCCAAAAGTTTTTAGAAGGCTCCCAGATCATCCAACAATCGCCAAACACACTAACTGTAATCGTTGACCGCAATGGGCCTGTAAAGATTTCATGCCCATGATAGTTGTCCTGAAAATTATTTAAGCATATTATCATAGGCATAGATAACACGACACCACACATATTGCAAGCGGTTACCATGCCGTGTGCAGGGCAGCCGCCCGCTGTCAATAGACCTTGCGCCGGGAAAATCCCTTGCCCAGCACGTTGAATGTGTTTTCCGTGATGACAAAGGCGTCGGAATCGATGTTGAACACGATCTCTTCGATGCGTTTGATCTGGTAGGTGTTGGCCACGGTGAGGATGACATCTTTTGCTTCTCCGGTATAGGCCCCGGCACCCTTGAGGAAAGTGGCGCCCCGCTGCAGCTTTTTCATGATTTCATCGGCAATGGCTTTGGGGTTTTTGGAAATGATGAGGATCATTTTGCGCTGGTTGAACAGGGCCATGCAGTATTCAATGGCCTGGGAGGAAATATAGGAGGTGGCCATGGAATACAGGATGATGTCTGTTTCCAGATATCCGAAGCTGCATAAAAACAGTACAAAGTTGAACATGAAGTTATAGGTACCGATACGCAGGCTGAATTTCTGGTTTAATAATATGGAGATGATGTCATTGCCGCCGCCGGATCCTAAGGACCGGAAAATAAGGCCGGCACCGGCCCCCACCAGGGTGCCGCCGGCAAGGGTTGCCAGCCAGATGTCAGTGATATCGATTGTGATATTGATCAGATCAATGAACAGGGTCAGCACACCCGCCCCGAAAAGGCTGTAGTATAAAAACCGTTTGCTGATGAATTTCCAGCCGATGATGAATACGGGAATATTCAGGATCAGATACCAGATGCCTGGGGTGAGAATGCCGGAGTTGTAATAGATCAGCAGGCCCAGGCCGGAAAACCCGCCGGTGATCATGCCGTGGGGAATGATGATGCCCTTGATGCCCACAGCCAGAATCAGGCTGCCCAGGGTGATGAGAAACAGGTTCCAGGGGATGGAATACACGATATTGTAAGGTTTCATGGGACGGTCCTTGGGTGTTTGATGGATGCAGAACCTTTCCATTTATCCCAGATAGAAGAAAAACGCAAGAAATTTTATGGCTTGTGGTGTCCTGTGCCCGGCCCGAGATTTATTAATCTGACGGTCTGTTCACAGGGCACCACAAGCGGCTTACACTGAACAAAATCTGCTGCCGGGGATCTTTGTGCTGCCGGGGGTATCCCGGCGTGCCCGGCGCGACTATTTCTGGTTGTCATCCATTTTTTTGAGCTCCCGCAGTATGCCCAGGGGGGACTGGCCGAATGCCAGGGACTGGATTTTTTTCATGCGGTCAATATCTTTTTCAAATTTCTTTTTCATCCGGGATTCATAGGCCTCTGTGATGGTTTCCACCAGCTTGTCAAAACTGCAGGGTTTTTCCAGGACTTTAAATGCCCCCAGTTTGGTGCAGTCAACAGCGGTGTCTATGGTTGCATGGCCAGACAGGATGATGATTTCCAGAAAGCGGTGGCTTTTTTTCAGAATTTTCAGCAGTTCCACCCCGTCGATGCCGGGCATCTGCAGGTCCACCACTGCCACATCAAATTGCGCTTTTTGGGCCACTTTTATTGCATCTTCCCCGTTTGTCACCGGGGTGATGTCAAAGAATTTGAGTTTCAGGCGTTCCGTAAGGGCGTTCAAAAATTTTTCTTCATCATCCACCATGAGCAGGTGGATTTTTTCAATGTCAGTCATGGCTGCCTCCTAAAATTACTATGGTTTTAACAATTGTCAGTAAAATCTGGTTCTGTATCCGGCCCTGGTTCACCGTTTTTTGTCTGTCACCGCCGCAGAAAGGCTGTCGTTGGCATGGCCGACGGTCAGGTCAAGGCTGGTGTCTGAGATGCTGATCACAGCCCCAAGGGCATCTGCCACATCTGATGTGTGCCGGTCCGGAAAATCTGCCAATGCCAAAGGGCTGCCCCATGAAAAGGTCAGGGAAACAGTATCTGGATCATTTTCATGAAAAAAGATGTTCAGGGTATCTTTTGTGTCCATGGCTTTGTAGATGGCGCAGAGGGTGCGGTATATCAGGTTCTGGAGCAGAAAAGGGCTGGTAAACACCGTGATGTCTGCAGCAGATGTCTCTGTCTGTGTTTTTTTTGCATAGCTCAAAAACCCGGTCAGTTTCACGGCCAGGGTCAGGGTGTCTGCAATGCTGGTTTCCGTGACAGGGTCATCCACGCTGTGGGCAAACTGGTTCATCTGCCGGATGGTGTCAAACCCCCGCTCGATCTCTTCGGCAATGCTGCTGCTGCAGTTTTCAAGTACAGAGAGTTCAAATTTTTTGCCCTGTTTGGACAGCTGGGTCAGGTCGTTTAAAAACCCGGCAGTTTCAGAGATGATGGCAAAGATGTTTTTGAGTTCATGGGAAATGCTGGCATTCACTGATCCGAAAAACTGCAGCCCCTGTTTGTTCACAAGGTCAATGGTGTGCTGGTTCATTGTTGTCTCCCCCCGTTTTATTGTTTGTCCGGATGGATGGTCTGGTGGATGGTTTCAATCAGGGTCTCGATGTTCAACGGTTTGGCCAGAAAAATATCATCTGAATGGTCATGGTTTCCGTTATTTTCGATGGCACCGTGCCCGGTCACAAAAATCAGCTTGATTTTCGGATGCATCTCCAGCAGTTTTCGTTTTAATGCAAATCCGCTGATGCCGGGCATTTTCAGGTCCAGCACAGCCAGGTCGTAAGGGGTCTGGGCGGCTTTTTCAACCGCCTCTTCCCCGGAATAGGCCACATCCGCATTCAGTCCCCGGAGGGACAGTCTTTTGGCCAGCATAGTAATGAATTTTTTTTCATCATCCACAAGAATAATCTTCATGCCTTGTCCTCTTTTTTCATCTTGACCGGTAAAGTGACAGTAAATATGGTTCCAACACCTTCACTGCTTTCCACACGGATATTTCCCTGCAGTTTTTTGACCAGTCCGTAAGTGATGGAAAGCCCCAGGCCGGTTCCCATTTTTTCTTTTTTTGTACTGAAAAACGGTTCATGGATCCGTTTGAGGTTTTCTTCGGGAATACCGCATCCGGTGTCTTTGATCTCCATGGTGATCTGGCCGGGTGGGTGATGCAATACCGTTATATCCAGGCATCCGTTGGCCTCTATGGCCTGGAAGGCATTGTTGATCAGGTTGAGCAGAATCTGCTGGAGTTTGCCCCGGTCGGTCTCGATGGCAGGGGTATCTGGGGCTATGTCGGTGGTGACATGGATGCCTTTGTATTCGGTTTCCTTCTTGTGAAAACGCAATATGCCGGTGATCAGTTTTTTCACATCCACATTGGATACCTGCACATCAAACTGCCGGACAAATCCCAGCAGCTGGCTGGTGATGGTGCCGCACCGGGAAACCGCTTCCAGGATGGCGTCCAGGTTTTCCATGACCTCTTCGTCATTTTGCTGTTCATCGGTAAAATGATACAGGTCCTTGAGATAACCGGCGGTTTCATTGATCAACGCCAACGGGTTGTTGATCTCATGGGCAATGCCGGCGGACAGCTGGCCGATGCAGGCCAGCTGCTGGCTCTGCTCCATTTTCATCATGGTTTCCGCCTTGGTTTTGTCCGCCAGATACAGCTTGTTCACCATAAAGGTGGACACCAGGGTGATGATGATCATCATCACCAGACAGCTGATGCTGATGATCCAGTTGAAGGTCCTTCCCAGGTTCAGCCATGTACCCATGACAACCGATTTTTCCTTGTTCACCATGAGAATGAACGGGGTGGTTACCGCCTCGGTGATAATGTAGGAGTATCCGGTGATAAAGGTATGTTCATTTGCATTTTCAGGCAGAATTACGTTTGTCGTGGTAGAAAATTTTGGAATCTCCAGCCTGGTGGGGGTGAAAATTTTTCCATAGGTGCTGGAAGGGGTCTGGAGTACGCCGGTGTGATTTATCAGAAAGATATCGTTGTGGACATTGGTCTTATAGGAGAGCAGGGTGTCCATGAGCCGCTGGGTGTCCAGGGTTGCCCTGAGGATGAAAAGCCGTCCCAGGGCATTGATGGACCGCACCGCAATGATGATGTGGGGAACATCCCGGTATCCGGTGAACACCTCGCTGATGAAATTGTCACTTTCAATGCTTTTGGTGAACCAGGACTGGGTTTTATAGTTTTTGCCCTCCAGGTTGAAGGGCCCGGCATAGGCCACCTGGCTGCCGTCGGCATCGATGATGCTCAAATCAGTGAACCCGCCGAATCCCAGCTTGAGATTGCCCAGAATTTCCGCCAGGTGTGCATTATCGATCAAGGCATAATAGGGCAGTTCATTGACGATGAACCGCAGGGCGTTCAGCCGTTCTTCCAGGAAAAACCGCATGGACCGCTTGGCATTGGAGGTGACCCGCTCGGTCTGGAGAACCAGTTCCGAATCCACGGCCTGCTGGATCAACCGCTGGTTGATGAAGGTGGCCATCACCAGGGGGGACAGGGATGTGACAGCCAGGATAACAATGCTGATGATCCAGATACGGCAGTAATTGGAAAAGGTGTGAAAGGATGCCAGGTGGGCGTTGTGCCGGTGAAACAAAAACGCCAGCCATTCCTGTTTCTGCATTATCTGCGGTTTTCTGATCATTGCATCTTCCCCCGGGCATGGGTGAGCGCGGTGGTTATTTTTTCAATGCTCACGGGTTTATGGATGAATTCGGCCGCGCCCAGATCGCGGCACAGTTTTTCATCCTCCCGGGTACCGTGACCGGTGATGATGAAAACAGGGATGGACCGATCGATTTCCTTTATATGGGCCAGTACCTGTGTACCATACATATCCGGCAGTTTCAAATCAAGCAGGATCAGGGTGGCGGCACCGGGGTTTTCCCTGACCCACTGGATACCGGACTGCCCGTCATAACAGGCCCGGCAGATGATGCCCCGGAGGGAGAGCCGCCGGGACAGCATGTCGGCAAATTTGATTTCATCGTCAATAATCAGGATATCAATATGTTTCATAAATCAATTTTTTGTGTTGACTGTTTAAAAATTTTAATTTATATCTCAATATAAAGGCTTTTGTTTCATTTGTAAACATTAAAATACGTAATAAATGAAAATTTTAAACACCAGATTCGAGGACCATTTATGACACTGTTAAATAAATCAAAAACACAACCAGGAAAGCCGGATGATCGTGAGGCCGGCACCCGGGATCAGACCCATGAGCCAAAGCGTGCAGCATCTGAGGATACCCTCTCCAGGAGCATCGCGGTTGCCACATATGAAAGCCTGTTTCCCGAAGCCATGGTTTCCTACACCATTGAGATGGCCCAGCGAATGGGCTGCGGCATTATCGCAGTGAATTGTGCCAATCTCACCCATGATGTCACCGAATTTTTTTCCAATGCCCATGATGTGGCGTTTGATGAGTTTAAAAAAAATTCAGACCGGAATGCGGAAAATTTCCGCGCCAAAGCCGGGGAAAAGAATCTTGCATTCACCCATATGGTGCATTATTCAGACATTGATACCGCCATTGACGCTGTTATAAAGGATTACGGTAAACCTGAATATATCATCACGGAAAATCCGGCCGGCATGGCAAAAGGGAAGGCCAAGACCAGAAACCCGCAATCACCCCGTGCCCAGGAGGATATTCACATATTGCTGGTGGATGACAATCCCAGATTTCTGAATGCGCTGGCGGAAAGGATCAGGCTCCAGGGCCATGAACCGCTCACTGCTTTAGATGGTAAAGAAGCGCTGGATATTCTCCAGAAAACAACGGTCCATCTGGCAATTATCGACCAGCGGCTGCCGGACATGGACGGACTTGATCTGATTGCCAGGGTAAAAGAAATTGACAACTCAATTTCCAGTTCCCTGCTCACCGGCCACGGGGATGCAAAACTCAAGGAAGCAACCGAAGCGTTGGAATCTGTTTATTTTGAAAAAGAGGATATGGGGAGTTTCTGGGGATTTTTCAGAAAAATTCTGCGCAGCCTGGGGTCGGCTGATGAAAAAAAACCGGTGATTGCACAGACCTTTTGTGTCTATGCCATAGATTAAGGGAGAAACCATGGATACCCATTTTATTTTCGGATTGTTTCTGATTTTTACATTCTCACTGCTTTGTTTCTTTTTTCGAAAGAAAAAATAGCGTGATTTGCGTGGCCGGTTTTCCATAATAACCATAGAACGGAGAATGATTTGAATGACACCTGATATGATATTGACAATGACAGTCCTTGTTTTTGTTATCTTTTTATTTGTTTTTGAATGGGTCAGAGTGGATGTTGTGGGAATCATGATGATGGTGCTGCTCCCCCTTATCGGCCTGGTTACACCAAAGGAAGCCTTTTCAGGCCTTTCCAGCAACGCGGTCTGTTCCATTATCGCTGTTATCATAATCGGTGCAGGCCTTGATAAAACCGGGGTGATGAACAATGTGGCAAAACCCATCATGGCCCTGGCCGGCAAAAGTGAAAACAGGATCATTCTGTTTATTGCCGGTTCCGTGGCCGTGATTTCCAGTTTGATGCAGAATATCGGGGCCGCCGCATTGTTTCTGCCCGTCACCCAGAGAATATCCAAACGCATGGGAATCCCCACATCAAGGGTGCTGATGCCCATGGCGTTCTGTGCCATTATCGGTGGCACCATTACCCTGGTCGGGGCAAGCCCCACCATTTTGTTGAATGACCTGATGGTGGTCGGCGGCGAAAAACTGGCACCTTTCGGGCTTTTTACCCAGACGCCCATCGGCCTTGCCCTGGTTGCATCCGCGCTCTTATATTTTGTGGTTTTCGGCAAATTTATTCTGCCTGCCCAGACGGGAAAGTTCAGTAAAGGGGCATCTGAAATGCTGACCCGCGAATACCAGGGGGTCAACAGCATTGTGGAACTGCATGTGCCTGATACCGGTGTCACAGGAACGCTGGAGGAGTTGACTGTCAGGGCGAAATTTCTGGTCACGGTTATCGGGATCAGCTCTCCTTCCGTCAGAACGGTGAATCATGTTCCCCGGAGCCACGAAACCATTTCTGCCAATTGTGATGTTGCCGTTGCCGGCAAATGGGAAAACATTGAAAAACTGGCAGAAGAATACGGCTGGCAGATAAAAGACACCCTGGAAACCTTTGCCGATACCCTTGCCAATACAAATGCAGGGGTGGCGGAAGCGGTTGTTTCCCCCAGATCCGATCTGATCGGCAAGACGTTGAATGAGGTGAGTTTTAAAGAGCATTACCAACTCAATCCACTGGTTCTTTTTAAAGACAACAAAAAATTTTACAGCGGCCTGACCTATATTCCGCTGAGCAAGGGAGATACCCTGCTTCTGCAGGGTCCATGGGATAAATTTCATATTTTGAACAATAAGCCGAAACCACGGTCCCTGGTTTTTGCCTCCCCGCTTGAAGGAGAAATTCTGCGTCCCCAGAAAGCGGTATTTGCGGTTATCTGGCTTGCCATTGCCCTTTTTCAGGTAATTTTCTTTGATACGGCCCTGGCTGTGGCATTGATGTCAGGTGCGCTGGGCATGATCATCACAGGGGTTTTGACCATTGATGAGGCATATGGTGCCGTGGACTGGATGACGGTGTTTCTTCTTGCCGGGCTGATTCCGCTGGGCATTGCATTTGAAAAGAGCGGCACTGCCGCCTTTATCGCCCAGGGGGTCTTAGGCCTTGTGGGAACACCGGTCCCCATTGTTCTGCTGGCAGTGATCGGTATCATGACCACCTTTTTTACGCTGGTCATTTCCAATGTCGGTGCCACCGTGTTGCTGGTTCCCCTGTGCATGAACATGGCCATGATGGCCGGTGCGGACCCGAGAATGGCGGCACTGGTTGTCGGCATTTCCGCATCCAACAGCTTTATTCTGCCCACACACCAGGTGAACGCCCTGGTGATGCGGCCCGGCGGCTACCGAACCGT
The DNA here is from genome assembly GCA_036351635.1 of Desulfotignum sp. Lineage (GTDB taxonomy): Bacteria > Desulfobacterota > Desulfobacteria > Desulfobacterales > Desulfobacteraceae > Desulfotignum. The sequence goes on from JAZBPL010000141.1 coordinate 8,049, forward strand.
GGACTATGCAAAGGCAGGTATTGTCATGACCTTGATTTTTCTTACAGTTGAATTATTGATGATTTATCTGTTTTATGGTGTATGATATACGCATTTTCATTTTGATGAATATATTGGAAACAGATGACAGCGCATAAAAAACATATTCTGCTGGTGGATGATGAAGAGCGGCTGCTCAACTCCATGGCCCAGCGCATCCTGCTGCTGGGCTTTGTGCCCATCAAGGCATCCTCGGGCATCAAAGCCCTGGAAATTGCGAAAACAACCCGCATCGACCTGGCCATCGTGGATTTGAAAATGCCGGATATGGACGGTCTGGTGACCATCACCAAGCTCAAGGAGATGGTCCCGGACCTGAAAACAGTTCTGCTCACCGGTTACGGCAGTGAAAAAGCCAGACAGGCCACCGAGGCCCTGGGGGCCATGTATTTTGAAAAAGATGCCATGGCAGGTTTGTGGGATGTGATAAAAAAATCCGGCAAAGACGGGAATGTGTTTGTGATCAACCCGCCTTCTTTCAAGAATACTGCCGGGCTGTACAATGAACCCGGAGACCGGAACACTGATCTGCCCAGAATCATTGGGGAGAGCCCTGCAATGCAGCGGCTGCGCAAAAACATCCGCCGGTTTTCCGAACTGGACTGTCCCATTGTTATCTGCGGGGAAACCGGTACCGGCAAGGAACTGGCTGCCAGGACCATCCACAAAATGGGGTACCGCAAAAACCAGCGGTTTCTGGCCTTTGACTGCGGGTGTTTCAGCAGTGATTTCTGTTTTAAGGAACTGGTGGCATCCTTCAGTCCCCAGCCGGAACAGTACACGGAAAAAGGCATGGTATTCAGCGGCACCATCCTGCTGGATCATATGGAAAACATGCCCCTTGCCACCCAGCAGGAGATGCTGCAGATACTGGACCGCAGACCGGTCCCGGGCAATGCCGGCAGTATTAAAGATCCAGGTTCCCACAAAATGGATGTCCGGTTTATCGTATCCACACAGCAGGATCTTGAAAAAAAGGTCTCCCACGGCCGGTTCAGCAGGGATCTGTACCAGAAGATCCGGTCCATTGAACTGGAAATGCCGGCTTTGCGTGACAGAAAAGAAGATATCCCCATATTGTGCCGCTATTTTCTGGACCAGTGCAACCAGGCGTTTCAAAAACAGATTACGTCCATCTCCGATGCAGTGTATCGTGTTTTTGCGGGTTATGCGTTTCCCGGAAACATCAGGGAACTGCGGCACATCATTGAAAGCGCCGTGATCCTGGCCACCGGCAGTGTCCTGGAAAAAGAACACCTTCCCCGGCGCCTGGTCCAGGCCCCGGAAAAAAGTGGCGGCCGGGGCCAGGCATCCCTGACACCTGCCCAAGACAACACAGATACGCCCTTTCTTTCCCTTAATGAAATGGAACAGCAGCATATTCTCAATGCCCTCAAAATTACGGACGGCAACAAGACAAAAGCCGCCGAAATCCTGGGAATCAGCCGGGCCGCCCTGTGGCGCAAGCTGCGGATTATCTCCCAAAAAGAGGGATAACGCCATGACTGGTTTGTCCAATTTTCTGCTTTTTACACACCTGGTCAAAACATGGGTCAAAGCCCATCCTGATGCGTGATCCCCACCTCCTGCGTTTACCATTTGACAGGCCCGTCAGATAGCCAATGTCGGATGGCCTTGCATTGATTTTTTGTTAAAACCACGAATAACACGAAGAAACCTTTTGTTCGTGTTATTCGTGACCTTCGTGGTAAAATATATGACCGCCCTGAAGCCCAAAAAATTGTTGGACCCGAAAATAGAATGCATTCACCGGGCGCGGCAAAGTTTTTACTTTGGATAATTTGTTTTTTTGTGGTATTCTTTGCTTCGATTTATCGCAGCACACAGCCGTTAACGGTAATCGCAGGGGGAACCATTGAAGAAAAACGGTCTTTACGCCAAAGAAGAGAAAATCTTTCAGGATAAAAACAAGCTGTACCGGGCCCATTCCGTAAAGCAGATCGCCTATTCCACTGATCCCAGGGATTTTGGCCAGGTGGCGAAAAGCATTCCCTGCCAGGAAGCCTGTCCCGCAAAAACCAATATTCCCGGATATATACGGTGTATCAATGAAAAGCGTTACGGCCGGGCCTATGAACTGAACCGGGGGGCCAATATCATGCCGGGCGTTCTGGGCCGCATCTGTTCCCGGCCCTGTGAAACCGCCTGCCGCCACGGGGCACCGGACAACGGGGTGAGTGTGGGCATCTGCCATTTAAAGCGGGCCTGTGCAGACATGAAATCACCCATGCACCGGATTATTGAAGGTCTGTATGCCCCCACCGGCAAAAGCGTGGCAGTGGTGGGGTCTGGTCCGGCCGGTCTGGCTGCGGCCCATGATCTTGCCATCCTGGGGCACAGGGCGGTAGTTTTTGAAAGCATGGAAAAACCCGGGGGCATGCTCATGTACGGGATACCGGAATTCCGTCTGCCCCGGGACCTGCTCATGACCGAGATCAACAATATCCTGCGCCTGGGGGTGGAGCTGAAAACGTCTCAGGCGGTGGGAACCCATATCTCCCTTGAAAGCCTCACCCGGGAATTTGATGCCGTGGTGGTGGCTGCCGGGTGCACCAAACCCCGGGTTCTGGGGGTGGCGGGGGAAGACCTGGAAAACGTCTACAACGGCCTGGCGTTCATGAAGGCAGTCAATGCGGGCCGGACACCGATGGTGGGAAACACTGTGGCGGTGATCGGGGCCGGATTCACGGCTGTGGACTGTGCCAGATCCGCCATCCGTCTGGGGGCGCAGCAGGTGGCCCTGCATATCCGCAAAACCATGGATGACATGCGCATCGATGAGACGGAAAAACATGAAGCCCGGTTTGAGGGGATCGGTGTGGAAAGCCTGGTGCAGCCTGCCAGGATTTTAGGGGAAAACGGCAAAGTTTCCGGTATTGCGTTTGTACGTACCAGGATTGAGACAACCGAAAATCCGCCCTATAAAAAGTCTGTTCCCATTGCAGGGTCTGAATTCGTTGCCCCCTGCGACAGTGTGATTGCAGCCCTGGGCCAGGCCCCGGATGTCCATGATGTGTCTGACGTCCTCACCGGCCTTGATACAGATACCCCTGCCACAGGGATGAAAGGGGTGTTTGCTGCCGGGGACTTTGTCACCGGATCAACAGATGTGATTTCCGCCATTGCCGGGGGCAGGCGCACCGCCCTGGCAGTGGATCTGTACCTGACGGCCATGGAAAGAAAAAAGACCATGGTGCGGCTGGAATCCCATGCCACCACGGACCGGCCCAGGTCCTATGATTTTATTGACAGGGTTCCCATGAACACCATTGCCATGGACCAGCGCCTGGCAGATCATACCAGCGAGGTGGAAACCGGATTCGATCCGGACCAGGCCCTGGCAGAATCACAGCGCTGTTATCTGTGCAATCTCACATATGAAATCGACCCTTTGCGGTGTATTTACTGTTCCGCCTGCATCGATGTGGCCCCCAAAGACTGCATCAAGATGGTGGAAACCATCCCTGTCAACGCAGACGGCACCTATGGCAGGTATGTGGAGACCGGGCAGTGGGACAAGGTGGTGTCCATCACCATTGACAATGAGGTGTGCATCCGGTGCGGACAGTGTTATGCGGTCTGTCCCATGGACTGCATCAGCGTGACCAAAACCGAACTGATCCAGATGGATATGGATGAATAAAGGAGACCTTATGCCAACCCACGACCACTATGTTATCATCGGGAACGGTCCGGCAGGCAATGCTGCTGCCTTCACCCTGCGGGAAAACGACCCGGATGCCGCCATCACCATCATCTCCCATGAAAATATCTGTTTTTACGCCAAGCCGAAACTGGTGAAATACCTGGCCGGAAAGGTGGATGAAGATGCCCTGGCAGTCAAAACAATGGATGAATACCGGCGCAGGCATATCCGGCTGCGCCTGGGCCAGGCTGTGGTGCATATCGATCCGGGCAGCAAACGCCTGCATCTTTCCCACATGGAAACGGTGCATTATACTGATCTTATCATTGCCTCAGGGGCCAGAGCCCGGCTGCTGCCCTCCATGAAGCCCTATGCAGACTGTCTGACCTTTGTCACAGAATTCAATGATACCAGAGGGCTGCGCAAAAAAATTACCGACAGCAGCCGGTTTTTTATTTTCGGCGGTGATCTGGTGGGGTTCAAGTTTTTGAAAATGCTCACTGACATGGGAAAACAGGTGACCCTGCTGCTGTATCCCAGGGCGTTCTGGCCCCATCGTCTGACAAAGCAGATGCAGGATGCCATTGTGAAAAACCTGGCACCAACCAATGCAGATGTCCTGGCAGACGATGACCTGGATACCATTGTGCCGGAGGACCGTGGCGGGTATTGGGTGACCACAAAACAGGGGGTACGCACACAGGCGGATCTGGTGTTTTCCTTTAACGGCCTGATTCCTGATGTGGATTTTGCCAGGGGCTGCGGTCTGGAGATCGATCACGGCATCCTGGTGGATGAGACCATGCGCACCAGCCTGGACCGCATTTTTGCCTGCGGTGCCTGCGCCCAGATCTACAATCCGGACATCAATACCTACACCACCTCCATTGGATGGCCCAATGCACAGGCCCAGGGAAAAGTGGCCGGCCTGAACCTGCTGGGCGAACACCACAAAGTGCGGCCGGCCGGCAGAAAATATTTTGATCTGGAAGGGGTGAAAATTAAAACCGCCTGGTGGGAAGATCTTGAAAAGGACGAAGATGCATGAAAACCAGTGATAAAGATATCAACATTGTCATCGAAATCTGCGGCAGTGCGGGTGAGGGGACCATCTCCGCCGGGGAAATTTTAAGCCGGTTCATGAGTGCGCAAGGGTTTGAAATCATGTCCTTTGATGCCTATCCTGCTGAAATCAGGGGGTTCGGCAAATGCGTGGCCCATACCCGGGTCAGCGCCAATCCCATTTATTCTCCGGGAAAACTGGCAGACGTGCTCATCGCGTTGAACGACAACCATGCCATCTCCCAGCTGTCCGCCCTGAAAAAAGGCGGCATACTCATTTATGACAGCCAGCCCCCCAAACCCCATGAAGAGGATGAAAGCGTGGTGGCACAAGCAGATCCTGAAACCATTTCCTACGGGGTGCCGCTGACCATGCTGGCCCAGAAGGCGGCAGGCAATGCCAGGGGGCGTAACATGGTGGCCCTGGGGGCTGTCACCGCCCTGTTTCACCTGGACCGGGATGCTTTCACCAACAGCATCAAAGAGCGGTACGGCAAAAAAAAGCAGATTGTCATCGATTCCAATGTGAACTCCTTTCTGGAAGGGTTTGACTGGACAAAAGAAAATATCGAGAAAACAGATGCCATCTCCTTTCAAGGGGTGACCCCGCCCCGGACAGCAGTGGAACAGACAGGGGAAAAGCTCATCATCAACGGGAACCAGCTTGTGGCAAAAGCCGCCCTGGACGCGGATCTCAAGTTTTATGCCGGATACCCCATCACCCCGGCCACCAAAATCATGGAGATCTTGAGCAAAGAACTGCCGAAACACGGCGGGACCCTGCTCCAGACCGAAGATGAAATATCTGCCATCGGTGCCGTGATCGGGGCCGGATACGGCGGGATCCGGGCCATGACCGGCACATCCGGTCCGGGATTTGCCCTGATGACCGAGTTCACCGGATTGTCTGTGATGGCTGAGGTGCCGGCCGTGATCATAGACTCCCAGCGGGGCGGGCCCTCCACCGGCATCCCCACCAAAACCGAGCAGAGCGATTTCAATGCTGCCGTGTTCGGGGGCACAGGCGACTGCCCCCGGGTGGTGCTGGCCCCCACAGACACCACCTCCTGTTATGATGCCACGGTGCTGGCCCTGTATCTGGCGGAAAAATACCAGACCCTGGTGGTGGTACTGCTGGATTTTTTCCTGTCCAACTCCATCCGCAACATTGATGTGCCCCAAAAGCCAGCACCGGAGATGCTGAACGCCAATATCGCACCGGATGCTGCAGATCTGGCCGGGTACCAGCGGTATAAGATCACGGACAGCGGCATTTCGCCCAGGACCATTCCCGGCACCCCGAAGGGCATGTTTTTTGCCACAGGCCTGGAACATGATGCATACGGCCGGCCCAATTACACGGACAAAGGCCATCTGGCAATGACGGCAAAACGGTTCAGAAAGCATGCAGGTGTTTTGAAGGAAGCCCCGGCCCCGGTGATCTCCGGGATAAATGCCGGCAGTGCAGGCGGCGGCATGGGCAGCAGCACCGGAATGCCGGGTGAGGCCGGGACACAGGAAATGGTGGACATCGGGGTGATCTCCTGGGGATCCTCTGCCGGTGCTGCCCATGAGGCGGTGATGACTGCGGCAGAAAAGGGTATTTCCGGGGCAGGTTTCAGCTCCATAATGCTGTCCCCGTTTCCGGAAAAACAGCTGAAAGCCTTTGCCGGCAGGTGCAAAAAGATTTTGATACCTGAACTCAATTACCGGGGCCAGTTTGCCGACTTTGTTACCCGGATCATCAAACGGCCGGTGGAACGGCTCAATTTTATCACCGGACGGCCCATGGCATCAGAAGATATTGTGGAAAAAATGAAGGAGATGTAATGGATATGGCGCCATCTGATATGACAGCAGACACTGCCCGGTCCTTTTACCTGGATGAGAAACTCGCACAGGTAAGGGAAAAGGATTTTCTCAAGTACCGGTCCCCTGACCTGCCCACCTGGTGTCCGGGGTGCGGATATTTCGGCATCATGGATGCCTTTTACAAGGCCTGCCGGGAACTGGATCTGGCGCATGAAAATATCTGCGCCGTATCCGGCATCGGATGCTCCGGACGGACCCCGGTTTTCATCAATTCCTACGGGTTCCACACCCTGCACGGCCGCTCCATTCCCGTGGCCACAGGCTTGAAACTTGCCAGAGAAGACCTTACAGTTTTTGCCATGGCCGGGGACGGGGATGCCCTGGGGATCGGCGGGGGGCATCTGCCCCACGTGGCCCGCAAAAACATCGACATCACCTTTATTTTGTTTGACAACGCCATCTACGGGCTCACCAAGGGGCAGTCCTCTTCCACCACCCCCTTTGAAACAAAGACCAATTCCCATCCTGTGGGCAATCCCGACACCCCCTTGAATCCCATCAGGCTGGCCCTGGCCTACGGCAGTTCATTTGTGGCCAGGGGGTATGCAGGTGACCCTGAAGGCATGAAAGAGATTATCAAGGCCGGTATCCTGCACAAGGGGTTCAGTTTTATCCAGATTCTCACCCCCTGTGTGACCTTTGACAAGGCCAACCGGACCTGGAAGGCGCTCAAGGAAAATGTCTGCTCCCTGCACCTGCCGGCCCCTGACAACATGGAAAGCGCCATGCGTGCCGCAGAAAACGAGCCCTACGGTGTGGGTATTTTTTTTCAGGACAAAGAACGGCCCAGCTACCAGGATATCCTGCGGCA
>JAZBPL010000142.1:0-5789 GCA_036351635.1 Desulfotignum sp.
CATGCCATGATTATTTCCAGCAGCAGAACGCTGGCGGTGTTTCCGCCTGTAAGGGTCTCCCATGAAAGCAATCAGCATACAAGCCTGGAGGATATTGAACGTGATCACATCCTAAAAGTTCACCTTCAGAAAGGGTGGCGTATCTCAGGTAAAGATGGTGCTGCCAAATCGCTCGGGATCAAGCGCACCACTCTGCAATCCAGGATGAAGAAACTGGGTCTCCAGCGCCCCGCGTGATTAACCGGGCAGGATAGAAACTTGGTATCAGGCATACTTAACGAAATCAAAAAGCGTTTTTTAGAGCCTTGTGAAGGGCGGGATTTCATTTCCGAAGATTTTTTTGCAGACTGCTCAAATTTTCAAAGAATAAACTTTAATGAAAAACGATTCGAGTTTATCCTATAGCCGTTGGAAATTTATGTTACGTTGAGCTACACGTAATTTACAACAATACTCGATTTAGCTTAAATTTCAACCATATTGAATTTTCCAGCAGACTTTCCCTGTAACTCATGTCCAGAAAAATATTTATTTTTTAAGGAGGTTTCTACATTGTTGACACGGGGGTTTTATGCTTTAATATATTTTTACAATGTCTAAACTATTGAAGGAGAGTGAAATGACAGAGCTGGTTATTAAAAAGTGGGGCAATAGCCTGGCAGCCAGGATACCGAAAGTAATCGCTGATATGATCCAACTTGAAAAGGATCAGACCGTTACCATTGAGGCGAAAGACGGCAGAATCGTTATTACCCCGATCCAGGACAAAAAAGAATATACTCTTGACGAGCTTTTAAGCCAATGTGATCCCAAGGCGATTGCTTTGAATGCCGAGGATAAGGCATGGTTGAACGACAAACCTGTAGGAAAGGAATGGTAATGGCAGTACGATCTAAAAGAAAACCATATATCCCTGAGCGTGGGGATCTTGTTTGGACAGACTTTGACCCGGCAGCCGGTCATGAACAGTTGGGGCATCGGCCTGCCCTGGTCCTTTCTCCTGCGGTTTACAATAAAAAAATCCTGCTGGTCTTGGTGGCCCCGATTACAAGCCAGGTCCGGGGACATGGTTTTGAAGTCGCTTTAACCGGGGAAAAGATTTCTGGTGTTGTTCTCTGCCACCAGGTCAAGACAATTGATTTTGTTCAAAGAGGTTTAACGTTTGCTGAAAAAGCCCCTGTCTCAGTGACAAGTGAAGCCTTGGCTAAAGTAAGGGCTATTCTAACGGAATAAGAATTCAATTTCATGGATCGAACGGCTGATGCAACCGGAGCTCCAGTTGAAGGAATGCAGGAGATGATGAGACAGGCGCAGAATCAATAAGTATCTTTCCGAGTTCATTCAGCTGGAGGGAAACACCGTGACCGGCTGGGAGAAAAGGCTGACCAGGTATCCGTGCTCTTGCGGACGAAACAGCTGGAGTAAACTTGGTTGAGAAGCCTGATGAAACAACATGCTGATTTCTGGAAGGTCATCTTGGATGCGCTTGATTTTTTTTGACATGCACGGGATAGCCGACACAGATCTCAGGGATGATTTGATGAATGCATACCTGGGCCTGGACGCTTATCCGGAAGTGCCCGAAGTACTGTCTGTTTTAAAAGACAGGGGATTTAGACTGGCCATTCTATCCAATGGCACCCCGGCAATGCTTGATGCTGCGACAAAAAATTCAGGGATCGAAAACCTTATTGATGCTAATCTTTCCTGTTTGTAATCGCTTTAAGGCCGGGCTAACAGTCAATATAGTGCAGCAAATCTTAATTCCATGAAAATTAACCATAGTTTCGATTATGAAATCTGCCAGAGCTCAAACTAATTTGTAACTATCATTGATTCCTTTATGTTCAAGCAAAATCCCAATATCATTGACAGTTATTTCCGATGGTGATTGAAAAATCTATGTATGTCTGGTACCGGGTACTGAATCCTGAAACATCTTTGCAGATGTTTGAAAAATGGGAATCCACTATGGATTTTCAAACTGAACCATGCGGATACTTTGTGACCGGCTTTTCACATACCGCCGGTCAGGGTCTTGATTTTGTTAAATGCGGTCATCTCATCCAGCCAGTTTCGAGGAACCGCTTCCAGTCCGTTATGGATGCCAAGGATAAAACCGCACAGGATTCCCCTGGCCGAAGAATCACCGCCGGCCATGATATTTTCGATCAATGCAGTTTTCAGGTCTTCCGGATACCGGGCGATCAGGTGGATGGTGCCGGGCAGGGCCTCTGTTGTGTCACAGGCCTGACCGAAACCGGAGATGGCCTGGGCGGTCTCTTTTTCAGCACTGGCAAGGCCCTTGTCCACCAGGTCCGGGATGGGAGATTCGGACGGCAGCAGTTCTGCTGCGGACCGGATGGCGGCTGCCGGGCCTGATCCGTTGGCGGTTTCCAGGGCAGCCAGGGCAAAGAAACGGGCGGTTTCCAGGACAAGGGGGTGGTTGTGGGTCATGGCGGTCTGCTGTCGGGCACAATCGATGAACGCGTCAGCATGGTGGGCGTTGAACAGGGCCAGCGGCGCCATGCGGGCGGCCCCTCCGAGATCAGTGGAGTCTGATCCGGCTTTTGACGGTGATCTGCCTGCCTGGAAACCTGCCAGGGTTTTTCTGGTGGCACTGTCCATGTATCCGGCATAATTGTTAAACAGGGCCTGCCATTGGGCGGCAAAATCCGCCAGGTCAAAGCCGTTGCAGTGACCCAAAGATTCCAGCAACACCAGCATCTGGTCACCGTAATGGGTGAAGTCCCCTTTTTGTCTATTTTTGTGGAACAGGGCGATTTCAGGGGCGGTCAGCGTGTCCAGGCGGCCGTACCGCTCCTTTATCCGGGATACATCATACACCCAGTGAACGCCCAGGGCCAGGGCATCCGCTGCAAACGCGGCCATGACACCGGACAGCATTTTTTGATGAATGCCGGTCTTGTTCATTTTGTTCCTCCTTTGGATTGCGGTATGGGAATGTGGAAACACAGACCAATTTTGACCCATCCTGCAGCGGTTTTCAAGAAAAAACTGTGCCGGACCCTTATGCATCCTGGGGCACAATACAGCGTTGCGCCATGCTACAGCCGCTGGATGATATACAGAAACATGGGCAGGCGGCTGACAGTCTTCAGCCGGTAGAAATCATAGAGCACTTCTCTGGAGGGTTTGGCAAATGCCAGGGGGGACAGGTACACACTGCCCTTGGGCAGGGCGTGGGTGATGCGGTGCCGGACCAGGTTCAGGAGTGCCCGGGTGTGGTCCGGGGACAGCTGGTCATCCATGACAAAGTTGCCGGTCATTTCAATGCGGGCACAGGCCAGGTTGATGGACTGCATCTTGTCGAATGCCAGACCCACCCTGCGGGCGGTGACGGGTTTTCCCAAGTGCTCCAGGGTGGCCGGATCAAAGGATTCCAGGCCGATATTGATGAAAGTGTCAAAGGGCAGGGTATTTAAGGATTCAAACAGGTGCGGGTCAGCATCGAGCAGGGAATCCACGCTGCCGAACAGATACAGCCGGGGGTGTTTCATGTAGCTGCGTGCAAACCCGAACCGGTCATAACTTTCCCTGGCAGCTGATACAATAAGGTCTGCCGGCGCGTTCAGGGCATCATGTTCCCCCAAAAAAAGGGCGTTGTAATTCACCAGGTCTTTGCCGTAAATGTGTGCCAGCTCCCGGATCTGTCTCTGGATATCATCCCGGGTCCGGGGGGTGAACGGTTTTTTGTTCTTTACCTTGCAGAACCGGCATTTGTACAGGCATCCGTCGGCAATGGTCAACGGGATCACATTGTAGTCCGAATGCCTGGCATCCGGCGGCAGCACCGTGGTTCTGGCGCCGCAGATCTCAAACAGGGCCTGGGCTTTATCCTCCAGATCTGCCTGTGTGATGCGCTTCACCTGCCCGAGCCATTCAGCGACCCGTGCGGACATGTCGTGCCGGCTGTCCGGCACGGCCCCCAGCAGTTCGGGCCAGTTTTGACAGATTTTTGCGACTTCCGGTTCTTCAAAGGGCCGGCCTCCCAGCAGTGAATTGGTGGGGTAGGTGAAATTGGGCAGGTAATACTCACCGATGGCTTCATATACCCCGGCATATCCGCCGCTGGAATAGTAGATCCAGTCATTGCCCACGGTGCGCTTGAGCCATTCCGAGGGATGGAGCCAGTGCCGGGTTTTGGATCTGGCATGCCGGATTTCTTGGTTCAGGTTGAATTCCAGTATCATCTCCCGGGTCTCCAGGCGGGAAAAAATGCCGTATTTCACTGGATAGCTGACCTTGGCATATTCATTATTTTCCCGGACATTCAGGAAGATGGAAAAGTCATCGGATTCAAAGGCTGTTTCCGGATGTGTTATCTCAAAAGGATCGTTCAACTGCAGCAAAAGCAACTCTAACCTTTTTTATTGTTTATCCATGGGTGCCGCCTTTAAGCCTGGACATCCCGCAAAAACCAAATAATTATAATATAATTTTCTTGGGTTTCATGGCAATGGTTTTTTTGATTGATTGCCCCCTTACTCCTGATGCTTGTATTGACCCATGCCCATAAAACAGGTAATACAGGGCCTGAATAAAAAAAGCAGACACAAAGGCGGATAACAATGAAAGTGCTGTTTCTGGAACCCTTTTTCGGCGGATCCCACCAGGATTTTGCCACAGGTTTTGCCGCCCATTCCCGGCATGATGTGACACTGGCGACCCTGCCGCCCAGTTCCTGGAAATGGCGCATGCGGGGGGCGGCACTGACGTTTTTGCAGAAGATAAAAAATATTGCCTCTTATGATCTTGTGTTTGCCACAGACATGATGAATGTTGCAGATTTTCTGGCACTGGCAGGACCTTCCCGCCCCCCCCTGGTATTGTATTTCCATGAAAACCAGCTGTCCTATCCGGTGTCACCCAGGGATAGAAAGACAGCACCGGATGTGGATCTGGGCTTTATCAATATCACCTCTGCCCTGGCTGCTGACCAGGTGTTGTTCAACTCAGCATTTCATTTGCACGCATTTGTAAAAGAGGCCCGGAAACTGATAAAGCAGATGCCCGCACCCCGTCCATCACAAATAATCAACCGTATTTTAGAAAAAACCCGGGTAATTTATCCGGGATGCCGGTTTCCGGCAGAAGCGGTTTCTGTGATGCCGGACCCGTCAGATCCGCCATTGATTATATGGAACCACCGGTGGGAGTATGACAAGCAGCCCGAGGTCTTTTTCCGGGTGCTTGGCAGACTCAGGGACAACGGGGTGCTGTTTTCTCTGGCTGTGATGGGAGAGCGGTATGACATGTATCCTGCGGTGTTTGACCGGGCAAAACAAACCTTTGGAGACCAGATAAAAGTATTCGGGTATGTGCCGTCCCGGACTGCGTATCACACCTGGCTGACCCGGGGCAGTGTGGTGGTTTCCACAGCCATACAGGAAAATTTCGGCATCTCCGTGGTGGAGGCGGTGCGGTTTGGCTGCTTTCCTTTGCTGCCCCAAAGGCTGTCCTATCCCGAGATCATGCCGGAAAAATTTCACCCTGACATTCTGTACCGGTCTGAATCCCAGCTCCTGGAAAAAATGGCATACCGTCTTTTACATCCTGAGGCCAACCAGTCTGTGCAAAAAAGGTTGTGTGATCATATGCAGCAGTTTTCCTGGGAAATCCTGGGGCCGCAATACGACAATCTGCTGGAAAATTGTCAAAAAAAAGGAATCAATCCTGCAGGCAGCTGCATGTAAATGGTGCCATCCATATGCCAGGGTGCCCCGCTCTTTATAAAGCCCTGCATCCGGCCCGGGATATCCGGGGGG
>JAZBPL010000143.1:0-15297 GCA_036351635.1 Desulfotignum sp.
CCGAATGTGGTCTGGTTGGACAGGTCTATGTCCGGCACCACCAGGCAGATGCCGATAAATACCGCCCCTGCGGTAATCATGTCACGGCGGGTTAACGGTTCCTTGAATACCAAAGGTTCCATAAAGGTGACAAACAAAGGAAACGAAGAAAATGTCACCAAACCCACAGCCACACTGGACACCTGGATGGACCAGAAAAAAAACACCCAGTGGGATGCCAGTAACATTCCCTGGAGAATGAACAGTCCCAGCATCTGCCTGGGAAAACCGCCAAGGTGTGTGCCGGAAACCGCCCGTGCATATACTGCCAGGGCCACTGCCCCGAAAAAGGTTCGGCCAAAAACAATCACCAGCGGGCCTGCTGTGATGAATTTGCCGAACAGCCCGGCCAGGCCGAACAAAAACACGGCACAGTGTATCCGGAACAACGGATGGGTCACCACAAGGGGCGGTTTCATTGTCGGCATCTGCACAGGGGCCATATCATGCTGCAGCCTACCTTGTCAGCTGGCGGTATTTGATGCGGGTGGGGGCATCTGCCTTGATGCCCAGCCGCTTTTTGCGGTCCTTTTCATAATCGGAATACGCCCCGTCAAACATCAGGGTTTTGCTGTCCCCTTCAAACGCTAAAATATGGGTGGCGATGCGGTCTAAAAACCACCGGTCATGGCTGATGATCACGGCACACCCGGCAAAGTTCTCCAGGGCTTCCTCCAATGCCCGCATGGTATTGACATCCAGGTCATTGGTGGGTTCGTCCAGCAGCAGGACATTGGCTTCCTGCTGGAGCATGCAGGCCATATGTACCCGGTTGCGCTCGCCGCCGGAGATCTCTGCCACTTTCTTCTGCTGGTCAGTGCCGGAAAAATTGAATTTCCCCACATAGGCCCGGGCATTGATCTCCCTGCCGCCGATCACCAGTGTGTCACTGCCCCCGGATATTACCTCATAGATGGTTTTGCCGGGATCCAGAGAATCCCGTTCCTGGTCCACACAGGCCAGTTTTACACTCTGGCCCAGTTCAATCCTGCCGGCATCAGGCGTTTCTTTGCCGGTGATCATGTTGAACAGGGTGGTTTTGCCGGCACCGTTGGGACCCACCACCCCCACTATGGCGCCCGGGGGAATGACAAAATGCATGTCTTCCACCAGCAGCTTGTCTTCAAACGCCTTGGTTACATGCTCGGCCACAATGACCTTGTCCCCCAGCCGGGGGCCTGGCGGGATAAAGATCTCCATCTCCTGTTCCTGGTCTTTTGCATCTTTTTTGAGCAGGTCTTCATAGGCCTTTATTCTGGCCTTGGATTTGGCGCGCCTGCCCTTGGGAGACATGTTGATCCATTCCAGTTCCCGTTCCAGGGTTTTCTGGCGCTTGCCTTCTCCTTTCTGCTCGATGGCCAGGCGCTTTTGTTTCTGTTCCAGCCAGGAGGAATAATTGCCTTTCCAGGGAATGCCTTCCCCCCGGTCCAGCTCCAGTATCCACCCGGCCACATTGTCCAGAAAATACCGGTCATGGGTCACGGCAATGATGGTGCCTTCGTACCGGTTTAAATGCTGTTCCAGCCAGGACACGGACTCTGCATCCAGGTGGTTGGTGGGCTCATCCAGAAGCAGGATGTCGGGCTTGGACAACAACAGCCGGCACAATGCCACACGGCGCTTTTCCCCCCCGGAGATGACAGCGACTTTTGTGTCTTCCGGCGGACACCGCAGGGCATCCATGGCCATTTTCAACCGGGCATCCAGGTCCCAGGCATCCAGGTGGTCCAGCTGTTCCTGGATTTTGCCCTGGCGTTCGATGAGCTTGTCCATCTCCTCATCTGACATGGGTTCTGCAAACGCTTCTGAAACCTTTTCATATTCCGCCAGCAGATCCACGGTTTCCTGGACACCTTCCTCCACAACCTCCCGGACGGTTTTGGTCGAGTCCACCAAAGGTTCCTGTTCCAGAAACCCGATGGTGTACCCTTTGGATAAAATGGTTTCGCCGGAAAATTCCGTGTCTCTGCCTGCCATGATCCGTAACAGCGAGCTTTTGCCTGATCCGTTGAGGCCCAGTACCCCGATCTTGGCCCCGTAGAAATAGGACAAAGAGATATCCTTGAGCACCTGGCGCTTGTCGTGGAACTTGCTCACATTGATCATGGAATAAATTACTTTTTTGGTATCTTCGGTCATGGAGACTCCTCACCCGGTTACGGCAATGCATTCAATTTCCACCAGGGCATCCTTGGGCAGCCGGCCCACCTGAAATGCGGACCTGGCAGGTTTGTGGCCGTTCAGGGCTTTTTCATACACTGCGTTCATGCCGGCAAAGTCCTCCATGGATGCCAGAAACACCGTGGCTTTCAGGATTTTGTCCAGGCCGGAGCCTGCAGCCGCCAGCACGGCAGCCACATTTTTCATGACCTGTTCGGTCTGGGCTTCTATGGTCTCTCCTGTGATTTCCATGGTTTCCGGATCCAGGGGGATCTGTCCGGAGGCAAACACCAGGTTTCCCTGGACAATGGCATGGCTGTAGGGACCGATGGCTGCGGGGGCTTCGGATGCGGTTATAATGTTCATAAGATCTCCTTAAAGGTTTTGGTTGTTTCATCGTTATAAATATATGTGTTTGATATGAAAGCCTTCAGTCCTCAGCTAACAGCTAAGCGCTAACAGCTAACAGCTAAGAGCTAAAAGCTAATGATACTGTGTGATCACCGGCTCCTTGAGGATCAGGTCAATCGCTTCTTTGGCTGCCTGGGCCACCCGGGGAAAACTCTGGTCGATCTTGGCTACCTGGCGCAGGTTTTCGGCGGTGCGCAGGATGAGGCGGGCAAAATCACCCTCTGCATAGTCAGATCCTGCCATGAGGTCTTCCCAGGGGGTGTCATGGGCCCAGGAATACATGAGAAAGGCCGGCTGTACAAAGAGGTTGGGGGCGGCAAATCCACTGGACAGCAGCTTTATGGCAAAGGGTTTGAGCCCTTTTCTCACAGAAAGAAAGCTTTGCTTGAGCCGTTTGGGAAAGGCGCCTTCAAACAGCAGGTCATCCTTGAATTCCTTTTCATTGACAAAGGCGGCCATGATGGCCGCCATCAATGCCGGGTCCTGGTCCGGCAGAAGGTTGTGCCGGATACCTTCAGCCACCAGCAGCGGAGAATCGATTCTCAGTTTGGATGCCCACAGGCCGTCTTCGGTCAGGCTGCCGTCAGGGGTGATAAAGCCCTCTTGTGCCAGAAAATCCATATGGGCCAGAAAATCATTCCACAGCAGTGCCAGGTCCTGGCCGAACCGTTTCCTGGCTGCTTTGGAGCGTTTTTCTCCGGCCGAGATGAGATAAGAGGCAAAGGAGTTGTCCAGCAGGGTGCGGATCTGGTCCGGGGTGTGGGAGAGCAGCAGGTTCAGGACCATGGAAAAATCGATTTTGATCTGGCTGTCCACATCCAGGGCCGGGGCGTTCACCAGTGCGGCAATTTTTTTAACATCCATGAATTTGCCCGGCAGTACCAGGGCGAACCCGATATTGTCCATGCCCCGGCGGCCGGCCCGGCCGGCCATCTGCTGGAATTCACTGGGGGTCAAAGACTGGAAATCCACGCCGTTGAACCGGTCAGAATTTAAAATCACCACAGAGCGTGCAGGAAAATTCACCCCTGCCGCCACCGTGGAGGTGGCAAACATGGCATTGAGCAGCCCTTTGGCCATCAGGGTTTCCACCACCACCTTCCAGGCGGGCAGATGGCCGCTGTGGTGGGCGGCACAGGCTTTTTTGGCCAGGTCCTGCCGGTGGGGATGGCCGCCCAGGTGGGGATTGCCTGCCACCAGTTCATCCAGGGTTTTTTCCAGTGCCGCCTTTTTTTCAGGTGTTTTGTTGAGCAGGTCGGCATTACACAATTTTAAGGCATTGTCGCATTCGGCCCGGGATTTTAAAAAGAAGATGGCCGGCAGCAGGTCATACCGGTGCATGACCTTGAGGATCTCCGCAAAATTGGGAAGCCGTCCCGGCGGTGCCATGGCTGGCGGGTTTTTCATTTGTGCAAATTTAAACACTTTTTCATGAAGCCGGGGGGTGGGGCCGGTAATTTTTTTCAGCAGCGGATACAGGGTGCCTGAGGGATGAAAAAATATGGGGTACAACGGCACTGGCCGCCGCCGGTTTTCCACGATACGGCAGGTCTTTCCCCTGATGGCACTCAGCCATCCGGCAATCTGGTCGGAATTGCCGATGGTGGCGGACAGCAAAAGGATCGGGATGCGCACCGGCAGGTAGATCATGATCTCTTCCCAGACAACCCCCCGTTCGGCATCCCCCAGATAATGGGCTTCATCCAGGATGATCAGGTCGCAGTTCAGGCTTTCCCCTGTATGCATGGCATCATACAGCTGGTTCCGCAATATTTCTGTGGTGCCGATGATGACGGGCGCATCGGCATTCTCCTTGATATCCCCGGTGAGAATTCCTACATTTTCAGTCCCGAACAGCTGGGAAAACCGGTTATGAATGGAGTTGGTCAAAGCCTTGAGGGGCGTGGCATACCAGATTCTGCCTTTTTTTTCCAGAGATTTTCTGGTTACCTCTTCGGCGATCCAGGTTTTGCCTGCACCTGTGGGGGCGGTCACCAGACAGTCTGTCTCCTGGATGGCCTGGATGGCTTCCAGCTGAAACGGATCCGGGACAAAAGGCTTGTCTTCCGGCACACCGATTTTTTCAAATATGCGCAGAAGGCCCTTGTCCGCCCCGGGCTTCATGGGCGGTATGTTCCTGGGTTTGGGCCGGGATTTTGTGCCCCGGTAAAAGCGTTTTGTTTTCATATGGGGCAAGTGTAATCAATATTGAAAAATTGTGCAAGCCCTGTTGGCGGCAGCCCCCCCTTTAGGGTGTCATCTCGTAGGTGTCTTTCAGGGCCATGACATGGGTCTCCCAGACACGGTTGAACCGGTCGGTGTCTGTGACCGGTTTTTTAATCATTGCCATGCAGCATTCCATCTGGGCCGGTGTGGTGCCGGGTTTGGCATACAGCTTCAGGGCAAATTCACTGAAATCCCTGATCATGACATCAAATATCTGTTCCAGCAGGTCCGGGGCGATTTTGTCCATGTGAAATTTTTCAATGATGAGCTGGCCATAGGCCACCAGGGTGAACAATTCCCCCAGGTACAGGAGAAAATCCATGTTTTTGGCCTGGTCCTTATCCGGGGTGGCTTTTATGAGCATTTGGGACAGCTGTTCAATCTGTTCCTTGAAAATGGTGACATTGGGCAGGTCCACGCTGTCATAGGCCAGGTGATAGTCATGGAACTGGATTTTGCCAAGACCTTTTGTTTCCCCCTGGTTGAACAAAAATGTATCACAGGCCGGATCATCGCGCCGGGGTATTTCCGGAAACCTGCCGGGGTTGAAAAAATAGTTTGCCATAAACTTGATGATCAACGCCATGTTAACATGGACCGTACCTTCCAGCTTGGGCAGCGACCTGATATCTGTGGCCGCCATTTCAAAATAGGTGTCTTTTTCAAATCCTCTTGCCGCAATCACATCCCAGATCAGGTTGATGACGTTTTCGCCTTCACAGGTGACCTTCATTTTGACCATGGGGTTGTAGAGCAGATACCGCCGGTCATCCGGTGATGCACTTCGGAAATAATCCGCCGCCCTCTGGGAGAAGAGCTTCATGGCAGCCAGGCGGACATAGGCATCCACAAACAGCTGGCGGATATGGGGAAAATCGGTGACCATTTTCCCGTACAGGTTACGGCCGGCTGCATGGTTGAGGCCCTCATAAAAGGCATGGGTGCAGATGCCGATGGATGCCCAGCCCAGGTTGAATTTTCCCACGTTGATGGTGTTCAGGGCACTGTCCCAGGCAGCCCGGCCCATGGACATGATCTGTGCATCTGTAACAGGATATCCGTTCAGGGCGTATTCCGCCACATATCCTTCCCAGTCCACCACGTTCTGGACCAGATCATAATTGTCATGGCCGGGATCGGCTGCAAAAAAGACATATTCATCGGTTTCCGAATTTTTGCCGAAGGTGGACACAATGCCGGCCTGGTTGGCATTGCCAATATAGTATTTGCCGCCGTCCGCCACGTATTTTCCGTCTCCCAGGGGGGTCAGGGCCATGTCCGAGGCGTAGAGATCTGCACCGTGGTCTTTTTCAGACAGGCCAAAGGCAAAAATATGGCCATCTTTTAGAAGCTGTGCGGTTTTTTTCTTGATATCCTCGTTGTCCGCCATCCAGATGGGACCCAGTCCCAGGATTGATACCTGCCAGGTGTACCAGTGGGCAAGGTTGTAGAACCCCAGTATTTCATTGAAATCGCAGATACGTCGTGTGTCCCAGCGGGCGTTGTCATTGTCTACGGCATATTTTTCCGGGGTGAGCAGGGTGGCAAAAATCTGGTTTTCCTTTAAAAAATCCAGAAAATCCTGGTACCAGACCCGCTGGTGGAAATCTGCTTTGAGTTGTTTTTTGCCACGGTTTTCAAAATAGGCGATGGTTTTTTTCATGATCTGTCTGGATGCCGGATCCAGATGGTCGTAAGTGGCGGTTTTGGGATTGAATAAAATCATACTGTGGTTCCTTTTATATTGTTTTGACCCGTCCCAGCCGGTGCATGGCCAGGCCGGAGCCCACAATGAGCAGGCCCCCGGCAACCAGATGCCAGGAGACCGGTTCCATAAGAAAGACAATGCCCACTACCGCTGTAAAAAGGGTTTCACTGGACATGTATGCTGCCCCTTCAAAGCCCCTGCAAAAGAAAAATCCCTGGTTCATGAGCAGCTGTGCGACCACTGACACTGCAATAATGCCTGCGATCATGGCCCATTCGACAGCTGATGCAGGAACAATCGGGTGGGAGAGGCAATAGGGAAGGGTGGCCAAAGTCCCCATGGTGCAGAAATAAAAATAGATGATCACCGGGCCGTTGTGCTCCCGCAAAGACCGGATAATGGTGACTGTGAATCCTGCCAGCAGTGCCCCGATAATGGCCATGGCCTGGCCCAGAGCATTGGTGGACAGCCGGAAATCAAACAAAATGGCCACCCCTGCAAGCAGTACGGCTATGCAGGCTATCTGCGGCCGGTTCACCTGTTCTTTGTATATGATGAAGCCGAACAGGGCGGCAAAGGCAGGATAGGAATAAAACAGCACCACTGCCGTGGACATGGGCAGGGTGCGCAGGGCAGACACCACAAAAAAAAAGGCCAGAGAGCCGGAACAGCCCCTGAGGATCAGCAGCGGGATTTTGTGTCCTTTAAAGGGATTTTTTCTGCGGCTGAACACGGTTGTCAGCACCAGCATCCCGCCAAAGCAACGGATAAATCCCAGGTGCCAGACCGTGTAATGGTCCGGCATCAGTTTGACCATGGTGGACATGAGCGTAAAAAAAAGGGCGGCGGACAGCATGAACAAAGGTCCGGCCATCCGTGCATCCATGAGAACGGTTCGGGTTGTGGATTGTTGCATATGTTCAGCAGTCCTTGATATCCATGGTTGCGGCCAGGAGTGTAAAATAGCCCCGGCTGCCATATCTGTCAAACATATTTTACCTTTGGCCGGGTTTTGGTATCCATGGTTTTTTATTGGATACCTTTGGAAAATGGTGTTATGATTTTGACAATACACCTGCCGGCAATTGTCGTGCATCAAAAAAACGCACCAGACTGATGCCTGCAGGGAATAAAACAAGCATTTTCCCATGCAGGGTAATACCAAAAAGGGCGGTATGAAGGTAACACAATTCAGATTCAAGACATTGCAGGCAAGGCTGCTTTTACTTTTGTTGATTCCCGTGGTGGTGCTCCTTCTGCTGGGAGGGGCGGCAAGTTTCTGGTATGCCAGAAACATCATGCTGGACCAGTGGAATGAATCTGCAGCCATAAAACTGCAGCGGGCGGCCCATTATATTGAAATGAGACTGCTCAAACCGGTGGACCTGCTCAATGCCTTGTTCCAGGTATCTGACCGGAATGCTGCCATTGTTTCGCCGGAACAGGTGACCGATTTTCTGCAGGTCATGGAAGGCGTGGTGTCTGCAGATTATGCCCCGGCTGATTCTTCACAATCTGTCCGGGTAAGGGAAATGCCCGGCATGGGCCATATGGACCGGATGAATGTTGACATGCACAAAGGTATGCGGTTTTCCAGATCCCAAATCGCAAGTGTTTCCGGACCCCAATACCATGCAGGCGGAGACGGCCGGACCGTGACCATGCGCATCACCCTGTCCGGGCCTTCAGAAGAAACACTGGGGCATCTTGATATCCGCATGGAGTTTGATTACCTGCTCAAAGATATCCTGTCACTGGGCTGGTGGCAGAGTGACATGGCCTGTATTGTAGATAAAACTGGTACCTATATGGCCCATACAAACATGACCATGACGGACCGCCGCTCCCTGGGGGAGTCAAATGACCCCCTGGAGCAGGCCATCGTGAAAAAAATGGAGTCCCAGGCCTTTGGCACGGTTAGCTCCCAGGGCCATCCCCCTGACCTGGTGGCCGGTTTTTACAAACTTGACCAGGTGCCCTGGACCATTATCATGTTTGCCGACGGCCGTAAAATTCTGGGCCCTATTGTGACCTACAGAAATGTCCTTGCCCTGGGGATTTTTGTTCTTTCAGGTCTGGTGCTGGTGTTGATCAGGTTTCATATGTGCCGGATGGTGAACCAGATCCAGCAGTTGTCCACCAAAGCGGAAGCTGTGGCAGACGGTGATTACGGATCACCCATACATGTGGAAAGCCGCGATGAAATCGGGCAGCTGGTGGAAAGCTTCAATGATATGGTCAAGGGACTGGAGGAACGCGATCATATCCGCAACAGTTTTGGCCGGTATGTGGACCCGGATTTTGCCAGAACCCTGATGGAGCACCCGGAAGCAGGGCAACTGGGAGGCAGGCGGCGCGAGGCGGTGATGCTCATGTCAGATATCAGGGGATTTACGAGCCTGTCTGAAACCCTTGGTCCTGAGATGATCGTTACCATTTTGAACCGGTATTTTTCCCACATGATCGAGATAATTCAAGAATTTCAGGGCATTATTGTGGACTTTTACGGGGATGCCATCCTTGTGTTTTTTGATCCCCTGGATGAACCGGTCCAGGACACCGTCTGGCGGGCGGTCCAGTGCGCATTTGCCATGCAGACCCGGATGCCTGAGGTTAACCGGGAGTTACAGGCCCGGAATCTGCCGGATCTATCCATGGGCATCGGTATCCATGCCGGCCAGGTGGTGGTGGGAAATATCGGATCTGCCACCCGGTCCAAGTATGGGGTGGTGGGGTCGGCGGTCAACATCACCAGCCGGATCCAGGAAAAGGCCCGGAAGGGACAGGTCCTGGTGTCCGATGCAGTTCTGGAAAAAAAAGCAGATGCGGTCCAGGTGATCTCTTCTTTTCCGGCAGACCTGAAAGGGGTGGATCAGCCCATGACCCTGCATGTGATCGAACCGGCGGATGAAACCCTGCCTGCAGCTCAGGGGCCTGTTGAAACGGAATAAGTCAATCCAAACCGATCGGCATACCTGTTGCATTTTTTTCAACATCGTTCGCGTGATGTGCAGTAGCTTTGCCGCTTCCATCTCCCCGATATTTGTCATTCTGACATCCATGAGCACCAGATCACAGGGCGTTTTTTTATCACGCTGATACCATCGGTTACGCTGTGTATTGCATACATGTCATTTGTTTTATGGTGTTGCAAAACAGTATCACAATGTGGTATAATTTATTCATATCTGCGAATGCAAGATGTTCTGTACAATAATCATACATCCTAAAGTAAGGGCGTATTTTATGGAAATCAAAAAAGTTATAAAATACAGAATGCTGCAAAACAAACTGCTTCTGTTTTTTGTGTGTGTTGGTATTCTTGCGTTTTCTCAGAACAGCGCTTGGGCGGACGAACACAAAGATATGGCAGCGCTGGCATCCACCATGGCCTCAACCATCCGGTTGCCTGATCTTCTCAATTATGCCTATTTGTCCAGTCCGGCCATCATTGCTTCGAAAAAATCCTGGCAGGCGTTTATTGAAAATTACAGGGTGGGCAAAAGCTATCCAGATCCCCAGCTGGCCGCCGCCTATTTTCCCCGGCCCATTGAAACCCGGCTTGGCCCCCAGGACTGGAGTCTGACACTTTCCCAGGTGATTCCCTTTCCAGGCACCCTGTCCCAAAAGGCCCGGGTCCTGGAGGCCGATGTCGCAATCTCCAGACTCAAGGTGGACAAAACAGTTAAAACCATTGTCACTGAGGTGTCTTTGGCATTTTACGAACTGGTGTATATCCAGAAAGCCCTGGCAGTGGCACAGGCCAACCTGGATTTGCATCAGCAGATGCTGCAGATCAGTGAAAACGCCTATGCAGATGACAAAGCCCTGTTTTACGATGTATCCAAGGCCCGGGCCCAGACCGCCCAGATACAATATGATATCCTGCTGCTCAAGGAGCTGGAAAAAACACAAAAAACAACCATCAATACCCTGTTGAACCGTGCCCCCGCAGCATCCCTGGGACAAACGGCAGGTACCCTTCCCCGGGAAGTGGTGTATTCTCTGGATGAGGTGTATGCACTTGCCATGATGCACCAGGAAGATATCCTCATGGCTGAAGAAAAGGTGCACAAATCAGAACAGGCCATGCAGCTGACACGGTTTGAAACCCTGCCTTCATTCAAGCTGGGCCTGTTTTATGCCGGCATTGGTGATCCAGATGTGCCAAATCCGCCACCCGATGCCGGTGACGATGCTGTGGGGGTGCAGTTCGGCATGAACATTCCCTTGTGGTCTGGAAAAAATAAAAGCCGGACTGCACAGGCTTTGGCAGAAAAACAAAAAGCTCAGGCAGAAAAAATCGACACGGCCAACAGGGTCAAAGCCGGGATCAGCCGCCTGTGGTTCAAGCTGGAAAATGCCGAACGGCTCATAACCCTGTATGAAAAAGACCTGCTTCCCCAGGCGGTTTCTTCCGTACAGACGGCAGAAACCTGGTTCAAACAGGGCCAGGGCAGTTTTGCCGATTTTTTGGAAATCCAGGCAACTGCCTACAATTTTCAATTGTCTCTTACGCGGGCCAAAGCAGATTATGCCAAGACCCTGGTGCTGCTTGAGCAGGCAGCCGGTGCTGTCCTGGATGCGAAAACCGGGCAGAATACAGGAGAAAAAAAGCCATGAAAATACATGTTTTTACCCTGATAATACCGGTATTTCTCTTTGCTTCTGTCTGCTTTGCAGATTATGGCGCCATGAAAAAAGAACTGAAAGACTATACCCCCCAAGACAGTTTTGCCATCAGACAATCACCTGATATCGCCGTGCAGAAAACACCTTCCCATACGGCTGTTCCTTTTCCTGCCGGATCACAGATGCCTGACAGATCACAGATGCACAATCTGAAGCAGGGATATGAAAAAGATATGTATGGACCCGATGCCCATGCCGCAGCAATGGGGGTGGATGAAAAAACCCTTGCACAGGTATCGCAGGCAGGAGATGACCCAAAAAACCTGGCAGCGCTCATCGCCCAAAAAATCGATCTGGAGGAGATAACAGCCATTGCAGTTCTGCAGAATCCAGACATCAAGGCAGCCCGAAAAAAGGTCCTGGCAGAGATCCAGTCCTTTGACCAGGTCACGCACTTGGATGACAGCCTGCAGCAGTATGCGGCATTCACCGCTGCCCTCAACAACCGGGTCGGGCCTTTGAAAGCAAAGGACTCCATCAAGGCAGGCCATCCCTTCCCCGGCCTTGCCGCACTCAAGGGCCGCATCGTCCAAAGCCAGGTGAACATGCTGGTGGAACAGATGAAAATTGTTTCTAAACAGGTGCGCCAGGATATGGAAAATGCCTATTGGGAGCTTGCGTACACCACCCGGTCCATTCTGATCATTCATGAAACCATGGCCGCGTTCGACCGCCTTCTGGATGTGGCCGCATCCCTGTATAAAAGCGGCAGAACCAGTTACCAGGATGTGATCAAGGTCACCATAAAGATAGAAGATCTTAACGAAGAGCGGGTTTCGCTGGAAAATGAAGCAGACAATATAAAAACCCGGCTGCTTGAACTGATGAACCTTCCGGCAGATACCAGGATGGGGCCGGTGAAAACAGCGCCCCTGCCTGAAAAAATTCCCCCGCCTGAAAAATTGATCTCCCTTGCCAGGGAACACCGCCAGGAACTGGCCGCCATCCGGTTTCAGATCAGCAAACTGCAGTCCATGGTGGAACTGGCTGAATCCATGAAACAGGCAAAATTTACCCTGGGGTTTTCCTATTTTGAAGCCGATCATGTGAACACCGCCGGATCCGGTGCCCCGCAGCAGGCGTTTGCCGAAAAAACCATGGCATCCATGAAAAACAACCAGCCGGTCAACCCCTGGTACGGGGTGGACAGCCCCTGGGTGCAGCAGACAAGGCAGACGCTGGCAGGCCTTGAGCACACCCTGACAGCCAGAGAAAATGCCACAGACCGCATGGTGCACAATGCCTGGTTTAAAACAGACAAAAACCTGCGGGAACTGGACCTGTACAAAAACAGGATACTGCCTCTGACAAAGTCTGCCCTGGATGTGTCCACCAGGGAATATGAGACCGGGTCCATTGCCTTTTCCCAGGCCATCGGGTCCTATACAGACTGGCTGAACGTGAAACTTGCCATTGCGCAAAAAACAAAAGACCTGGGCATCTCTTTTGCCGTACTTGAAACAGTTGTAGGTACAACATTATAAACACAGAACATGACAAGCCTTTCTGAACAAGAAGCCGGCCCAACAGAAAAACACAGGCTGATTGCTAACGATAGCGTATAGCTGGGCAACGCAAGCGTATAAAGCTTGCGTAATGGAAAATACAGGGAGAAATTATTTATCATGAACATCAAATCAACCCTACTGGTTATTATTTTGACGTCGCTGATCACTGGCTTTGCTGTATTTTTTCTACTCACCGCTGTCCGGCCCATATCCTTCAAGAGCGAAAATACCCCGTCTGCACAAAAACAGGATAGTTCCCCAAAAGAGCGGGAAATCATCTACTGGAAAGCCCCCATGGACCCCACTGAGATTTACGATGCACCGGGCAAAAGCAAGATGGGCATGGACCTTGTGCCGGTGTATGCAGATGAGGTTTCCGAAGATGGGGCATCCGGAGATGAGGGCAGGACAGATCGGAAAATCGTATACTGGAAAGCGCCCATGGATCCCACAGAGATCTATGATGCACCGGGCAAAAGCAAGATGGGCATGGATCTTGTACCGGTATATGCAGATGAGGTAAAGGGCGGGGTGGATATTAAAATTAATCCGGTGGTGGAACAGAACATGGGCCTTAAAATTAAACCAGTTGCACAGGGCCCTTTGAACCATATCATCAAAACCTATGGCCATGTGACCTTTGATGAAACCAGGACCGGTATTGTCAGCCCCAAAACCGCAGGGTGGGTTGAAACCCTTTATGCCGATTATACCGGATTTGTTATTGAAAAGGGCGATCCCCTCTTTGCCATGTATTCTCCTTCCCTGCTGGCATCCCAGGAGGAATATCTGTCTGCCTATAAAAATTTTCAGGCGCGCAAGACCCCCTTGAACAAGGATCTACTGGCATCAGCCAAAAAAAGACTGGCATACTATGACATTGCAGACCAGGATATCGCTTTTCTGGAACAGACCGGTCAGGTCCGCAAAACCCTGACCATCCGGTCCCGGTTTAAAGGGGTGGTGACCCATAAAAACGTGATTGAAGGGGCATATGTCAAAGCCGGGGAAAGCCTGTTCACCATTGCGGATTTGTCCACGGTGTGGGTGGAAGCCCATATTTTTGAATATGAGCAGAACCTGGTGTATGAAGGCCAGAGCGTTGAAATGACCCTGTCCTATGATCCGGACAAGGTGTATACGGGAAAGATTGCCTATGTTTTTCCCTATCTGCAGCCCAGAACCCGGGATGTGGTCATCAGGATTATCTTTGACAATACAGCGGGTGACCTGAAGCCGGACATGTTTGCAAATATAAAAATAAATACCAGCAAGGATGCCGCCGGCCTGATTATTCCTTCCGAGGCGGTGATCCACTCCGGGGCAAAACAGCTGGTTTTTGTGGCCAGAGGCAATGGCCGCTTCACCCCCCGGAAGATCACCACCGGTGTCCATCTGGAGGAGGGAAGGGTCCAGGTACTGACCGGACTGGCACAAGGTGAGGATGTGGTGGTGTCCGGTCAGTTTCTGCTGGATTCTGAATCCCGGCTCAAAGAGGCCATCCAGAAGATGATCGCATCCAAATCCGGCACTGCAAAAGAAAAAAAGGAATCTTCTCCGGATAATAATGACAGTTTTTTTGAAGATATGGAAGATGGCACAGAATCCGGGGATGATTTTTTCCAGGATATGGAATAACAGACAGGGGATGCTGCGATGATAGACAAGATAATCGAATGGTCTGTAAACAACAAATTCATGGTGGTCCTGGCAACTTTTTTTGTCATTGCCGGGGGTATCCTGGCCATGGTCAACACGCCTCTGGATGCCATCCCTGATCTGTCAGACGTGCAGGTTATTATTTATACGGAATATCCGGGCCAGGCCCCCCAGGTTGTGGAGGACCAGGTCACCTATCCCTTGACAACCGCCATGCTCAGCGTGCCGTTTGCCAAGGTGGTCAGGGGGTATTCCTTTTTCGGGTATTCCTTTGTCTACCTGATATTTGAGGACGGCACCGATATCTACTGGGCCAGGTCCCGGGTGATGGAGTACCTAAATTTTGTGTCCGGCCGCCTGCCCGCAGGGGTGACCCCCAGTCTCGGGCCGGATGCCACAGGCGTGGGGTGGGGGTATGAATATGTGCTCCAGGACACCACAGGAAACACAGACCTTGCCGAACTCAGATCCCTCCAGGACTGGTTTGTGCGCTATGAGCTCACCGCAGTTCCCGGTGTATCGGAAGTGGCCAGCATCGGCGGGTTTGTCAAACAATACCAGGTGGAGGTGGATCCCAACAAGCTGGCATCCTATGGTATCTCCATCCGGAAAATCAAAAATGCCATCCAGCAGTCCAATGCAGATGTGGGGGGCAGGCTCATTGAGATGGGGGAAACCGAATTCATGGTCCGGGGCCTGGGGAATATCTCTTCTGTGGAAGATATTGCACAGATTGTTGTGTCCTTTGATGACAAAGGCACCCCGATCCTGCTGGGTGATATTGCCAATATCCAGATCGGTCCGGAGCTGCGGCGGGGCATTCTGGAATGGAACGGGGAAGGTGAGACCGTGGGCGGCATCGTGATCATGCGGTACGGGGAAAACGCCCTGGAG
>JAZBPL010000144.1:0-18727 GCA_036351635.1 Desulfotignum sp.
ACAGCGATCCATTCTCTGACTTCAATGCATCCCGGCATATTTTGCCAGGCCCCCTCCGGCTCTGACGGTCCGTTCACAGGATACCACAAGGGACTCCCTATCGTGTACGCTGCTATAGCAAATACGCAGTGAATATCCTCCGGAAAATACCGCTATCAAACGGGTCCAGAGTCCGCCTCACTTGTTTGTCGACGTCTGTTTCAACGTCCAGTGGCGGGCGGTCTTTGCTGGTCGAAACCATTTTGCCACGTTTGTTACAGCGTGTAAGGCATGCGCAGCGTTAAGAACGGCAAACTGTTTGAGGACATACCTGCCCGCAGTTTTTGCCGTTTAGCAAAGCATGCCATACACGCTGTCAAACGGGGCAAACCGGTGAGACCAGCAAAGACCGCCCGCCACGGGTCTGACCAAACAGGTTGCCGGCAGGGGGCGGGTATCAAGCAGCTGAACAGGATATGTTTACATGAGATGGTCCGTCCTGCATTGCTCCCGGCAAGAGTATCCGGTCATAGTATCTTGTACAGCGGACCGCCTTTGCAGGCCATCTGCTCCACCCGGCGGGACACCTCAGGATCCGGCACCAGCGGTGCTGCATGAAAGGGTTTGGCTCTGGCATCAATGACCAGGGGCCCTGCACATCCCCAGTGCTTGCACACGGTTCTTTCCTGTACCCCGTATACATCATGGGATGGATTGGACCGCAAAAATGTCACCCACAAAAAATTGGCAAAGGTCTCTGCACAAAACCGTGCATCATCCGCCACCACAACCATGGCCAGTCCGGACAGGTCATCTGTTTTCAGCAGACAGGCTTTGATCTGGTTGATCTGCTGTCTGGCCCGGGGGTAGGAAACAAAGGCCGGGCCCTGAACCACGGCCATCCCCGGGGCTGCCATCCGGGCCCGGGAAAACCCTTCCGGGAGCTGCAATTGTCCGGGCAGCCGGCTGCACAGCCGCCTTTTCACAGATCCTGCCGCAGCCATTACCAGTTTGGAGCCCTGGTTGATCTGCCGGCCGGAATAATCCAGGGTATCCATGGTGGTCCGGGTATAAAAATGCAGGTCCCGGGAAAAATCCACACGCTCCAGCACATGGACAAAAAAGGTTTTTTCATCGTTGACATCCAGGTCCGGGCAGTCCTCGTGGGCGGCCAGCAGCAGATACTTGGCAAGGGAGAGCTGGCCGGTCCCCAGGATCGCATTGGCATGGGTGAGCAGTTCCCTGGGCATGGGTTCTTCATAAGGCAGATAGCCTTCTCTGGCCTTGGCCAGCAGCAGCGGATGCACCCCGGCTGCATCCACGGCATTGACAGCTGTGACCCCGGGGATTGTTTTGGCAACGGCATTCCGGGTGATCTCATGGATGAGCCGGCCGAAATTGCTGTCCTCCTGGGGGGGGCGGCCCACCACGGTAAACGGGAATATAGCCCCGGGACGGTGCCACACAGAGGCCACCCGGATATAGGGAAATGCATGCATCTGCGAGTAATATCCCAGATGGTCCCCGAACGGTCCCTCTGGTCTGGTCTGATGGGGAACCACCCACCCGGTAATACAGAAATCCGCATCTGATGACAGGACAAATCCCTTGTGCCTGGTATACCGGAAGTTCCGCCCCCCAAGTGCGCCGGCAAAGGCAATTTCCGGCACCCCCTCCGGCAGCGGCATGACCGCGGCAAGGGCATGTGCCGGAGGCCCGCCGATGAAAATGGTCACCTTGAGCGGCCTGTTTTCTGCCAGCGCTTTCTGGTGATGGATGCTGATCCCCCGGTGCAGCTGATAATGCAGCCCCACCTCCGCATTGGGCCGGTACTGGTTACCGGAAAGCTGAATTCTGTACATACCCAGATTGGACCGCAATACAGAATCTGTGTCCGGGTCCTGGGAAAACACCTGTGGCAGCAGCACAAATGCCCCCCCATCCCCGGGCCAGCAGGTGATCTGCGGCAGCTTGTCAATGGCGGTGCTATGGGCCAGTATCCGGGATTTTCGGCACGGCACAGGCAGTGAACGGGCCAGGGCCTTGCCTGCCTTGATCAGCCGGCCCGGGGATCTTACGGTCTGCCGGGGGACAAATTTCATGTCCACAAGGGCTTTGACCTGCGCCAGTTCCGGTTCAAATATTTTCAGGGTCCTCTCCCAGGTGCCGTAGAGGTTGGACAATGCCGGGAAGGGGGTGTTTTTAACATTTTCAAACAAAATGGCCGGACCACCCGCATCAAACACCCGCCGGGTGATTTCCGCCATTTCCAGATGGGGGTCCACCTGTTGTTTTATGCGGACCAGTTCCCCCTGCTGTTCCAGAAACCGTACACACTGTTCAAGGCTGCTGAATTTCATAAATCAATGGGCTCCCGGAACCCGAACCCCCGGCGGTTGTCCATGTGATATACCAGGTCCGGCACAAATTTATACAGGCGGGCATGGAACGCCTTTGTAAAAAACCCCAGTATGTCGGACCCGGCAAAGGAGATGCTAAATTGCCGGGCATAGGCTCCTGCCACCGCCACTGCCTGTGGGCCGGCGCCCTGTTCCAGAACCAGTCCGCTCATCTGCAGGCCCTCCAGATTTTCAACACAATCATGGGTGCGGAAAATGGATGCAGCACACTGCCTGTCTTTTCCATCACAGATATGCCGGGCCTCCGGGCTGGAAAAAAAATAAAATGCCCTGTCCCTGTAAAAATAATACACCGGCGCGGTCCAGGGATAGTTGTCTGCACTGGTTGCCAGCGTCATGACCCGGGCCTGTGAGATCAGTTCCAGGCAGCGGTTTGGCCCACGCCTACTGGGCATATCCCCATTCTTTCAACCGCTTGTAGGCATACTGGGAATACTGGTTGGACTGGTAATTGACCATTTTCAGATAGGCGGCATAATCTGCTGCCGCAGCCTGCTGCCGGCCCAGCTTGTCCCTGGAATACCCCTTGTAAAAGGTCAGCTGGGGATTGCCCGGCAGCAGCCGGTCACAACTGACGAAATTGTCATACGCCCGTGAATACTTTTTGGCCCCCACATGGGCCAGCCCGGCCACATAATGGCCCTGGGGTTCGGTGGGGTACAGGTCAATGGCTGCATTTGCATAGGGAACCGCCTGCACAGGTTTTTTCTGGATTAGCTGGCATTTGGCCATGAGCACATGGGCGGTATAATCCTCTTTTGCCTGGTCCAGGGCAGCTGCAAACGCGGCCTGGGCATTGTGGTACTTTTCCTGGGCCAGGTATTTTTCCCCCTCCTGCATGGAAAAAATGGCGTCTTTATGGCGCCTGAGCCCGGCTGTACGGTCCATGTACCGTTCCCTGGACAAGGGTGTATCTGCGGTATAGGCATAGGGTCCCTGGTCCCGCTGGACAGCGGCTGCCAGGCGCTCATCACTCATGGGATGGGTGGAAAACAGTATCTGGGCAGAGGTGGGTTTTTGTTTGTTCAGGGCATTGAGCATCTCCATGAGCCCCACAAATCCTTTAGAGCCATAACCGGTCTTGACCATGTATTCATGCCCCAGAAAATCCGCTTCCCGCTCATTGTCCCGGCTGTATTTGGCCAGGAACAGGCCCTGTCCCAGGGCCCCCAGCTGCTGGGTCAAATTACCCAGCCCGCTGGACTGGGTGTTTGCCAGAAGCGATAACCCGCCCACCACCAGAGAGGACAACTGGCTCTTTGAAACCTGCTCAGCCGTATGCCGTGCATTGACATGGCCCAGTTCATGGCCCAGCAGGGCTGCCAGTTCCGCCTCATTGTCCAGAGACAGCAGAATCCCCCTGGTCACGGCAATGGTTCCGCCGGGAAAGGCATAGGCATTGATATAGGTGGCATTGACACACTGAAAATTATAGGGCATGTCCGGCCGGTGGACATGGGGCACAAGATCTGTTCCCACCTGGTTGATATACCGGTTCAGACCCTGGTCCTGAATGACCCCGTAATCTGATGAGAACTGAAACGGAGACTGCTGTCGGTCAATGGCGATCTCCTGGTCCCGGGACACCATCATCAGCTGGCGTTCACCGGTGACAGGATCCATTGCACAGCCGTACAATTGAAACAGGCCGGCTGCAGACACTGTTCCAGCCAGGTAGAGAAACTGCCGCCGGGTCAACACCGTGGTATGGGTCGCCAGATTTTTGTTATCATCCATTTTGTTTTCCTTTGCAGTCTGTCCAAAATTTTCACGTCTTTACTTTTAAGAACATGCCGATGACAAGAAACAGGGTGCCCAACCCCAGAACAAATCCATATAAGGGCAGCTCAAATACCAGAAAATACAACACATTTTCCACCACAGCCAGGGGGATGAACCCAACCACGGATTCGGCATAATCGCCAAGCACGCGGGAAAGGGTCAACCCCACCCAGAAATTGTCTGTCTGCATAAAGTTGGAAATCCCGCTGAACAGCCACACGAAAAAAGCCCCAAGCAGGCACCATATTCCCATTCTGGTCCACATATTTATCGTTCCTGTCTTTTATATGTCCTGGCAATCCGGGATCTTGCCGCATCAATTTTCCAGATTATCAAGACGTTGGTTCCGGTTTTTTTCACGCCAAGTATATTCGCCCCCACATGCTGCGTCAAGTATTTGGGGCACAAACCACGCTTTTCTTTGGAAGAGGTTTGTGGTACATCGGTTATATTACAAAAACCGGTCAGTCTGTCTGTATTGAAAAACTGCACAAAAGGGTATTGCCATGGCAAAACAAAAATCCAGGATTTCAGGTGCTGAAACCACGGCCAAAACACAAGTTATCGCCAAAAAAATTTGTGAGGCCCAAAAAATTATCGTATTTACAGGGGCCGGTATTTCCACGGAAAGCGGTGTCCCTGACTACAGAAGCCAGGGCGGCCTGTGGGACAGATTTACACCGGTCTATTTTGATGAATTCATGTCCAGTGAGGCTGCCCGGATCCGGTACTGGGAGCAGCGCATGGACATGGAAAAAAAATTGAAACATGCCCAGCCCAACACCGGACATATGGCCATTGCACGCCTGTATGACATGGGGCGCCTGACAGCCGTCATCACACAGAACATCGATGGGTTGCACCAGGCCTCGGGCATACCCGGTGACAGGATCATTGAGCTGCACGGCAACACCCGGCGGGTAAGGTGCATGACCTGCCGCACCCTTATCTCCTGGGAAACGGCGGAAAACATGATTCTGGCGGGCAGCAACGCCCCCCGATGTGACTGCGGGGGATACTATAAACCAGATACCATCTCATTCGGACAGGCCATGCCCCACAAAGAAACCCAGCGGGCTGCCCGGCTGTCTTCCCAATGTGATCTGTTCCTTGTGGTGGGCTCCACCCTCCTGGTCCAGCCCGCGGCCCTGATGCCAGGATATGCCAGGGACAGCGGGGCATTTCTGGCCATCATCAACCTGTCATCCACTCCCTATGATGGCCTGTGCCAGGTGCTGATCCGGGACAAGGCCGGACCGGTACTGGCTGACATCGCAGACCAGGTACAGCACAAATTATCACCCGCTTGAAAAAACTTTCAGGAAATACGATAATACCATCTGAATCCAAACTTTTCACACAGGAGGGCCATTGGCCAATATTTCCATCACCCTGGAAGGCATTCACACGGCAGCTGCCCACCTGAACTATCGGCCAGGCGCTGTCAAGCAGAAAGCACTTGCAGCCATCCTTTCCTTTTATACCACCGAAGATGCCATCCAGTCTCTGCACCGTATCGATACAGACACCCTGGTGAAAGCTGTCTGGGATGTGGGCACAGACAGATCAAAAATCAAATCCAAAAGAAGAAATTTTTTCAGCCTGAAATCGGCCATAAATGCCGATCTCAGACGCTTGTCCAGCAAAGACAAAAACCCTGAAAACATAATGATCACAGATGCCAACATCTTTGACATGACAGCGGATGCCAAAAACAACCTGCTGTCATCCTTCAGTGATGCCATAAAAACCGGGGATGTGGATCTGCAGCAGGCAACTGATATTCTCAAGACCCTCACCGATTTTCTGGATGAATTCCAGGCAGATGAGAAAACCGAAGCATCCCGGGATATCATCGAACAGATCAAAAACCTGCTTACCCGCATTTCCAGGGGTGTGCCGCCAGATGACACACAAACGCACGACAGTGAAGGCGATTCCGAAGAAAGCATGGCTGAATCAGATGATCTGTTTGAAGAGGTTGACGAAATAGATGCTGATGAGGATCTGGTAGAAGTTGAAGAACAGGATGAAGAGGAAGAACTGGTCGCACTGGACACGGATGAAGAGCTGGTGGAACTGGATGAGGACCAGGATACCGTTTCTGACGAAACCGACAGCTTTGATGAAGATGATGAGATCACTGTCCTTGATGAAGATGAAGAGCTGGTGGAGCTGGATGAGGAAGAAGCGCTTGATGAAGAACTGGAAACGGTTGACGAACAGGATCTTTCTGACGGGGTGGAGGAAATAGAAACCCTGGATGGGGATGACGGCATTGCCGCACGTGATGAGGATGCGGAAGAAATTGCCCTGGAAGAAGATGAAGAGCTGGTGGAACTGGATGAAGAGGAACTGGATGAAGATGTTGAAGAAATTGTTCTGGAGGATGACGAAGACCTGGAGGAAGTTGACGAGCTCAGCGATGAAGAACTTCAGGCCCTGGAAGACTTCAGAAAGAAGCAGGCCCAAGCTGAAGAATTTGATGACGCTTTGGGGGAAAGGGAAAAAAAATTCAATGCCTATGTCAAGGTTCCCGGCGGCATCTATACCGTGGGCACAAAACAAGGTGGTGCTTCATTCAACCTGGAACTCCAGCAGTTTGATATGCCTGAAGTCTATATGGGACGGTATCCGGTCACCAATGCCCTGTTTGAAATTTTCATAGACAACACAGGATACCAGACCACAGCGGAGAAAACCGGGTTTGGCACGGTGTTTTCTTCCCGGTTCAAACGCAGCGGCAGTCAGGCATCATGGCACAAGAGCAGGGGTTCAAAACAGGTAAAAGGTGCCTGCTGGTACCAGCCCCACGGCCCTGGGTCTTCTCTGCATAAAAAACGCAACCACCCTGTGGTGCAGGTCAGTGTGGAAGATGCATTTGCATATGCATCATGGATCGGCCGCAGGCTTCCCACCCAGGCCGAGTGGGAAGCAGCAGCACGGACCGACCTGGGCTGCAGATACCCCTGGGGAAATGATTTTGCCGTCCAGGCCCTGAACATTGAAGACAGCGGCCTGGCAGATACCAGTCCTGTGGATGCCTTTGAAATGCATGCCAATGCCTTTACCATCGTGGACATGCTGGGCAATGTCATGGAATGGACCGCAGATGTGGAGATGCCGCCTGCCGCAGCTGGCGGCAGCAGCCCTTTGTGCGTTGCAAAGGGCGGGGCCTGGAACAGCGGCTCCCATGTAACCCTCAGTTCCAGGGCGCTTTATAAAACCGGATTTACCGCCAATACCATCGGGTTTCGATGTATTTCCGAACTTTTTCTCTAGGGATCTGACATGGACGGGTTGATCCAGGAATACCTTGATTTTCTCATTGTGGAAAAAGGATTGTCCCCCAACAGCATTGCCGCCT
Organism: Desulfotignum sp.; assembly: GCA_036351635.1. GTDB lineage: Bacteria > Desulfobacterota > Desulfobacteria > Desulfobacterales > Desulfobacteraceae > Desulfotignum. The sequence continues at coordinate 7,549 of JAZBPL010000144.1, forward strand.
ATGCAGATGATCTGTCCCAGTTTGCAAATTTTCTGGTGGAAAACAACATACAGCATCTGGACCAGGCAGACACCACCGTGATTCTGGCTTGGCTGGTTCACCAGGCCCGCAAAGGCCTGGCCCCGAAATCCCGTGCCAGGCATCTGATCACCATCAGGGGGTTATACAAATTTCTGGCAAGCCAGGGCCATGTCACTGCCAATCCAGTCACGGATGTGGACATTCCCAGAACCGGCCAGGCCCTTCCCGAAATCATGTCCATACCGGAAGTGGAAGCCCTGCTGGCAGCCATCGACACCACCCGGCCCAAAGAGCTGCGCAATGCCGCCATGCTGGAAATCATGTACGGGGCAGGCCTGCGGGTGTCTGAACTCATCCACCTCAAACTGTCCGACATCAACCTGGATGCCAACCTGGTGCGGGTGATGGGCAAAGGGGCCAGAGAACGCATGGTGCCCATCGGATCACAGGCTGGAAAGGTTGCCAGGCAATGGAAAGACCAGGCCAGGCCCCTGGTGCTCAAGCATCTCACCAGCCAGTATCTTTTTGTTGCCAGGGGAACAAACCCCATGACCAGGCAGGGTTTCTGGAAAATCATCAAAAAATATGCGGCAAAAGCCGGTATTTCACGAAACATCACCCCCCATACCCTGCGCCACTCTTTTGCCACCCACCTGCTGGAAGGGGGTGCTGACCTGCGGTCTGTCCAGACCATGCTGGGCCATGCCGACATCTCCACCACCCAGATCTATACCCATATCTCCAGGGACTACCTGCTGCGCATGCACGAAAAATACCATCCCAGACGATGAAGACCAGCTTTTGGAACAACACGCAACTTGCAAATATCCAGGGCTCTGCACAAATACTTGATAGTCACAATTCTTTTATGGTAATAGATACGCCTGTCAGTAAAGGCCTTGCCATGACGGGCACAGCAAAAGAGGAAAGCTGTTAGCTTTTAGTGAAGCTGAAAACTGGGTACTGACGGCTGACGGCTTTCATATAAACCTTTTTACACGGGAAAAAACCGCCCATGAACACCCTTGAATCCGCCAGATCCGCCCTTTTTCAGATAACCAGACCCGTGTTTGTCACCACAGAAGCCGGCAGCTGTCTGTCTTTTACCCATCTCCACCCCGGAGGACCCCAAAAAACAGCCGAAGATATCCCATTTGCGGCATATGCCCCGGCCGTCCCGCTGCAATCCCTGGGAGACAGGGCCTTTATGCACCGCCACGGGCTTGCCTACCCATATGTGGCAGGGGCCATGGCCAACGGCATCTCCTCGATTCAAATGGTTGAAACCATGGCAGACAACGGCATGGTGGGATTTTTCGGTGCCGGCGGCCTGTCTCTGGAAAAGATCCGGGAAGCGGTAGTGCATCTGACAACCTGCCTCACAGACAAACCCTTTGGGTGCAACCTGATTCATTCTCTGACCGATCCGGACCATGAAATGGCAACCGTGCAAATGTATCTGGACCATGGTGTCCGCCTGGTCAGTGCGGCTGCATTCATGCGCATGACCCCTGCCCTGGTCTATTACCGGATCAAAGGGATCCACCAGACCCCTGACGGCGGAATCCATACCCCCAACCAGATCATTGCCAAGGTATCCAGGATCGAGATCGCCCGGCAGTTTTTTTCGCCGGCCCCACAGAAAATTGTGAACCAGCTTTTGGAGAAAAACCTGATCACCCGAAAGGAGGCTGAACTGTCCCAGCATATCCCCATGGCCCAGGACCTGACAGCAGAAGCAGATTCCGGCGGACACACGGACAACCGGCCGGCCCTGGCGCTTTTGCCCACGATGCTTTCCCTGAAAGACCAGTTCATGGCGCAGTTTCGCTATCCTTTGCCCTTGTGCGTGGGACTGGCCGGCGGCATTGCCACCCCGGAATCGGCAGCAGCCGCATTCGGCATGGGAGCGGCCTATATTCTGACCGGTTCCATCAACCAGTCCTGTGTGGAAGCAAACATCAGCAGCCAGGTCAAAGAGATGCTGTGCCATGCGGAACAGGCGGATGTGGCCATGGCTCCGGCAGCAGACATGTTTGAAATAGGGGCCCGGGTACAGGTGTTGAAACGGGGCACCCTGTTTCCACTGCGGGCGGAAAAACTGTATCAGCTGTACCGGGCACATGACAGTTTTGCACAGATCCCGGAAACTGCCCGCCAGGAAATAGAAGCCAAATTTCTGCAGACAGATTTTGAAACCGCCTGGCAGTCCACGAAAAATTTTTTTGCCGCCAGGAACATGCACGCCCAGATCGACAAGGCCCGATCCGATGCCAAACACAAGATGGCCCTGGTGTTCCGGTCTTACCTGGGCCAAAGCTCCCGGTGGGCCATCCAGGGAGCCCCCGGCCGCAAAATGGATTACCAGATCTGGTGCGGCCCTGCCATGGGGGCATTCAACCAGTGGGCGCAAAACAGTTTCCTTGCCGGACCTGAAAACCGCAAAACCGCAGACCTGGCTTTCAACCTGTTGTTCGGGGCCTGTGTCATCACCCGGGCCATGTTTTTGAGGACCCAGGGCATTGCCCTGCCCATGGGCGCGGCATCAGTGACGCCCATGAAAAAAGAGGAGATCCTGGCCCTGGCCGGCCCCGGCTCCCCTCCAAAATCTGCAGGTCCGGGTATGTAAAAGTTTTGTCAAAAACCCTTGCCAACAGGTGATTTACAAGATCGAGGCCTGTATATTCAGTGGCAACATTTTTATTATACAATACCCATGCCCTGCCGGGCACAACAAAGAACGAAAGCCTTCACCCATAAGGTATTAGCTTAAAACTTAACACTTAACACTTAACACTTAACACTTAACACTTTCAAAAGATTGTTTCATGAGACAGGACACCCCCCAGACCACTGACATCGCCATCATCGGCATGGGATGCATTTTTCCCGGATCCTTTCATCTCAAAGATTTCTGGCACCTGCTGTTCAACGGCACAGATGCCATTGCAGATATCCCGGAGGACACCCACTGGCAGATCACAGATTTTTTTGATCCTGATCCCTCCCGGCCGGACCACATCTATTGCCGCAGGGGCGGGTTTATCCCGAAAATCAGTTTTGACCCGGCTGCCTTCGGCATACCCCCCAACAACATCACAGCCACTGACACGGCCCAGCTGCTGGGCCTGGAAGTAGCAAAAATGGCCCTGGAAGATGCCGGGTACCCAAAAGAACACCCCTTTCTCACCCAGGCCAGGGTCAATGTAATTTTAGGGGTGACCGGCACCCAGGAACTGGTGATTCCCCTGGGGGCACGGCTTGGCCATCCCATCTGGAAAAACGCCCTGGATGCGGCCGGCATTGCGCCTGAGCAAAAGAAACAGGTTCTGGACTTGATCCAGTCATCCTATGCCCAGTGGCAGGAAAACTCTTTTCCCGGCCTGCTGGGTAATGTGGTTGCCGGCAGAATCGCCAACCGGTTCAACCTGTCCGGCACCAACAGTGTCAGTGACGCTGCCTGTGCCAGCTCTCTTTCCGCCCTGCATACGGCGGTGATGGAACTGACCGCACACAAATGTGACATGTCCATCACAGGCGGGGTGGACTGCCTGAACGATATTTTCATGCACATGTGTTTTGCCAGAACCGGTGTACTCTCCCACACCAGCGATGCACGCCCGTTTTCCAGAGATGCGGACGGCACTGTGCTGGGTGAGGGTATCGGCATGCTGGTGCTCAAGCGCCTTGCAGATGCGCAAAAAGACAAAGACCGGATTTATGCCGTCATCAAGGGAATGGGGACATCCAGTGACGGAAAGACCTCTGCCATTTATGCCCCGGATGCAAAAGGCCAGCAAAAGGCACTGCAGGATGCATATGGCCGGGCCGGTATAGACCCTGCCAGTGTGGCCATGATCGAAGCCCACGGCACCGGCACCCGGGTGGGGGACAAGGTGGAATTTTCCGCGTTGTCTTCCTGTTTTGGTGCACAAAAAGAAAAAAACAGCATTGCCATCGGTTCGGTAAAATCCATGATCGGCCATACCAAGGCGGCAGCCGGTGCCGCCGGCATAATCAAAGCGGCCCTGGCCCTGCACCACAAGGTGATCCTGCCGACCCTGAAGGCTGACATACCCGACCCTGAGCTGGATATCAACAACTCCGCATTTTACCTGAACAACCGGTCCAAACCCTGGGTGCCGGCATCCTCAGACACAGGCCCCAGACGTGCAGGTATCTCAGCATTCGGCTTCGGGGGCAGCAATTTTCATGCAGTCCTGGAGGAGCATAATGCCCAAAAAACCCATGTCTCCTGGGATGGTTCCGTGCAGATTGCCGCATTTTCAGCTCCTGACACGCCCGGTCTTCTGGAAAAACTAAAGGCATTTGAAGCCGGTATCACCCCGGATCCGGGCATGGACGGCGGGGAGACATCCCGGCTTATCGCCTGGCATGCGGCAGCATCCAGAAAATCCTTTTCACCTGACCAGCAGATACGCCTGCTCATGGTGCTGCACAGGGACACCGATCCCCGGGAACTGCTTGACCAGGCCCGGACAGTGGTGGAGAAGCAGGGCCCCTCCCGGGAACAGATCTATTATGGTGCTGGTCCTGTCCGGGGAAAACTGGGATTTTTGTTTCCCGGCCAGGGCAGCCAGTACCCTGATATGGGAAAAGACCTGTTTGCCGTATTTCCGGAAGCCATGGAGGCACTGAATCTTGCCCAGAAAATTTTCAAAGAACATGCCAGTGATACCCTGGCCCGAACGGAAGTCCGCCAGGAGCTGACCGATTTTATGTTTGCATTGCCCGGTCATGTCCAGGACAGGTCTGTATCAGAATCAGCACTGCGGCACACCCAGGTGGCACAGGTGGCCATTGGTGCGGTCTCCCTTGCCATGACCCTTGTGCTGCGCAGGTTCGGCATCCTGCCCCACATGGCCTGCGGCCACAGTTTTGGGGAACTTTCTGCCATGCAGGCAGCCGGATGGATAGACAACACCACCCTGCTGACCCTGGCAGCTGTCCGGGGAAAACATATGGCAGCTGCCGGCCGGACCGGGTCTGACAGCGGCAGCATGCTGGCTGTCCAGGCAGATATGCCGGCCATTGAAGCCCTGCTTTCAGATCTGGGCCTGGACCTGGTACTGGCCAACCGCAACAGCCCGAACCAGGGGGTTGTATCAGGCCCCACCCCGGACATTGAAAAGGCAGCCCGGGCATGCAGAAAACAAAAAATACGGGCCGTGAAACTGCCGGTGGCAGCCGCCTTTCACAGCCATCTGGTGGCAGATGCAGCCAAACCCTTTAACGCGTTTGCAGCAGACCAGGCCATTGCGCCCACCGATATCCAGGTGCTGTCCAACACCACGGGCAAGCCCTATGGGACCGATCCGGAAAAGATCCGGTCTGTTCTGGGCCACCAGCTCATGCATCCGGTGCGTTTCATGGAAAACATTGAAACCATGCACAAAAACGGGGTGTCTTTGTTTGTGGAGGCCGGCCCTAAAACCGTATTGACCGGGCTGGTGAACCGGATTCTGGATGCAGATACTGTCACTGCAAAGGGCATGGATGACTCCTGCGGCAAAAAATCCGGACTGGCAGACCTGGCCGGGGTGTTGTGCACCATCGCTGCAAAAGGTTTTTGTGTGGACCTCACCCAGTGGGAAGATCCGGTAAAGCAGCCGGAACCCAAACGCATGCGGGTCCTGCTTTCCGGGGCCAATCCCAGACCCACCCCCATGAAAGCCCCTGCACCTGTCAACGCAGCATCACCTGTAAATGAAACAGCACCTTGCAAAACGCCTGCACATACTACGGCAACAAAGCCTGGATCCGAAAACACGCCGGAAACCCCTAAACCGCTGGAAAGTGCAAAACTATCTGAAACCGGAAAACCATTGGAAAGTACAAAAACACCTGCTCCCGGAAAAATGCCGGCACCGGAAAAAAAACAGGTTTCCACAAATAAAAATTATAACAATCCCGCCCCGGTGTCACAGCAAGCCCGACCAGATACACCCGGGGCACTGCAACAAGGATATTCTATGCACACCCCTTCTGATATGCACCCTTCTGCCCCCCAAAATGCCATGCACCTGGTGTTGAAAGGGCTGGAATCCATGCAGGCCCTGCAGGCCCAGACTGCCAGAACCCATGAAAAATTTCTTGAGACCCAGTCCCAGGCCAGTCACGCCCTGGCCGCCATCATGGAACAGACACGCCAGTTCATGGCTGCCCCTGGCACACCTTCTCCAGGCCCGGCCCTGGGCTCTCCATCAGATTTCCAATCCCCATCCCCGGCGCCCCGGCATACTTCTTTTTCCCAGACCCCGCCCGGCAGGGTCAATGGGGAAATTCCACAGCAAATGCCCCAGACACCTTTTATACAGGCCGGTGCTGCCCCCTCCCATGTACCGCCAGCTTCCCAGGCAGATGCAGGACGTCATGATGGTACAGATTCACGAAATAGAGCAACTTTTCAAGATCACAGCGGTTTGCCTGATGAAACAGCCGCCCATGATCCCGCTTCCGGTGATCCAGGCGTGAGGGATGCTGGTTTGCGTTCTGCTGAACCGCATGATGTTGCAATCCCTGAGGCGGCAGCGCCAAAATCCGGTATGACGGACATCCAGGCGGTTCTGTTTGGTACCGTAAGCCGGCTCACCGGATTTCCTGAAGAGATGCTGGAACCGTCCATGGATATTGAATCCGACCTGGGCATTGACTCCATCAAAAAAGTGGAGATCATCTCAGAACTGGAAAAGCATCTGCCCGACACCACCGGACTTTCCACGGAAAGCATCGGATCTGTCCGGACCCTCTCAGACATCTGCCAGGCCATTGCAGCCCAGGCACCGGCACCGGATGCCGGCCCGGGAAAAATTTCCGGCACTGATAAAACCTTTGAAGCACAAACCGCCTGCAGCACACAAGCGCTCTCCCATGCGCCACAACCTGCTGACTGCTGCAGCACACAGGCACTCTCCAATACACAACCACCTGCTGACACAAAAACACACGGTGAATCTGCCCCAGGCGGTGATACGCTTTTTGCTTCAAAAAATGCAGCAGATCCCGGTCCGGATGCAGCCCCGGTGGGGGGTGCCCCCCAGACCCCGGAAATCACAAAGATCCTGGTGGATACCATCAGTGAACTTACCGGATTTCCCGAAGAGATGCTGGAACCCGGCATGAACCTTGAATCCGACCTGGGTATTGATTCCATCAAACGGGTGGAGATTTTGTCCAGACTGGAACAGGCCCTTGGGGATGGGGCTGGCGGCCTGTCCGGAGAGGCCATGGCCAAACTCGAAACCATACAGGATATCGTCCATTTTCTGGAAAAAACCGCACCTGAAACACAGGGTCCGGTAAAAAAAAACCCTTTTTTACCCGAGAAACAGCCGAAAGATGCAAAAGAACCACCTGATCTGATCCGCCGGGAAATTGTCCTGACACCATATCCCATCCAGCAGATCCGTTTTTTTAACGGGTCCCGGATCCAGGTACCTGAAAACAAAAAAATTTATATCACCCGGGACCAGCCCGGTGTTGCCCGGCTTCTTGAAAAAGAGTTTACAAACCAGGGCCTTGCTGCAGAACTGATTGACATCGGTTCTGAGAATATGCCGGAACTGCCGGATGCTGCCGGCATCGTTATTGTCCAGGACAAATGGAACATCAGTGATGCAGAAGCTGCCACAGATTTTATAAAGTGTGCTTTTGCACTGGTCCACAAAAATGCCGTCCACCTCATGGCATCTGCCCGGCAGAAAGGGGCATTTTTAACGACCATATGCTTTTCAGGAGGCAGTTTTGGGTTTGGTGACGCAGCATTTGCCACCCACCCGGTATACGGGGGACTGGCAGGGCTTGCAAAAACTGCCCGCCTGGAATGGCAGGATGTTCTGTGCCATGCCCTGGACATGCCCTGTGACATGAAGGCCTGCAAAACCCTTGCAGAACCGGCTGCTGCTTTGATGATGACCAACGGTGCCGTGGAAATGGGACTTTTCGGCGACAACTGCATGATCCCGGCCCTGAAGGTGTCCCCTGTCAAAAAGGGAAAACCAGGCCTGACAGCCAAAGATGTGGTGGTGATTTCCGGCGGCGCAAAAGGGGTGACCGCTGCCTGTGCCGCTGCCCTGGCAAAAGCCTGTAGACCTGCCATCGCCCTTTTGGGACGTTCGCCAGCCCCTGTTGAAGAACCACAATGGGCACAGGATATCACTGATCCGGCCCGGTTGAAAAAAGCGATTCTCACCCATGCATTTACCGGACAGAAACCCAGACCCGCAGACGTTGAAAAGCTATACCAGGCCATCTGCGCCGGCCGGCAGATCCGCCGCACACTGGACCTGATCCGGTCCCATGGGGCACAGGCTGCCTACTGGTCCACTGATATCCGTGACACCAGCGCCCTGCACAGGACCATGCAAGATATCAGGCAGCGGTTCGGCCCGATAACAGCTGTTATTCACGGTGCAGGGGTGCTGGAGGACAAGCTGATCCCTGAAAAAAAACCGGAGCAGTTCAACCGGGTATTTGACACCAAGGTGGCGGGACTGCATAACCTTGTTGATGCCACGGCAGCAGATCCACTCAAACATATGATACTGTTTTCATCCATTGCCGCCAGAACCGGAAATCCGGGCCAGTGCGATTATGCCATGGCCAATGAAGTGCTCAACAAAACCGCAGGGCGCCTTGCCCAAAAAAATCCCGGCTGCAGGTACCTGGCCATCAACTGGGGGCCCTGGGATGGGGGCATGGTGCATGACGGTCTGAAGCGCGAATTTGCAAAAAAAGGGGTGGGCCTGATTCCGCTTGCGGCCGGGTGCAGCCAGCTGCTCCTGGAGATGGAAAATACTGATCCTTACCCTGTGGAAATCGTGATCACGGCCCCGGGCCGGGATCAGGAGAAAAAAGCACCAGTGCTGTCACAGGTGACGGAACTGGCCGTCAGCAGGGACAATCTGCCTGTTCTTGACAGCCACAGGATCAACCATGAACCAGTGGTCCCTTTTGCCCTGCTGGCCGAGGTGATGGCCCACGCAGCGGAAAAAAACAACCCCGGTCTGGTGTTTGCCGGCATCGATGACATGCGGCTGCTCAAAGGGATCAGGCCCAAAGACAGCCGGATAGATGTGGCTGTAAACCTGGGAAAATGTACCCCTGCAGACACCGGGTATACCGCTCTGGCCAGCCTGACATCGGCCGGTGACGGCGGACAGGCACACACCCACACCACAGCCACGGTGATATTGAAAGACACCCTGCCGGAACCGCCGGTAATATCCGCCTGGGGCAGAATGGACCTGGCGCCCGCCAAAATATCTGCCCAAAAAGCCTATGAAACCATATTATTCCACGGTCAAGCCCTCCAGGCAATCGATGCTGTTACCGGCATATCCAGCAAAGGCATTGCCGTAACCGCATCCCCTGCCCCGCCGCCGGACCAGTGGTTTACAACCCCTTTACAAAAAAACTGGGTCACAGACCCCCTGCTGCTGGATGCAGCCTTCCAGGCCGCCATTATCTGGACCTGGGAAACCCGGGGCCAGGTATGCCTGCCGGCCTTTTTTGCCAATCTGCGCATATATGCATCTTTTCACCGCCCGCAAAACAATGGGAACAATGGAAACACAAATGCCCGCAACAGAGGCAGCCAGGACAATTCCGCCTATGACAAGCGCATCCATATCCTGTTCACAGTGAATGAAAACACAGAACACAGCATCAAAGGCTATTTCACCTTTCTGGATGCAGACAATACGGTTGTGTTGAGCATTACTGGATTTGAGGCGGTGGTGGACAGCACACTGCACAAAAAATTCAAACCCCTGCCCCTGTTTGACAGACCATCCATTCTGGAATTTGCCGAAGGCAGCCCCTCTGCGGCGTTCGGTGAAAAATACACGGTGTTTGACAAAGAAAGACAGATTGCCAGACTGCCCCGCCCCCCCTATTTTTTCATGGACCGGGTCCTGACAGCCGACCATGCCCAATGGGTTATGCAGCCCGGCGGGTGGATCGAAACCCAGTATGATGTTCCGGAAGATGCCTGGTATTTTGCAGCCAACCGCACCGACACCATGCCGTTTTGCATCCTGCTTGAAATCGCGCTGCAGCCCTGCGGGTGGCTGGCAGCCTATGCCGGATCTGCGCTGCACAGTGATGCACGCCTGCATTTCCGCAACCTGGGGGGAAAGGCTGTGTTACAGGCCAACCTAACAAAAGATGCCGGCTCTCTGACCATCCGCACCCGAATGACGGATGTTTCCACAGCCGGGGGCATGATCATCCAGAATTTTGTCTTTCAGGTAATCAACAAGGGACAGATGGTTTACCAGGGCACCACCAGTTTCGGATTTTTTTCCGCCCAGGCCCTGGCTGAACAAAAAGGCATCCGCAAAAGCCTGCTTGTAACGGACAATATCTCTTCCCCGCAGAACACCGCTGCTTTTTTGCAAAGCAGCACATCTTCCCGGCAAGAGAATAGTTCCACAAGACATAGCCACAATACCGGCGACTTTCCGGACACTGAAACAGCCTCACCTTACCCTGATCTGAAAAAGGCTGCAGATCACTGCCCGGAACCGGTCATGATTTTTACAGACGATGCCCCCCTGACACCGGACGACCTGCACACCAGCCCTGATACCGGCATGCCGGCCAAAGCCCTGCGCATGATCGATACCATTGATGTGATGGACATGGACGGGGGCATATTCAGCAAAGGATATATCCGGGCAGCCAGAAAAAACAATCCTGAAGAGTGGTTTTATGATGCCCATTTTTACCAGGACCCGGTATGTCCGGGATCTCTTGGGATTGAATCTTTTCTGCAGACCATGCGGTGTTTTCTGGTGAAAAAATATGGAATTGATCCCGTAACCTATACCCCCCGGCTGATTTCAGGGCAGACCCATGAATGGATCTACCGGGGCCAGATCGTTCCCTCCAACCGTCAGATCCAGGTGCATACCCATATCCGGGAGAGTGCTGTTGTTCAGAAATCTGGCACCGGGACTGACGGGTATGAAGTTGTGGCGGACGGAGCGCTTACCGTGGACGGCATCTGCATTTATGAAATGAAAAACTTTGGTGTGGCGTTTATTCCTGTCCCATAATTTACATACACGACTCGCCAAAAGGTGTCCCACGCAAACAAATCCCTGTGGGGTGATTTATACACGACTCCTTCTGC
>JAZBPL010000145.1:0-21554 GCA_036351635.1 Desulfotignum sp.
AGATAAAACAAATTGAAGGTTTCCCGGTGGTTGGTCAGGGCTTGTGGTGCTATATCTGCAATCTGTTTATAAATTTTGATCAAGAATAGTCTCTGGGCCAGGCTTTGTTTTTGATAGAGAAAGAATTTGAGTCTGTTTCTGGATATTACCTATTTTGATGCAGAGCCCTGTCCACCCCCAGCAGCATTGCCACCATCCATACCACTGCCATCAGGGTTACCATCTCCTGAGCTGGGTGCGGGACCAGGGGCATTCCCATTGCCACTGTTAGGACCACCTTCCATACCACTTCCATCACTGATACCATCACCTGAATTCGGTGCAGGACCAGATCTTGCCATTACAGGGCCAGAGGCAAATCCCAAAACAAAGAGCGCCGTCAATAAAGCTATGATCTTTTTCATACCACCCTCCCTTTTTTAGGTTGTTAAGTTACTATAATCTCAATAAATTTAAACCACAACAGAAATATGTGTTGTTCTATGTGGCTGCAAAAAAAATAGACAGCCTTGCTATAGGACTCTCTGGACATTGGGACAAAATTGCACAAAAATTTGCTTGTTCATTTATTGACAAGAAACATTTTCATTGATATTCAACAAAAATAGAATCTGATGTTGTTACGTTCTGTATAATTCTGTGCTGATTATCATTCTTAATATTTCTAAATGTTATTTTGCTTCTGATCTGTAGCTTGACTGTCACTTGAAGTCCAAAATCTTTTATTGGTTGCTGTGTTTTGCTTGTGATACTGATCAATTCTTGCCAAAGGAGATTTCAAGATGGAGTCGCCCCTTAAACTGCTGATACCCTGGCTCCCTGGATAGCTGTTTTATCCAGGGAGCATATCTTGGTTTTTCTTAAATCTTTTCAAAATTTCATCACAGGAGTTTCCAATGATTCTATTTTCAAAGATCTCTTATCCGACGGAAAGTGTTAAAGAAATAGCAGAAAAGTTTCTGGAAGCACCGCAGGTTCCAGATTTTATGAAAAAACAAGGCCCTTTTGTCCACTCTTCATTGGAAGAAGGGATTACAACATTCTCCATTTATGAACTTGATAGATCCAAACTTGCTGATGGTTATGAATTCCTTGGAAATTATATGGCAACTTTTTTTGGTGTACCTGGGGAGGAAAGATGAAAGACAAATGGAAAAATGAAATCGCAATACTTCTTATGATTGGGTTGCTGTTGGGGTGGGTATCCGGCTTACAGGCAGCCGTCCCGAGGCAGATGAGCTATCAGGGCCAACTGTCCGATGACACTGGCAATCCTCTAAACGGGTTCTACTTAATCAATTTCTATTTATTCAGCACGGAAACCGGAGGCAGCCATCTGTGGAACGAGCAACAACTCGTCCAGGTGAGCAACGGGATATTCAATGTGTCCCTTGGTTCTGACGATCCTTTTCCGGAAGATGTGTTTGACAATGCAGACCTGTATCTTGAAATTGAGATATTCAACTCTGGTACTGGATGGGAATCTTTGACCCCTCGGCAGCAGATCACCTCCACGGCATTTGCCATTAAGGCGGGCATCGCGGAAAGCATAGCCGACGGTGGTGTTTCGAATGTAATGATTGCTGATAATGCCGTCAGTGAAACCAAAATTGCTCCGGGAGCGGTCAGCGCTGACAAAATTGCAAACGGTGCGATTGTTTCGGAGATACTGGCCTATGATGGAGCCGGTTCGAATATAGATGCGGATCTCCTTGACGGCCTGGATTCCAGTGCATTTGCTGCGAGCGACCATGATCACGAAATCTTAAACGTTTGGACAGAAAATGGCAATTACATTTATCCATCCGGAGAAGAAGCTACTTATGACCCAGATGTTTGGGTTTGTATTGGCAATAAGAAACCGGAAACATTGCTGCATATTTATGACTTCGACACTAATATTTCCGGTGATGAAGACCATAGGCCTCAGATCTATATTGACCAGGACGGCAATGGAGATGCGGCTCTTACTTATATACTCGACTTATCAGGAGGCAACAGGCATCATTTTACTTTAGGAATTGACCAACATTTTCCACTCCCTCCTGCCACGTATCCCGCCTCATTTGATTTTAAGATCTGTCATGAAACCTATCATGAAGTAGGAAATGCTGTTCCTGACACCTTAGGATATCTAAAAGGTGAGGCTTATAACTCTCCTGAAATGATGGTTAGAGTCCACGGTACGGACTGGTCAGAATCCGGGCCGGAAAAAAAATCTTCAGGCATCATCGACTTCAACCATCAGAGCCGAGCACGGGTCCATTTAAGCGATTCACAGGTAATTGATCCCGGATTTTGGATCGGGGTCGAATTCAATGCGATCACTTATGATGAACACGGTGAGATGACACTTGGATCGGCAGGTCAACCGTCTGTCTTTACGGCCAGGGAAACCGGTTACTATCAGGTGAACGCCCGAGTCGAGTTTCTCATTGATGAAGATATTTCAGACTGTTACGGGTGGGGTTCCAATTCGTATGCTTCAATTGCCATTTTCCACAACCAAACCACACACTATGCCTTCGGCACCAATCATCAGATCTATAATGACACGCTGGCGTCCGTTGGTGGAGCCAGTGCTGGTTGGTTTGTGGGCAATAACGCGCCCAACATCAGCGATGTCGTTTTTTTACAGGCTGGGGAGACCGTCGAGATTCAGGTCTTTCAAAACAGCTGTGTTCCTTTGATGTTGAAGGGAGGCCCAGGCCATCTAACTTACTATTCAATTCATAAGTTGAGTTGAGACAGATCAGCATGTAGATAGGCTTGTGCCGGAAGCATTACATGACTTTCGACACTGCGCACTGGCATATGCAATTTAAATACAATCCTTAAATAACAAAGGATTGGTCAAGATATTCCAAACCGTACCCTCTTCTCAGCCCCAGCAATCAAGCGCTGGGACAAGATACCCACATCAATGCAAACAAAGCTGCTTGGCAATGTGTGGTGCGGATCCTGCAGTAAGGCGGTCTACATCCTTGTTGAATCAGGCAGGATCAAGAACAATGACCTGATCCTTACTGGCCGGGTTGCCGACTGCGGAGGACCGGTTTGCAGACTGATTGAGGGAGATTAGCATACCCCTGTGTGAGGATAGTTGTCCCATGAACTAAAATGCATTATTATTTAGGCACAGGAGGATGAAAGTCATGCAATACACACCCGAACGAAAGGAAGCAGTTTTAAAAAAAATGATGCCACCGCATGCACGGCCAGTCAGCCAGTTGGCCATAGAAGAAGGCATCAGCGAATCCACATTATATAAATGGCGCCAGGAAGCCCAGCAGAGAGGCATCTTACTACTGAATGCCAGCAACGAGCCAAATGGCTGGAATGCCCGGGATAAATTCTCAGCCGTGATGGAAACCGCAGCAATGAATGAATTCGAGCTGGCAGAATACTGCCGAAAAAAAGGGATATACCCTGAGCAGGTGATCCTATGGCGGCAGGCATGTGAAAATGCCAATGACTGGGACAGACAGGTTGCCAATAAGCTAAAAGCCGGCCAGAAAGAGGACCAGAAGCGGATCAAACAGCTTGAAAAAGAGCTCAAACGCAAGGAAAAAGCCCTTGCAGAAGCCGCTGCCCTGTTGGTGCTGCAAAAAAAAGTCCAGGCGATCTGGGGGGACCCAGAGGGCGAATGATCAGCGCCCCGGATCGCCGCAAAACTGTTTTGCTGATCAATGAAGCCAGGGAAGCCGGAGCACGTCTTGAACCGGCCTGCAGGGTCGTTGGTATCTGTTCCCGTACATATCAGCGGTGGACCTGTGAACATACGATTAAAGCGGATGGCCGACCAACAGCCAAAAGGCCTGAACCATCCAACAAGCTGACAAAAAAGGAAATCGAACAGGTGCTGTCGGTTTGCCATGATCCCAGATATGGGAGCCTTCCCCCGGGGCAGATTGTACCGAAACTTGCAGACCAGGGGGTGTTTATTGCTTCGGAATCCAGTTTTTACCGGATTCTTCATAAAGCTGGAGAACAGAATCACAGGGGCCGCAGCCGCGCCCCCAAAAAACATACGCCGCCTCAAGGTTTTTCACTCCCTACTCAACAGGTCTGTCAGAACCAGCAGCACAAAAAAGCCGGCGGGAAATGCCAGGACCCAGATCAGTCGTAATACCCAGACAACGAATTCTGCATCTTCCATGGAAGCGATGAATTTGGGGGCAGGCATCACCATGGAAACGGCAAAGCCAAGTATGATCAGGCGGGGGAGCCAGTATTTGCACCTTGTCCACATGTTCAGATTATAGGACCGTAACACAGTATTTGTAAAGATTCTGAAATATTATTGTACCCATTGAACAAAGTTGAAACATCCGAAATTATTAATCCCGTTTATCCTATAACAAAATTGCATGTAATAACTGCTCTTGTTTTGAAAACAAAATCCGGATCAGCAGCGTTGCGGAAAGCTGTTCTGGTGTTGCGTATATTCATCATCATTGCCTTTTTCCCAAACCATGCTTATTATTTTTTTATAATCTCCTAAAAAAGGACAATGAAAAATGAAATATAGGCATATGGCAACCCTGCTAAAATATATGCTGGTATCAATATTCATGGTTTTCCCGGCTTTTTCAGCCGATGCCAGGACCAGGGATGACGCGGGAAATGACAGTGATATTTCGGACACCACCCTGGCGCCCATTGACCGCAACAGGCCGGCGGTTTTTGAGACCGCCTCTTTTGGACTGGGGTGATTCTGGGGTATTGAATCCCGGTTCGGGATTATCGAAGGCGTGATCAGCACCCGGGTGGGCTATGCCGGCGGCAGCACCAATGCACCAACCTATAGGCGCATGGGTGACCATACCGAAACAGTGCAGGTGGATTTTGACCCGGAAAAGATCACCTATCGTCAGTTGCTGGATATCTTTTGGGAGAGCCACACCTACACCCGTCAGACAAAGATCATACAATATAAAAATGCCGTCTTCTACCACAACGAAAAACAGCGGCAGCAGGCTGTGGCATCCAAAAAGGCCATAGAACAGCGCACCGGCAGGACCGTTCAAACCGACATCATACCGGTGCAGTCTTTCACCCTTGCCGAGGATTACCACCAGAAATACCTGTTAAAACATTCCGCCCTGAACCATTTTCTCAATACATTTTATAAACACCGGATCGACGTTGTGAATTCAACAGCCGCCGCCCGTCTCAACGGGTATGCCGGGGGCAACGGCACCAGAGAACAGCTTTTGCGTGAGATTCACCTGCTGGGACTGGATGATACCGAAAAAAAAGTGCTGGAAAAACTGGTGGGGGGATAGAATTTACCGCAGATGCCGCCAGGGTTACCGGAATAGTTCCCGGGCCTGCCCTGACTGCAGTGCAGTATCTGTGATACTACTACCAATTCTGATCGTATGGATATATCTGGCTTTTTGCAAACAGCAATTTTTTACATGGGAGGGCAACATGCAGGAAAAGTGGACCTATAAGAATTATGAGATCCAGGAAGGATTAAAGCCGGGAAGTGAGACCTTCCGGTATTTTTTTAAAATTCTCAAAAATGGCGAGAAAAAATGTAATTACTGTGTCTGGATTGCGGATGACGCGGTTGAAAAGTTCGATTTATCCCGGAAATTTGATGCTGTGGTCACCTCCCAAAAAGAGGTCTGGCACGACTGGGTAAAGGGAAAAATTGATGACCAGGACTTTCGAAACCGGGCCTTAAAAATTGAAAAACACGGCCGGCAGGAAATCAACCTGTCCGAGATGTCCGATCATATCAGCCCTGATTGAAAAGATCTGGCCTGCCGGTTCTGCCGGACAGCCTGAATTTTTTCCTGGTAGGACCGGAGCATATCCTGTTCAAACGCTTCGTTGGAGGGGTAGGATCGGCCAAACACCGGTTCCCACAGATCCACATCCTCCATGCACAGATAAAAGAACACCGCGGTTTTCCAGGTGTCGGGAAATGCCTGGAAAAGGGTGGAGAACAGGGCGTTTTTGATCTCAAAGGGATAGCTGAATCTGCCGGCGCATGCTTCCATGGGCATCTGGAGAATCGTGGTCTTTGCCATGCGTTCCCGGATCCGTTTGATCACCGGTTTGATGAATGTCAGGGTGCCGATGGAAACCATGACCACCTCTTCGGGGGAAAAGGCTTCTGTCAGCCGGGATACAACAGCCCTGTAGTCGGCTTCCCATCCCTTGTACCAGACCATGGGGTGGAAGTGAAACCCCACGGGAATTCCCCGGTCCGCCAGTTTTCTGGCACTTTGAATCCGCTTTTCCAAAGGAGCGGTGCCCTTTTCCTCAGCCGTGATCACTGCAGGGGTGTTCAAGGACCAGGTGAACACCATGTTGAACGGTGGCGGATGTGTCAGAAAATATCCGATCCGGCTGCTTTTGGATTTCATCTCCAAAATTACCCGGGGGTGGGTTGCGGCAAACCGGGTCAGGTTATCCAGCAGGCCGAACCGGTTCCCCCACATCAATGAATCAGATGACTGGCCTGTTCCGATATGGACCGGGGTCTCTTTTTCCAGTGTCAGCCCCTCCAGATGGCGGGCCAGGTCACGGACAAACCGGACCTGGTTGCCGTGGTAAAAGGACTGGATTGAGCAGTAGCTGCAGTCGAATCCACACTGATGGACCGCATCCAGGGTGTTGAGGTTGCAGCACCGGGTCTTTTCCGACGCCACCGGGCATTTGCCCATGACAGCCCCCTTCAGGTCTGTCTGCACCATCTGTTCTGCAGGGAACCTGGTTTCCCCGGGGGCAGACCCCTGCCCGGCCGGGTAAGGCTTCAGGGAATTTTTCACTGCCTCATACCCGGATGTGAGCTGGGATAATATCTTTGCCGCCGCCTGTTTTCCGGTGGCTTTTCCCGCAACTTCGGGGCAGTAAAACCGTTCAAGCCCGTCCATGTCCCAGCAGATCAGGTCCAGGCTGTATTCCACCAGAAACCGGAGCTGCTGAAGGGAAAACCCGTGGGCCTGTGACAGGTCCTGCAGCCACCTCTGGCTGTCCAGGGGCAGTTTGGAAAAACCGGCGATCTGTTCAAGGCGGCGCAATGACATCAATATATTATAGCGGAAAAACAGCGCTGGTCAAGATGGCAAATGCTTTGCCTGATGCATCGCCTGACCGGGCCTTTTAAAAGAACAACGGAGCAGAAAATGGCAGGGATGCATTTTCTAGTTGACAGGGAACGGCTTGACCTATATATTTTGGGACTGAATATTCATTCCGAACAGGAAATATGATGGAGACACCCCCAAAAAACAAGTCAGACCAGATCCTGGAAGCAGCTTTGCACCTGTTTGCGGAAAACGGATTTCATTCCGCCCCCATGTCCCGCCTGGCACAGATGGCCGGGGTCGGGGTGGGCAGTATTTACCGCTACTTCAAGGATAAGAACCAGCTGGTGCATGCGGTTTTTGAACATGTGGATCAGGCTTTGACCACCATGCTGGCAGCCTCATTTGATCCGGACCTGTCCGACCGTGATCAGCTGATCCGCATGCTGACACAGCTGATATACTATCTGCATTCCCATCCCCGGGAATTTCGATTTTTGGAACAATATTATTACTCCCCCTACGGCCTTGAAAAAAAACGGGGGAAAATGCTCCAGGAAAACAAAAAAAGCCTGCCTGATCCCCTGCGCAAATTTTTCTTCGGTGAACTGGATGGGTCTGTCAAAAAGCTGCCCTGGCCGGTGTACCAGGCATTGATTTTCGGACCGGCCACTTTTCTGGTGCGCGATTCTCTGGCCGGGCTGGTCACCCTGAATGATGATATGGTGCAGTCTTTGGCCCGGGCCTGCTGGGATGCACTATCAATAAAGGAGTTTTGATCACATGCTGCAAAAAAACCTGCCTGAAAAAATCATCCCCTTCACTGTGGTACTGTGCTGCCTGTTTTTAGCCGGCAGGGTAATTGCACAGGAACCGCCTGTACCCCGGGTGCGGGTGATTACCATCACGGAACAGGATATTGTGCCGGCAGACGAATATGTGGGCCATGTGGAAGCGATACAAAGCGTGGATTTGCGGGCACGGGTGGAAGGGTTTCTGGAAGAGGTGAGTTTCAAAGAAGGGGATTATGTCAAAAAAGACCAGGTCCTTTACCGCATTGAGCAGGACGGCTATGCTGCAAAAGTGGCCTTGGAAAAGGCCCGGGTGGCCCAGGCTGAGGCGGAACTGAGCAGGGCCAAAAGCCATCTGACACGCCTGCAGTCGGTAAGCCGCCAGAGCATTTCCGCCATGGACATGGACAATGCCGTGGCAGCCGAACTGGCAGCCCGGGCAAACCTGGCAGCTGCCAATGCCGCCCTGGACACCAGTAAACTGAACCTGGCCTATACCACCATACAGGCGCCGATTTCCGGCCGTATCGGCAGAACCGCCTATACCCGGGGCAACCTTGTGAATCCGGCATCCGGGGTTCTGGCAACCATTGTACAGACAGATCCTGTCCGGGTGGCCTATGCCATCAGTGAAAATGATTTCACCGCTGTGCAGAAAGCAATAAAGGAGATGGACAGACCGCACGCACGCCTGCTGGTCCCGCACCTGATCCTGCCCGGTACCGGCCTTTATGCTGAGCAGGGCAGGGTAATATTTGTTGACAACCGGGTGGATGCCGCCACCGGAACCATTACGGTCCGGGCACAGTTCAACAACCCGGACGGCTGGCTTCTTCCCGGGCAGTATGTCACGGTCCAGGTCAAAGCGGCAGCGTCAAAGCTGCTGCCAGTGGTGCCCCAGTCTGCCGTCCTGGTCAATCAGGATGGGCGGTATGTACTGGTTGTCAAAAACGGCATTGCCACCAGACAGCCCATTGTAACCGGCCCTGCCCTGGACCAGATGTGGGCGGTGGAATCAGGGCTGGCCCCCGGCGACCGGGTGATTGTCAGCGGCATCCAGAAGGTGCAGCCCGGACAGCAGGTGGATGCGGTTCCTGCTGAACTGGAGAACTGATCCATGATTTCCAATATTTTCATCCAACGCCCCCGCCTGGCAGGGGTCATATCCATTGTCATCACCCTGGCGGGTTTTCTGGCCCTTATTTCCATTCCCGTGGCCCAGTACCCGCAAATCACCCCACCTGAAATTACGGTGTCTGCCTTTTACCCCGGCGCCAGCTCTGAAGTGCTGGCCCAGACCGTGGCCGCCCCCCTGGAAAAGGAAGTCAACGGGGTGGATAACATGCTTTACATGTCATCAACCAGTTCCAATACCGGCAGCTATTCCCTGCGGGTCACCTTTGAGGTGGGCAGTGATCCGGATATCAACCAGGTGAACCTGCAGAACCGGATTCAGCTGGCCACTCCCAAACTGCCGGCAGAGGTTGTGGCCCAGGGCATCAGTGTGCGCAAGCGCTCCGGTGACATGATGGCGGCCATCAGTTTTTTTTCTCCGAACAAATCCCAGGAAATGCTGTATTTAAGCAACTATATCAGCGACCAGATCAAGGATGCCCTGATCCGGATCAACGGGGTCAGTGATGCCATGATCTTTGGTGAAAAAGAATACAGCCTGCGGATATGGATGAATCCTGAACGTCTGACAGCCCTGGGTTTGACTACGGATGACATCATCTCTGCCGTCCGGACCCAGAATGTCCAGGCGTCACTGGGGGCTGTGGGCATGGAACCCCTTGAAAATAAGCAGTCGGTGCAGTTTTCTTTGCGTGCCAAGGGCCGGTTGGTCCAGGTGGCGGATTTTGAAAATATCATTGTCAAGGCCAACAATCAGGGGGGGCTGGTGCGGATCAGGGATGTGGCCCGGGTGGAACTGGCGGCCCAGTCCTATGCCACCGAATCCATTCTCAACGGTAACCCTGCCGCCACCCTGGCCGTCTACCGGGCATCTGATGCCAACGCCCTGGAAACCATGGAAAATGTCCGGGCCGAACTCAAAAACCTGGAATCAGCCATGCCCGAAGATGTGGCCTATGAAATCATTCTGGACACCACCCGGTATGTGTCTGCGGCCATTGATGAAATCATTTTAACCCTGTCTCTGGTGACCCTGCTGGTTATTGCGGTAATTTTTGCCTTTCTCCAGAACTGGCGGGCCACCCTGATCCCGGCCGTGGCCATCCCGGTCTCCCTGATCGGTACATTTGCCATACTCATGGCCCTGGGATACAATGCCAATACCATCACCCTGTTTGCCCTGATCATGGCCATCGGCCTGGTGGTGGATGATGCCATTGTGGTGGTGGAAAATGTGCACCGGGTCATGCATGAAGAAAATCTGCCCGCGCCTGCGGCCACAAAAAAAGCCATGGCCCAGGTGGTTGGTCCCATCATTTCCACTACCCTGGTGCTGTTTTCCGTGTTTGTGCCGGTGGCGTTCATGCCGGGCATCACCGGCCAGCTGTACCGCCAGTTCGCCGTGACCATGTGCAGTGCTGTACTGCTTTCCGCCACCTGCGCGCTGACCCTGAGTCCGGCCCTGTGTGCCACCTTTCTCACACAGCACCGGCAGTCTGCAAGCGGTCCTTTGGCCTGGTTCAACAGTCTGGTTGATGTCAGCCGCAAAGGGTATGTCGCAGGGTCCGCCTGGATGATCCGATGGCTGGTGGTTCCCATACTGTTGTTTGCCGGGGTTATAACGGGTGCTGCCATGCTGTTTAACAGCACACCCACCAGTTTTCTTCCTTCGGAAGATCAGGGATATTTCCTTATCAATGTGCAGCTGCCCCAGTCTGCTTCCCTGTCACGTACCGCTGCGGTGCTCGATGACATCACCAGAGAAATACGCAGCATCGACGGGGTGGCCAACATGATCGGGGTGTCAGGTTTCAGCCTGCTCAGCGGGAATGCCGATAATGTCGGATTTGCCCTTGGAATTCTCAAACCCTGGGATGAACGGCGCCTGCCGCACCAGCATCTGGATGCTGTTGTGGGCCAGGCCCAGGGAAAACTGGCAGCCTTGTCCGATGCCAATGCCTTTGCTTTTGTGCCCCCTCCCATATCAGGACTGGGCGCCAGCAGCGGTTTCACCTTTCAATTGCTTGCCAGAGAAGGGCAGGATCCCAAAGAATTGTTCGGGATGGCCCTTAACCTGATGATGGCTGCCAACCAGGACCCGGTACTGGACCAGGTATTCACCACCTACACGGCAGATACCCCCCAGATTTTTGTGGATGTGGACCGGACCAGAGCGGAATACCTCAAGGTGCCGGTGGCAAGAATTTTTTCAACCCTTCAGGCCCACCTGGGATCTGCCTATGTCAATGACTTCAATCTCGGGGGCCGGACCTACCAGGTCAAGGTCCAGGCAGACGGACCCTTCCGGGATACGGCAGAAGATATCAAGCGTCTTTATGTGCGCAGCAATGACCAGAAAATGGTTCCCCTTTCTACCCTGGTGACCCTGCGCACTGTTCTGGGACCCCAGCTTATAAAACGGTATAACCAGTTCACCAGTGCGGATTTCAACGGCAATGCCGCCCCGGGGTTTTCGTCCGGACAGGCCATGGCCGCCATGGAAGAGGTGGCTGCAAAGGAACTTGCCCCTGGTTTTGGCTATGAATGGTCTGCCCTCTCATACCAGGAAAAACACACCGGTGGCCAGATCGTCTGGCTCTTTGCCCTGGCCCTGGTCTTTGCCTATCTGTTCCTGGTGGCCCAGTATGAAAGCTGGAACCTGCCCCTGTCCATTGTATTGACCATACCGGTGGGAACCCTGGGGGCTTTAGGGGGCCTATGGCTGCTTGAAATGCCCTTATCCATTTACGCCCAGATCGGTCTGGTGCTGCTGGTGGGTCTGGCAGCGAAAAATGCTATTCTTATTGTTGAATTTGCCAGGGGCCAGCGGCTGGCCGGCCTTTCCATTGCAGAGGCAGCTGTGACCGGCGGGGCCATCCGGTTTCGGCCGGTGCTCATGACATCTTTGACCTTTATTTTCGGACTGGTTCCCATGCTCATCGCTACCGGGGCCGGGGCCGGCAGCCGCCGGGCAATCGGTACCGCCGTTTTTTCCGGCATGTGTGTGGCAACCTTTCTGGGCATTTTTCTGATCCCGGCCCTGTATTTTATTTTTCAGACCATCAGTGAAAAAGGCCGGGCCCGGCGGCTGGCAGGAGAGCAGCAGTATAAGCTGGACATTGCTCCTTCAGAAACACAAACCAAAGAAGAGAGGTAATACAGCATATGCATTGTTTTTTGAAAACAGACACCTGTGTTAAAACCGGATTTTCCCCCAATGCATTTACCCTTATTGTCTGTCCGGCAATAATACTGGTGCTGATAATCATGTCCGGGTGTGCTGCAGTGGGTCCTGAATTTCAGACACCAGAACTGCCCGCTCCTGACACCTGGCATACCGAAATGGCCGGCGGGCTGGCAGTTTCAGAAACCGTATCACAGGATAACGCTGCCTGGTGGAAATTATTTAAAGATCCCCAGCTGACCCGGTTGATTAAACATGCGGCAGCCGGCAACCTGGATCTGCAGAAAGCAGTGGTCCGAATTCAGGAAGCACGGGCACTTTACGGCATCAGCCAGGCAGGTGATTATCCGGTCCTGGACAGCACCGGCCTGATCCAACGGCAGCAGAGCAGTGAAGAAACCGGGACCGGGACTGCAAGCGGTTTTTTTCATGCCGGTTTTGATGCTGCCTGGGAACTGGATATCTTCGGTAAGATCCGGCGTTCCCAGCAGGCAGCTTTGGCTGAGGTGGAAACCCGTCAGGAGGCCTTGAACGCCGTTCTCATCAGTTTACAGGCGGAAGTGGCGCTCAATTATCTGGAACTGCGCACCTTCCAGGAACGGCTGGTTGCGGCCCGGGGAAACCTGGAAGTCCAGAAAGAAACCTATGAAATCAATTTGTCCCGGTTCAATGCGGGATTGATCGGAGAACTGCCCGTGCACCAGTCCCAATACATTCTGGAACAGACCCGGTCCCAGATTCCACTGCTGCTGGACGGGCTTGGCCGGACCGCCAACCGGCTGGCCGTACTGGTGGGCAAATCCCCCGGTAGCCTGCATGAAGCATTGATTGAAAACCGTGCCATTCCCTGCATTCCCCTGGAAGTGGCCATGGGGATACCTGCCCGCACACTGCGCCAGCGCCCGGATATCCGCCGGGCAGAACGTGTCCTGGCCCGGGAAACCGCCCTGGTGGGAGTGGCCATGGCAGACCTGTATCCGCAATTTCATCTGTCCGGCACATTTGGTCTGGAAGCCCTGTCCGTCGGGAATTTTTTCAACAGCTCCAGCCGGTTCTGGGGGATCGGTCCCCGGGTTTCCTGGCGGCTTTTTGACGGTGGCAGGATCCGGCAGGCTGTTGCCGCACAGTCCGCCCGCCAGGAACAGGCCATGATCGAATACCAGGCCGCATTGCTGACAGCCAGGGAAGAGATTGAAAATGCGATTCTTGCCTTTGCCAAGGAACAGCTGCGCCGCGATTCCCTGGTCAAGGCTACAGCAGCAGCCAGAAACGCCGACCGCATTGCCAGAGACCAGTACCAGGCCGGGCTGGTGGACTTCAGCAATGTGCTGGATGCCCAGCGGTCCCTGCTTTCCTTTGAAGACCAGCTGGCCCAAAGCCGGGGCACGGTGAGCGCCAACCTGGTGCGCCTGTACAAAGCCCTGGGCGGCGGGTGGCAGCATATGGCCCGGTGATGCAAGGCAGTATAGATCCAGGAACAAGAGGGAACATGTGATGAGCAGACCTGATACACCCTCCCGGATAAAGCATCCTTTGTTGTCACTGTTTTTTGCAGGGGCAAAGGACACCTTTCCGCTGATTGTGGGTGCGGTGCCCTTCGGCATAATTTTCGGGGCACTGGCTGACACGGCCGGGCTTTCCTTTGGTGCCGCAATGGGAATGTCCTTGTTTGTTTTTGCAGGATCTGCACAGTTTGTGGCCATGGGCCTGGCAGCCTCAGGCACCCCGTGGCCCATGATAGTTGTCACCACCTTTGTGGTCAACCTGCGCCACATGCTCTACAGCGCAACCATGGTGCCTTTTTATAAACACCTGCCCCATGCCTGGAAAATGCTACTGGCCTTTGGTTTGACCGATGAAACCTTTGCCGTGGCCGTCACCCGGTACAGCAAACATGATGGTGTAAGTAACAAGCATTACTACAACCTGGGATCCATGGTTTTCATGTACCTCAACTGGAATCTGTGCACCCTGATCGGTCTTACAGCAGGAAAAACCTTTCCGGAAATATCCCGGTGGGGACTTGATTTTGCCATGCCTGCCACATTCATCGGCATTGTCATCCCGTATCTGGTTTCAAAACCCATGTGGGCAGCGGTGGTCACAGCCGGAACGGTTTCCATTGCCGCCCAGGGTCTTCCCCACAAGCTGGGTTTGATGGTGGCTGCCCTTGCCGGTGTTACAGCCGGGGTGGTGTGTGAAAAACTTTTCCCTGACAGAAAAAAGGGGAAATAACCATGTTTGGTAACGGCATACAATTATCTGAGATCTATATGGTTGCAGGTATGGCTGCAGTAACCTTTGGCATACGCTATATTCTTTTTCCTGTTTCCGGGCGGATGCAGTTTCCCAGACTGTTTGAAAAGGGTTTGGGTTATGTGCCGCCTGCTGTACTCACAGCCATCATTGTGCCCTCTGTGCTGATGCCGGACGGAAAAACCCTTGATCTGAACCTGAATAATCCCTATCTCATTGGTGCCATTGCCGCCTGTATCATCGGCGGGGGATTTAAAAACCTGCTCTTGACTATTGTCTTGGGCATGGTGGTTTTTCTGGGCGCCCAGTGGTTCTTTGCAGCGGGATAAACAGCTGTCCGCAGACTGCCGCGTTATCATTAACCCAGTCAGAAGCCATACCATCACAGGTGTCAGAAAGGCGAAAACCAGCACATATATACTGTAATTATCTCTTCATCCAGGCTGAATCTTATGGATGCCCGGTTGTATTGGCATTACATGCACGCCAGGAGCTTTGCCAGTTTTTTCTTTTCATCATGATAGATCTGGTGGGCGGTTTTCAGCTCAATTCTTTCAAAAGAAATCGTGTAACCCGGGATGACCTGGGCTAACTTTGAAATATCCGTGGAGACCACGGTGGCGATTTTGGCATACCCTCCCACGGTCTGCTCCACCAGCAGGATAATGGGCTGTTCATCCGCCGGAATCTGGATACTGCCGGGGAGAGAGGGTTCTGACACAATACTTTTGGGCATGCCCGGTTTGATGGGAATTTTATCTCCCTGCAGCCGGTATCCCATGCGGTTTGCCTTGGGGGTCACCATATACCGGGTGGTGAACAAAATGGTCAGTCCCTGGTCAAAAAAATCATCCTGGGGGCCGGGAACCGCACGCAGCAGCACATGGGACGGATAGTCCGGAATCATGGTTTCCGGCACCACCCGCTCCCGGGCCAGCAGATCTCCGCCATGGGCATCCAGGATATCGCCGGCCTTTAGGGGCCTGCCCATGAATCCGCCGAAACCGCCGCCCACATAAGTGGAACAGGAGCCCATGAC
Organism: Desulfotignum sp.; assembly: GCA_036351635.1. Lineage (GTDB taxonomy): Bacteria > Desulfobacterota > Desulfobacteria > Desulfobacterales > Desulfobacteraceae > Desulfotignum. The sequence continues at coordinate 15,451 of JAZBPL010000145.1, forward strand.
AGACGGCACCTTAATTCCGCCGGTAACGGCCAGGCAGGCCCGGCATCCGGACTGGATCTGGGAAATGGTCAATACATCACCGGGCTTCACCCGGATGGAACGCCACTGATCCACCGGCATTTTGTTCAGGGTCATATTCATCTTCGCACCTGTGACGGCAATGTCCATGGGTGAAAGAAACTTGAGGGACGGGCCCATGACTGTAATTTCCAGCACTGCCTGATCTTTGTTGTTGCCCACCAGCAGGTTGGCAACGTCGCAGGCGAAGGTGTCCAGAACCCCGCAGACAGGCACCCCCATATGCTGAAATCCGAACCGTCCCTTGTCCTGAACCGTGGTAAAACCGCCGGGGACCAGCACTTCAAATGCCTTCATGCGTGGGTCTCCTTTTGGGCCATCCGGTCATATTCAGATTCGGATATGGGCACAAATTTTATCTTATCCCCTGCCCGGTAAAGAAAGGGATCTTTTTTTTGGGGTGCGAAAAGGTTCAGGGGGGTTCGGCCGATGATCTGCCACCCACCCGGGCTGGAAATGGGGTAGATGCCGGTCTGATTGTTGGCGATGCCCACTGATCCCTTTGGCACATGCGTACGGGGAGTGTCCAGCCGGGGGGAGAACAGCCTTTTGTCAAGTCCCCCTAAAAACGCAAACCCCGGTGTAAACCCTATCATGTAGATCCGGTATTCCGGGGCCGCATGCACCTGGATCACCTGTTCTTTGGTCAAACCTGATTTTTTCTGGATATTGCAGATATCCGGACCAAAGTCTCCCCCATAGCACACCGGAATTTCCACCACCCTGCATGCCTGGTCATCCAGGGCAATCCTGGTGTCATCCAGGCTATCCACCAGTGAGCCCAGGCGGTCCGGGTCCGTCACATCAGGGTCATAGATAAACAGCAGGGAGCGGTAGGCAGGAATCACTTCCAGAATGCCAGAAAATGGATTGTTTTCCAGGGACTTTGCCATGGCCCTCACCTTTGCATTGACCCGGGGGTCAATGCCGTCACCGAATTCCACGAGGAATCCTCTGTCACCGGCTAAACGGCAGACCGGTCTGTCATACACCTGTGGGGTCATAGCGCTGATTCTCCCCCATGGGATTCACCTGAATCCCATGGGTTTTCAGAATGTTTCTGATGTTTTTCACCAGTGCCACGGCAGCCGGGTTGTCCCCGTGTACACACAAAGAATTCACTTCCAGATCTATGCGGCTGCCGTCAACAGCCAAGACATATCCATTGGCCATGTCCAGTGCCCGCTGTGCCACTGCATCCGGATCAGAGATAACCGCCCCGGGCTGTCTTCTTGGCACAAGGGTCCCTTTTGGGGTATAGGCCCGGTCCGGAAAGGCTTCATACACAACCTTGAGCCCCAGCTCCGCCCCCATGCGCCGCATGGTATCCCCTTTTTTCCCTGCCAGGGCCACAAAAAGCAGGTCCGGGTCAACGGCCAAAATTCCCTTGGCAATGCCTCGGGCAATGGTGTCATTTTCCACCGCATCCAGGTATAGGGCGCCATGGGGCTTGACATGCTGCAGTTTTGTCCTGTGGGCCCGGCAGAAACCCTGAAGCGCCCCCACCTGGAAGATGACATACTGCTGGATCTCAGTTTCCGAACAGGCCATGTGCCGCCGGCCGAATCCCGGCAGGTCGGGATATCCCGGGTGGGCGCCGATGCCCACCTCTTTTTCCTTTGCCAGTTTCACGGTGCGGTCCATAACCAGGGGATCTCCGGCATGGAACCCGCAGGCGATATTGGCCGAGGTGATATGGTCCATGACCTCTGCATCCATGCCGATGGTATAGGCACCAAAACTTTCTCCCATATCACAGTTCAAATCAATGTGTTTCACGGTTTTTTACCTTGCATTCTTTGGTTGGCTTTTATACTTCTGATATCTTTTTTCGGCAGGGCTGTTTGTGAATTTTCTCTGCTGTTAATGTTTTCCCATATTGGAATGCCTGCCTTTGGTCTATACAACGAATATAGCCGTCAAAAGCAAAATACTTGACATAGATTCGAAATATATGTCAAGTATTTTTAAAAGTTGAAACGAACGGTTGCTGCCTTCTGCGCCTTCACAGGTCGCATTCCTGCGATTCCGGATTCCGCAAGAAAACTATCCGTTAAACAACCCTATTGTTAACTGTCTTTAATCATAGATATTCAAAGCTGTTTTTATTTTCATTCCAAAAGGGCATATGATTTGCATATCAATATCAGAGACGGTATCAACAAATGGAAAAAAGACTGATTGTTAAAGGATAGATCCCATGCCCTTATTTGATTTTATATGCAATGACTGCGGCCGGAACAGCGAACTGCTCATCGCCAATACCGGGGATGAACCTAAATGCACCGCCTGCGGAAGCACCAATCTGAACAAACAGATATCAGCCCATTCCACCATGTCCGGACCGGCTAAAATGAGAAAACCAGGACTGGGAGATACCGCCTGCTGCGGCTCGGCACCGGGACAGGCCTCTGGATGCGCAGGACCCGGAAGCTGCTGTGGTAAAGCGTTCTGATCATGGACAAACTGGACGCCTTTCTGGATAATCTCCAGAACGAAATTTTCGAAGAAGCCAGGCAGGCCCTTGGTGAAAAAGGATTCCTTCGGTGGCAAAACCCCAGATTCACCGGCCGGATGGAAAACCCCGACGGCCATGGCCGTGTTACCGGGGAGTGCGGGGATACCATGGAAATCTTTTTGAAGTTTAAGAACAACCGGGTATCTCACGCCTCCTATGTCACAAATGGTTGCGCCTCCAGTTCCATCAGCGGTTCCTTTGCTGCCGAACTGACCCTGGGAAAAAATCCGGATGAACTCACCGACATTACGGATAAAAAGGTCCTGGAAACCATCGGCAGATTACCGGAAAAAGACATGCACTGTGCCGGCCTTGCCGCAAGAACAGTCCAGGAAGCACTGAACGATTACATGATCCGGCAGCTCAATAATCGATCAGATATGCAGGATCCATTTCCAGGGTCAGATGATCGCCATCCATGAGCCGTACAGACAGACAATGAATTTTGGGCAGTTCATATCTGAAAAAATAGTGCATGGCAAACAGCTTGCCCCGGTAGAACCGTTCCTCTTTTCTGGAAGGGTTTGCAGCCAGGGCTTTTTCTGCAGCGACCCCCTGGATCAGCCACTGCCAGGAAATTACAATCAGTCCGAAAAATTCCAGAAACAGGGTGGCATCTGCTAAAAAGGCATCGATTTTTCCCTTTCCGGCTATTTTTAAAAGGGCTCCGGCCACGGTTTCAAGCAGTTTTTTGGCATCTGTCAGGGCCTGGGCCGCATATGTCAGTCCGGAAAATGGTTGTGCCGCCTGAATGGTGTGATCCAGTTCTTTTAAAAAAAGGATGCCGGCCCTGCCGTTTTTCATGACCAGTTTCCGGCCCAGAAGGTCCATTCCCTGAATACCGGTGGTACCTTCATGGATGGCCTGAATCCGGATATCCCGCAGATACTGCTCCACTGGAAAGTCCTCACAATACCCATATCCCCCGAAACACTGTATGGCACTGCTGGCAGCCAGAAACCCGAATTCCGACGGAAATGCCTTGGCCACCGGTGTGAGCAGATCCAGCAGCAGCTGATACCGTTCCTTTTCTTCCCCAGAGGATACCCGTATCAAATCCGCATACTTGGCGCACTGGAGAATCAAACACAACCCACCCTCAATAATGGACCGCTGAAACAGCAGCATGCGTTTGACATCGGCATGGGCAATGATAGGAACCGGTGGCGCAGTGGGATCTTTCTGGGTGACAGGTCTGCCCTGGGGGCGGTTTTGTGCATAATCCAGGGCTGCATGATAAGCGGCCGATGCAATAGCGCATGAAGCCAGGCCCACAAGAATCCTGGCTTCATTCATCATCTGGAACATGTGGGCCAGGCCTTTGTTTTCTTTCCCGATCAGCCACCCAAAACAATTATCTTTCTCTCCCATGGACAGCTCTGCAGCAGGGGTTCCCCGATAACCGAGTTTATGATAAATGGATGCAGTGGTGACATCATTGGATACCAGATTTCCCTGGGCATCCAGCCGTTTCTTCGGCACCACGAACAGGGAAATACCTTTGGCACCAATGGGGGCATTTTCAATTCTGGCCAGCATCAGGTGCACCACATTCTCGACCCCGTCATGGTCTCCGGCAGATATAAAGGTCTTGACCCCTTTGATCTTGAACCGCCCGCCGGCATCTTGGAAAGCCGTGGTGGAGATGTCGGACAGGGAACTGCCTGCCTGGGGTTCGGTCAGGGCCATGGTGCCCTGCCACCGGCCGGCCAGCATGGGGGGCACATAAGTATCGATCAGGTGCCGGCTGCCAAAAGAGGTGATCAGTTCTGCTGCGCCGGCGGTGAGTTCGGGATAGGCAGCGGCAGAATAATTGGATGCGGCAAAAACAAAGCTGACCGCCGACCGGATAACCAGGGGAATCTGTTCTCCGCCGTGGGCTTCAGGGAATCCGGACGCGATCCATCCGCCCTTTCCGAATTCTGTCATGATCTTTTTTACGGCCCTGTGCACTTTCACCTGTCCGTTTTCCAGCACCGGCGGATGCCGGTCCATGTCTGCAAAAACCGGATACATCAACTGTGTGGCAAGCGTAACCGCTTCATCAATGACCATATCAAACATTTTGGGTGTATGCCGGTCATAGTAAGGGTATGCCGTTAAAGCGCCTGCATCGAACACCTCGGTGATCAAAAAACGGATATTCCGGGTACTGAGAAACCTGGCCATGTCTGCCCCCTTTATATGGTATAATAAGAAGCATCAAATTCCGGGCGGTCTTTATACCGCTCCATCATAACCGCCCCTGCCATTTCAAAATTTGTTAAAGCAGAGGGGTCCACACGGATGCCGATGGAGTTCAGAGCGGCAGCAGCCTGGACCGGATCCGGGGGACACCCCGTAATTTTGATAACTTCCTGGGGGCCGTCATGGTTTTTGTTGCGGGTGCACATGCACTGCCCCACCAGAATACTTTTTTTCATGCCGGGAGAAGGCCGCAGGCGCTTGCCGGTCAGAAACTCCACCGAATCAAAGGGTTTCCCCTTATAAGACATGGATATGATGGTCAGCAGCATGCCGATCAACGGCGAGCAATAGGTGCACAGGGTTGCATCAAATTTATGAAATGCCAGCCCCTTGATTCCCATTTTTTCCATGCCCAGGGGCAGGGTATTGTCCGCGTTATAGGGAAAGGTAAACTGGTGAAAGGCAGCCACATCAGCAATGGATTCCCCCATCACCGATATCCCTGACAGATCGGATGACAAATCTGCATCTGCTGCGGCCTGCTTCAGATAGGGAATGTCATCCGGATCATGGCCCAGTACCCTGGTACCCACCAGATCCGCGGCCACCGGGTGAGACGATGCAATCACCAGATCGGTTTTCCGGGGTTTCCCGTCAAAGGACGGCCCCCTTTCAAGGCTGTAAATCCCGTCGATAATGGTGGCGGAGGGCGGTATCATACCGGGAAGGCGTGAGATCATGTAATCCAGATTTTTTTCAAGGTTTGCACTGTGACATTTTTTCCGGGAACTGACGTTGAGAAACCCTTTCAGATTTTTGATGCCCAGGCTGACCCTGACCTGGGCATGGGTTTTCAATACCGGCAGATTTACCAGAAAATCCGATGCCATCAGATCGGTATTGACCTTGAGGGTCATCCCATCGCCGATATCCACCGTTTCAAAGGGGCGTTTCCATACATCCAGCAGCTTTACCCCGTATTTTTGCTTGAGCTTCAGATACCCCAGACCTGCAAAGGCTTTTTCCCCGATATGGGTATCTTCCGGAGTCATCTGAAGGCTGCCCTCCACAATGGCGATATCATTTATCCCGTAATCTTTGAGCAGGCGAACCGTCTCCTCCATGATGACAGAGGTTGTGATCACGCCCCATTTGGGAAACGGCCCGTTGAGCCATGCGACAATGTTGGGCTTGATCACCACTTTGGCGTTTCCAGGCAGATGTGCAAACGCATCGGCCAGCGCAACCGCTTTCTGCACAGTGCCGGTATCTCTTTGAAACCGGCATACCGCAGTTTTGATACCGTTCATGGATTTTCTCC